>JAJYLL010000002.1 GCA_021787735.1 Acidobacteriota bacterium | reverse complement strand
GATATTTACGACGCAATCAAACCTTTCTACGCGCTATACGGCAAAGAGGATGCTCTCCAGTTCCATGCGGACACTCAGGTCTCGGCACATAACTACCAGCGTGACAACCGGCAGCAGGCTTATCGATTTCTTACAAAGTGGTTTGATCTTCCTGACAAGCCGGACGAAATTCCAGTAGAAAACTATGTGAAGAGTTACAGTGAGCTTGCCTCAGGTGTGCCCGCTGATAATTTGACCATCCTTGGACTGGCCAGGCAATTCGCATCCAAAATCCATCACCCGCCCGTCCCTGCGAATTCGGGCGCCCGTGAGGAATGGGCCGTGACGCAGCGGGCAGCGCTTGGCAAAGTAGTGCACTACAAATCGGTAACCGTTGAGCATCCCTGGTATGTGGCGAACACGGATCACAGCACTGTTGAATCAATTTCATTCCGGTTTGCCCTCAGCAATGGGTTGAGCGCCACGGGAGTGTGGACCAAATCCATTTGGACGCCCGCAAATGCACCGATGGTCGTGATGATCAATGACAAAGGGCGGCCCGGCGTAAATGAGGAAGTGTGGGACCATGCCCCCGAGGCTGCCAACCTTATCCAAATCGGCAAGCAGGTGTTGGCGCTTTCCATAGTGTTTACTGGCGATGCAAACCCCTCAAAGGAGGACGTGGGCAGCCTCGGATATATGATGACGTCGGTTGGCGCGCCGCCGCTGGGCCTGGAGGTCGCGCAGTTGATTGCAATCACTGAGTGGGCGCGGCAACGGTGGCACCCCTCGCAGGTCACGCTCGAGAGCGAAGGCTACCGCATGCAGTTGGTGTCACTGGTGGCGGGAGCATTACAGCCGCGGCTGTTTGGAAACATCACCATACATCACGGGCTGCAGAGCTTGGCTGATCTTCTCGTGGAGTCGGTGAAGTCTAATCAGGTTCCGGATGTCTTCTGCCTGGACCTTTACAAAGATTTTGACCTGAATATGTTGAAGGCCATGGCAGCGCCCGCCAGAGTGACGGAGTCTACCTACGTGGATTTGACTGCCGCAAAGCAATAGTTCCGCGCGAGAGGCAGGAGCAGGCACAGGCTCTTTGTCGGGCCTCGGTGAGCTGTATCCCAGTGGCTACGCGGGTATAGTAAAGTCTGCGGGTAGCTTTTTCAACGGCACCATAGAAAGTGTCGCGATGGATCCTGGCAGCATAACGATTTCGATTCTTCCATTTTGGGCGATGGGATTCTCAACCAGCGAATTCTGATGGCAGGGGCCGGTAAGCTCAGCAAACTGGAAGTCTGCGCCGGGTAACGTGATCATTACCCTCTGTTTTTTTAGTGACCGGTTCAAGGCGACGAAAGTTCTCGCGCTATTGGCTCTGGTGAAAGCTGTCACCATCAGATCGGAGTTGGAACTCTCTGCGCCGACGCAGACCATGCCTTCATGTACTCTGTCGCTGAATGACCCATACACTCGAAGCTGGCAACCGGAGGGTTTGGATATGAATCCTGCCGAAGGATCGGGAACAAAGAGTGATCGTGTCCAGCCGAAGGCTTGTGTAATGGTCGCAATGGCGCGTGCATGCCGTGCTAAGATCAAAACGATTGCAGCCAATTATGTGCGGTTGTCGGCACGGAATGGCCGAAAGGGCTCAAGGTGTACCGAGCGCGAAAAAGCACGAGGAGGATTCAATGCAGGGTGTTAACCGAAGAAGATTCTTACAAACGGCAGCGTCGGTTGCTGTTGCAAGTGGAGTAAAACTGACCGGGATCAAAGCTGATGAGCCGAAGCCCATGCGCATGGGTTTGCTGACGGCAGCAACGAATGAGCCGGAAAAGGCGATGGCATACGTTCGTAGTTTTGGCATTCCCACCGTTCATTTGATTACTTCTGACTTTTCTCCCACTATGGAAAAGCGCCTGCGTACGGCGCTTGAGAGGAACGGAATTGAAGCCACGGCTCTCGTCACTTCAGGTCCCGGTGAGGAAAAATACGATCTGTATGAAGGTCCTTTGACTTACGGTCTGGTGGCGCCCAAATACCGCCAGCAGCGCGTTGACCATCTCAAGCGTGCCTCGGACTTTGCTAAACGCTTGGGCATTCCGATTACGTTCAACCAGTGGGGATACATTCCAGAAGTTCCCAGTGACCCGCTCTACGAACCTACCGTCAAGGCTGTCCAGGAGATTGCCGCACACTGCAAGGCGAATGGCCAGGTCTTTGTTAACGAGACCGGGCAGGAGACGCCGATCACCTTGCTGCGGACAATCCTTGACACCGGAATGGACAACGTGAAGGTGGTGCTGGATGCAGCCAACCTGATTCTCTACGGGAAGGGATGCCCGGTGGACTCTCTTGACGTTATCGGGAAATACGTAGTCGGCGTGCATGCTAAAGATGGGTTTTATCCTACCAATCCGCGATATCTCGGACGGCAGGTAGCATGCGGAAATGGGATGGTTAGATGGCCTCAGTTGATCCCCGGATTGAAAAAACTGGGTTACACGGGGCCGCTTACGATTGAGACTGTGCTCGGCGCTAAGGAACGTGACCAGGAAATCCGTCATGATATGGCCTATCTTCAGAAACTGATTGCCCAGGATTGACGCGGCAAGAACAGCCTGCCATCGGTTGGGGCAGAGCGCTACCGGCGTGTATTCCAAAGAGAGATTAAACCTCAGTGCTACTTGGCACTGCACAATGAGAGCATCTGCTATATGATCGTTTGCTTCCGAGGGGCCCTGTCTGGTACAAAGCGCTGAGGGACCGATGTTCCAGATGCCGGGACCTCTGGCAGTCTAAAAGTTCCAGAAGAGATACGAAGCTGCGCTCCCTGCTGAAATGTGGACGCTGCACAAAGTAAAGGAGGACTGGCCCCATGTCGCGACGAATAGATCGCCGATCGTTTCTAAAGAAGTCGAGTGAGGCGGCGCTGGGTGCGACCGCCGTAACGCTGCTGGGCTCGTCGTCTGCGGCGGCTGCGGAAGAGAACGGCTTCCACAGTGCCTGGCCCAAGGAGGCGGAACGTCCCTGGGCCGGCCCCGAATACTGGACCAATCCGCTGGAGGATTGGCGCATTCAAGACGGACGTCTGGAATGTGTTTGTCCGGGCGGCGACCGCAATGTATTTCTGCTGACGCGCGAGGTTGCGGCTCGCCAGGGAACGCTGGCCATGAGCGTTCGGCTGGGACGGCTGGACGGTGGCGGGGAAAAGCACGGCGATGATTCTGCCGAGCATTGTCCGTTCCATAGCGCCGAGCGCGAGGCGGAAAAGCTCGAAGGTGGTTTTGCGGGCTTCCGTGTGGGTATCAGGAGCTTTGTGGACGACTATCGCGCCCGGGCTATCCACGGCCGCGGAATGAATGTGGGCGTAACGGCCGAAGGTCAGCTTTTCATTGGTGAGGTTAAGGCATCAGCCCCGCGCGTGAATCTTGGCCAGGAACTGAAACTGGATCTGCAGGCGCGTCCGTCGGGCAGCAGCTATGCCGTGACTCTGCGTGCCGGGGACACGAAAGGAAAGAGACTGGCGGAGGTTACCCGTCTGGTTCCGGGCGAGTGGCTGGAGGGTGGCGTAGCGGTGGTATGCAGTTCCGGCAAGATTGAGCCGACGCCCCAGCCTCTGGGCAAGCTGACGGGCTACGATTTCTATCCGCCGGGGCAGAGGCGCGGCGGGACCATGCGTTTCTGGTTTACGGACTGGACCCTCAGTGGCAGCAAGGTTGACGCGCACGATGATCATACCTTTGGTCCTATCCTGTTTGCACTCTACACGGTGAGTCGTGGGGTGCTGAAGCTTTCCGCGCAGTGTCCGCCGATGGGGAACGCGCCGAGGGAAGTCCGGTTGCAGGTTCGCAACGGCGGCAACCGCTGGAAAACGATTGGCACCGCGGAGCTTGACGAGGATGCCTGGAACGCGGTCTTCAGGGTGGCTGCCTGGAATGATGCCAAAGACCATGCCTATCGGCTGGTTTACGCCATGCCGGATGCCGACGGGAAGCTGCGGCAGCACACCTACGAAGGGATGATTCGCAAGGATCCCAAGGGCCGGAACGAGATTACGGTGGGTCTGCTGACCTGCATCTGGGACATGGGGTTTCCGCACTCGGAGTTTGTCAAGCACCTGGGCTGGCACAGGCCGGACGTGCTGTTGTGGACGGGGGATCAGGTTTACGAGCCGGTGGGCGGCTTTGGCGTGATGGAAACCCGTGAGCCTGACCTGCTTGTTCCTTCGATGCACGATTACCTGCGCAAGTGGTACATCTTCGGCTGGGCGACGCGCGACCTGACACGCCAGATTCCCTCGGCCTGCATGCCGGATGATCATGACATGTTCCATGGGAACATCTGGGGATGTGGGGGCAAGCCGACCGACCCTTCTTATCCTGCACCGGGCTATAAGAGCCAGGATTCGGGCGGCTACAAGATGCCGGCGCGCTGGGTGAATATGGCGCAGCGGGCTCAGACTTCGCACCTGCCGGACCCGTTTGACCCGACCCCGGTGTTGCAGGGGATCACGGTTTACTACACGCACCTTCTGTGGGGCGGCATCAGTTTCGCCATTCTTGAAGACCGGAAGTGGGAGTCAGCGCCGAAAATTCAGTGTCCAGATGCGGAGATTACCAATGGATTTCCGAAAGACCCGCGCTGGGATGCGCGGAAGGACGATGTGCCCACAGCCGAACTGCTGGGGCAGCGCCAGCTGGATTTTCTGGAATACTGGGCGGCGGACTGGAGCGGCGGGACGTGGATGAAGTTTGCGGTTTCGCAGACGCTGTTTGGGTGTCTCGCCACGGAACCTGAAGGTGACACTGATGACAGCTATGATCCGAAGTTGCCGATTCTGCCGGTAGGTGAGTATCCTCCGAATGACTGGATGATGGCCGACCATGATTCCGACGGCTGGCCGCAGCATGGCCGCAATGACGGCATTCGAAAATGGCGCAAGGCATTTGCCGTGCACCTGAGCGGTGACCAGCATATCGGCACAACCTCGCATTACGGCGTTGACGATTTCCGTGACGGGGTCTATGCGGTGTGCACGCCGGCGATTTCGAATATCTTTCCCCGGCGCTGGTTTCCGGTACATCCCGGTAAGAACTCTTTACCGGGAAGGAGGAACACGGGTGATTACGAGGACCGTTTTGGGAATCATATGACAGTGCTGGCGGCAGCTTGTCCTCATCAGTACCCCGGATCGGGTCTTGAAGGTTTGAGGAACCGTGCGACAGGCTATTCAATTCTGCGCTGCAACCGGGAGACGCGGGAGGTCCAGGTGGCCGTATGGCCGCGCTGGGTTGATCCGTCCGCACCCGGCGCGAAACCGTATGAAGGCTGGCCGATTACGGTGAAGCAGCTTGATAACGGGTTGCACGGCGCTCAGTGGACGCTGGAAAGGATTGAAACTCCGGGCCAGCGTGATCCGGTGGTTCAGGTCCGAAACGAGGATGGGGAAGTGGTCTACACGCTGCGGGTCAACGGCGAGTCGTTCACGCCGCTGGTGCGCGAGCCAGGCGCCTACTCGGTGGTGGCCTTCGATCCGGACGGCGGCTATCGGCAGGAGTGGAAGGGCCTGCAGGCGAGAAGGTTGTAGCCGTAATCGGACGTTTCCACGGCAGCCTCCTGACAAAAGGAATTGCGTCTTCGAACATGCCTTTGGACGCAGCCTGCGTTTCCGAGCTTCGAAGCGTTACTGAAATTCCACTCAGATCGTAACAGCCAATGTTGCCTGTGGCAGAAAAGCCTGTGATCTGGGAAACCTCTTAACTGGCTTGCCGTCCAGCGCGGGTGACTCGATGCTGTGCCCCTGACCTATTGGGAATCGAGCCCTGATATCCACGGGCTTTGCAGGCGGCGTGAGAGTCAGCACCATCCTTCCCGCCTTGAGGTACCTCAAATGCAGTGAAACCTTGCCCTTGCCCCACGATCAACTGCATCTCCGGGTCCACCACGACCTGTGCAAGAGTAGGGTGCCAACCGCGATGTATTTCACCATCCGGGGAATGGGGAGGTAGGTCGTTTTTGCTCGGTAACCTGCGCATTTGGAATTTGGTGGTGGGAGGGGCCCACTAATAACCAGAGGACGGAATGAATATGGGACGGGGCTTGGTGAAGGCATCAAGGACCGATACGGCCGAATCTCCCCGGATGGGTACTCTGCCAGGATCAGATTACCGTATCCGTCCGCTGAACCCATGTTCTGGCGGTTAGCACTGGCCTGCTGGCCGCCTTCCTCTCAGTCCTTGTCGCCAGCCAGGGATTTATAAATTCCTTCCATATGTTACTCTTTCAAACGACATGGACATTAAAGAACTTCTTGCGCGACTGGATGGCGAGTCCGACGGTTCGTTCCCCAAAGGCCTGGTTGCGGAGGTCATCGCACGGCGGTTGTCCTCCTCGGTGATTTAATTTCTTCGAGCAAAAGATTTATATCACTTCGGGAGTCCTCAGCCGCCCTCCCTGCCTCCCTCATTTACACACTTTATGCCGCACTACCCCGTACACAGGTACACCTTGATCGCTGCCGGAAAGCTCAGCATCGACCCGGCTCCAGGACGGCCAGGACTGAGCGCAACGTCTCGTCATCCACGCCCTGCCGGATGCGCAACCGGCGACCGTCACCCAGTACCAACTCGATCCCGGCATCGGTCGCTCCCCGTTCTTCACTCACCAGGGCAAAACTTGCCTGGTTCCCGTTAACCCCCTGCTTGCGGGACCGCATTGTCCGCATATCCCGGCTGGCCTTCAGCTTGCGTTGCCACCAATAGAACTGGCTCTCCCGCAGCCGGCGCCGTCGGCAGAACTCCCGAATCGACATCCGGCTGCGCGCCGCCTCGCTGGTCGTCCGCTGCCAATATCGTGCCTTCTCTCCCTTGCCCTTTCCCCTGCCGCTCATCTTGCACCTCACCTTGGCTAATCCCCGTGCGCTCCGCACAGGTCGTCTCGCGGATCAACGGTCGGGGGGAATTATCGCGGGTGAAGGCTTCGACCGCGGAAGGTGGATTCACCGGACGCATACAGAATACCCGAAGAAATTCCAACGCAAAAGACGTGGGCCTGACGCGTTTGGGTTGCAGAAAGACGACGCGTACCATGTCGCTGTCGGATTCGCTGATAGAGCATGTAAGATGCTGGATCTTACTCTGCCACAGGTTTGGCCCGGCCTCCAGCTTGTAGACATACGCTTCACTGCGACCCTGCAAAAACCGCCATCCCGTGTAATTTTGCCTCGTTCCATGTGGATGGAAAGGTGGTCTGCGGATTTCTGGAACAGGCAAAGCTGGAGTAACCTGTGGGTACCGATTGATCGTAATCGATTGAAAATGCAAGGCGTCTGTTTCAGGTAGGAATCAGAGTCCAGCAGGTATGTCGGAGGTGCCTGCCGGACTCCGATTCTGGAGGAGTTCAAGCGTGTCGTATCTGCCACCGGTAAAGCACTTCCTGTGCCAAAGGCAGTGGGATGGCTGGTCAAATTTGGTACACCTTTCGCAAGGATTTGCGCTGATGGCCGCCAGGCGTTACGGCAGGGGCCCGCGAAACTATGGTTTCTATGTGGATGAGGCGGGTTACGCCATGACCGGTGTCATTGAGGGAAACATACCTTGCAGGGGCGAACTCCGGTGAAAGATGTTTAAACTCAAGGGGTCGGTTGGCCAAAGGAATTGTTTTAATTCCCTGCGGTATGAAGCCACGGACAAGATGAAAGCACCTTGTCCGTAGCTATCCAGGTGAAAAGTGGCTCCAACAGTGCTGCTTATCGGGAATTTGGACGTACTGCCGCAGCATCAAGCTTTCTTAGTTCCAGTGTCCGGAGTCTGCAAGCGCGACAATGCTGTTGGCAGTTTCCCGGCACTGGTCCTGCAAGAGTTGCAGTTGAAACTCAGCTTCTGCTACTGACATTTTGGGGAAAGCATTGCAAAGTGAGCTCCGCATGCCTGCCACAACCGGCAGCAGGGTCTCCTCCGACAAAATACCCAACTCCAGTACTCCGACAAATTCCCGTATCAGTATCGTTTTGACTCTTTGGTCAAAATCTTCCACTGACATCGTGCCAAACATAAGCCCCCCTCCCTTGGACCCTTACGTTTGTCCGTGCCTTAACAGGGTCTGCTCTACCTGGACCCTATATAGGAAATACCATCAGCTAGCGAAAGGGACAATGGAACTTTCGTGCCCGTAATGCTTGAACTAATAGCATGCCAGGCGAAAACTTGAGCAGGTTGTTGTGGCCGTGTGCCACTCCTGATGCCAGTCTCGGGGGTTTCCTTCTTCCGTGTCCGGAGAAAGTGTTCATGGGTTCCCTTGGGCGCCTTGGGTTGATCCCTTGGTGGCAAACTCCTAAACCCCAGTTTCCGACAAGAAATGAAGCCGCGCTTGCTTTTTCAAACTCAAGCCGAGTTCACTCACGATTTGCAGGAAAAGGCATGCATTACAGAGTGTGAGCTATTGCCTGGGTTGCCAACGCGGCGTGCCGCAGGCCATAATAAATCCCATGACATCAACCGCTGCGTTTGCCGAAGGACAGTTTTCATCTACTCCTGAATTTGAAGAGAAACTCAACCGCCTGGCTGGAGTGGCCGTCCATGTTGGATTGGGCCTCGGGCCCGGCCAGCAACTGGTGATGACTGCCACCCTGGAGGCCGTTCCGCTGGTCCGGCTCATCACGGAGCATGCGTACAAGGCCGGCGCCACGCTGGTGACGACGTTGTTGGGCGATGAGGAAGCGACACTGCTTCGTTATCGCTATGCGTCGGATGCGAGCTTTGACGTGGCGGCTGCGTGGCTCTATGAAGGGATGGCAGCCGCTTACCGGAATGGTGCGGCGCGGCTGGCGATTGCCGGCGGCAATCCTGCGCTGCTTTCCGGAGAAGATCCGGAAAAGGTGAGCCGGGCAAATCGCGCAGCCTCCAAGGCCTACCGCCCCGCGATGGAACTGATTACGCGGCACGACATTAATTGGACGATTGTTTCCTGCGCTACTCCGGCCTGGGCGGCGGCGGTGTTCCCGGACCTGCCGCAGGATGAAGCGATGCGCCGCTTGTGGGATGCTATCTTTGCCGCCTCTCGTGCCGACCAGTCGGATCCTGTTGCCGCCTGGAAAGCGCATGACACGAAATTGCACGCCTGGGCCGACCGCATGAACCAGAGGCGTTACTCGGAGCTCTACTTCAAGGGGCCCGGCACCGACCTTACCGTGGGTCTTGCCGATGATCATCTGTGGCTGGGTGGGGGTACCACGGCAGGTAACGGCCGCTATTGCATTCCCAACATGCCTACCGAAGAGGTTTTTACCACACCGCACAAGGCCCGAGTGGACGGGTACGTGACCAGCACCAGGCCGCTATCTCACCAAGGAACGATGATTGACGGCATCTCCGTGCGTTTTGAGGCCGGTCGGATTGTTGAGGCCCACGCAGCGCGTGGCGAAGAGGTGTTGCAACGGATGATTGAAACCGACGACGGGGCACGGCGCCTGGGAGAAGTCTCGTTGGTCCCGCACTCATCTCCGATTGCCGCCAGTGGGCTGCTCTTTAACAATACGCTCTACGATGAGAATGCCGCCTGCCACATCGCCCTGGGGCAGGCCTATAGCAACTGCGTGAAGGACGGCGACAAGCTTAGCCCCGAAGAACTGGCTAACCGGGGGGCGAACGACAGCCTGATCCACGTGGACTGGATGATCGGATCGAACAAGATTGACGTCGATGGAGTCACCGCCAGCGGCAACGCCGAACCAGTAATGCGCCAAGGCGAGTGGGTCTGACTCTCTCTGCTTCGCTGAAGCAAGGCGATGCTCGCAACATACGGCCTATGCTTGCTTGTCGGCTTCTACGATGGCATGGGAGGCGTGAAGGCTGGCTGCACGATCCGTGCCGTAGTCATCGAGGACGGGCACACTAACTTCGACGTCAGCCACTTCAAGTACGTGATCGACCGGCACACCCTTACCTGCGACACGTCGGCAGAAATCCTGCCCGGCGACCGGATGGTCCTCGATCCCTTTAATGACAAAATGTGCCTGATCCTTTTTTGTGAAGCACAAAGAGGGCGGTCTATGCTTGTGCCGGGCAGCCGCTGCGTATAGAATGCGGTTGTAGGCAACAAGGTCACTTCAGCAGAATCTCGAAAGCAAGTTCAGAAACTTTTCTCCCGGACGCCTTTCAGAAGGGAAGGGGCTCACGATGCGTTATCCATGTCAAAGATGGATTCGGTTTGCAGGGTTTGCGTGTTGTGCCGTACTGATTCTGGCCGCTGCGGGCTGTAGTGTTTCAAACGGGCCGCCCACCGGAGAAACTCGCACCACATCGAAGACGGTGCCGCTCGGCCAGCAGAAGTCAGTGGATATCGAGATTAAAATGGGGGCTGGCGAGCTTCGCGTTGCCAATGGCAGCAGCGACCTGATGAATGCCGACTTCACCTACAATGTGGAAAGTTGGAAACCCGAAGTTCACTACGATGCCACAGGGGACCAGGGCACCCTGACCATTGAGCAACCATCCGGCCCGCACGGTATTCATGGCAGGACGCGCTATGAATGGGACGTTCGGCTGAATAACCATGTCCCCATGGAGATGGACGTCAACATGGGCGCGGGTAAAGCCAATCTCAACCTTGCCGGACTGAATCTCAGCAACCTGAGTTTAAACGTGGGCGCGGGTGAAGCTGATATCGACCTCGACAGCGCCTGGCAGCATGATGTGAACGCCAGAATTCACGGCGGGGTCGGCAAGGTGACGCTGCATTTGCCGAGCGATGTGGGCGTGCGGGCCACGGTCCAGGGAGGCCTCGGGGCTATCCACGCTAAGGGCTTCTCAAAGAGTGGCGACTCTTATACCAATTCCGCATACGGCAAGTCGAAAGCGACCGTCAATATCCAGGTCGAAGGTGGTTTGGGCGAGGTCAACCTCATGATCGGCGGCGGTGCGACGATCTAGGCTTGTGATGCAGAGGGTTTTGTGCCCGCGATGACGGTCGTCAGTTACGCAAACGCATAGGCGTTCCTGCTACTGCGTGATTTCAATCAATGACAACGCGTGGGGCTCGATAGTGAGCGAGAGTGCCGGGTCGTCCGCCGGGATGGTATGAATAGCCGGTGGAGGAAGCTGGCCTGCCTGCCGCAGGATTTGCTGCTGTGCTGGATTGGGGAAGTCGGGCTTGCCCATCGCTTCCCACGTAGCAAGCGGAGAACCGTGATGCCTGTCAACGGTCCAGATGATGGCTCGGTGGGTGCCGCTGAGCCCTTGGAATGAAAGCTTGTAAGTGCGCACGGTTCCGCCATCACCGGGCGGGGCATAATTCCACAGCGCAATGGCGAGCGTGCCATCCGCGCGGCGCGTCACAATGACTGGGGCCGGCGATTCTGCCAACCGTTCATTACCCAGGCGATGCAGCAGAGCGAAATCGTTGTAAGCGGCCTTCTGAATGTGGCCAGTGGCAACCAGTCCGAACCCTCCGTAAAAGGGCGTTTTCGCTACGCCCTGTTCTTCAAAAACGTCGGGAAAAGCCCAATAGGAAAGCAGATGGACAAGGCTATCGCAACGACTGATGGTTTCTGCCAGCCAGGGTCCCATAAAAGATGAATCGGTGACACTCCGGATGTTCATGTAACTGGAGTTGTATTCACTGAAAATGATAGGAAGCTTCGGCATGGGCGATGCCTGGACTTCATCGTGGACTTTCTTGACCGCAAGCGCCACCATGTCGCGGCGTGCAATTTTCTGATGCGTGCCAAAGACGTCCTCCGCCGTGTCGTCGCCGTAAACATGTGTGGAAACGAAATCGACAGGGACGTTGGCATCGGCGCAATGCTCGATGAATACCCTGACCCAGGCAGCCTGTGCGGTAGCCGGGCCTCCTACACGCAGGCGGGGGCTGACGCTCTTGAGCGCGCGGGCCGCGACGTCGTAGAGGTGAAAATAGGTGGCCTGTTTCGGGTTGCCGGCCCAGAAGCCTATGTTCGGCTCGTTCCAGACTTCGAAATACCATTGCGAAACTTCATCGATGCCATAGCGCGCTACCAGGTGTTCGGCGAAGGCGTGAATCAGGTCGCCCCAGCGGCTCCAGTCTTTTGGCGGTGCAATGTAGGGGTGGTAGAAGAAGCCCTGCTGCTCCGGCGTTGAAGCCAGTTGTTGCGGCATGAAGCTCAGTTCCACAAAAGGGCGAATGCCGTTGGCCAGCAGGCCGTCGTAGATCTGGTCGACGTTGGTGAAATTGTATTCAGGCTGGCCCCGCTTGTTAAGGTCGTACAATCCCACCCGCCGGTCGAAGATCCCGTGGAAGCGGACATACTGGAAATCGGTCACGCGCTTCACTGCCTTCAGGTCGCGGCGGTAGCTCTGGCGCAGCGCAAGAATAGCGTGGCCCGAGCCAAACATCTTTTCCCAGTAGTGCGGAAAGGGATGCGCGGGCGCCTGGGTGTTGATGACGATGGTTTCCGCGTGCGCCGGCGATGTGGTCTGCCCAGGAAGGCGCGTTGGCACGCACAAGCAGAACAAAACTATAAACACGAACAATTGAATCATTGATTTTCGAGCGCGGTGTGTTCTCATCGTGAGAAGCTTCCCTGTATTGAATTGACCTGTTAGCTATTGAGCATACGCTTCTTCAAGGGAAGTGTCATTCCAAATACGGCTGGGTTTGAGCTGGCAAGGAACAG
Source organism: Acidobacteriota bacterium (assembly GCA_021787735.1). GTDB lineage: Bacteria > Acidobacteriota > Terriglobia > UBA7540 > UBA7540 > SCRD01. Next base: position 104,932 of record JAJYLL010000002.1, on the reverse strand, counting down.
CTAAATCCGAAGCACGTTGCGCGAGCCTGTATAATCGTAAGGATCGAAAACCGAATCTTACTCGGTCAGGAAGGGATTGGCGTATGGACGAACATGTCCCGCTGGGTTTGGGCAAGCGTGGCTACGCTCTGGTGATAGCAACTGCCGCAGCGCTGGGAGGACTGTTGTTCGGATATGACACCAGCGTTATTTCCGGGGCCATTCTGTTTGTGCGGCAGCAATTCCAGCTGACATCCGTTGAGACAGAAGTGGCGGTCAGCATCGTGCTGGCCGGGGCCGCGATTGGCGCGGGCTTTGCCGGCTCGTTTGGCGATCGATACGGCCGCAGGCCCGTGCTGATTGTGAATGCCGTCCTTTTCGGTGTGTTTGCCGTCTTGACGGGCATGGCCAACAGCCTGCCGTTGTTTCTGGCCGCGCGGTTTGTAATTGGAGTGGCGGTGGGCGTCGCGTCAATGCTGACCCCGTTATATATTGCGGAGCTGGCCCCGCCCAGGATTCGCGGCGCGCTTGTCACACTGAACCAGTTGGCCATCGTGACGGGAATTGTCGTTGCGTATTACGTCGATTATTTGTTTGCGGGGTCGGCCAACTGGCGGGCTATGTTTATCAGTGCAGTCATCCCTTCCATGATCCTCCTGGTGGCGCTGATTTTTCTTCCGGAGAGCCCGCGCTGGCTGGTGATACGGCAGAAGACCGACGAAGCGTTCAGGATACTGGACCGCGTTGAGAGCACAGAGGATGCGCAGCGCCACCTTAAGGAATTAGAGGCGGTGACCGAAGTCGATAAGCTCCGGTTTCGCGATCTGTTCGGAGGCAGATTCCGAAGACCGCTGATGATCGGTGTGGGGCTTGCCATCTTCCAGCAGATAACCGGCGTCAACGCCATCATCTATTACACCCCCACCATTCTGCAGATGGCGGGTTTCAGGAGTGCCCGGACCGCAATCCTGGCTACGGTGCTGGTGGGCGGGGTCAACCTCGCTGTGACCGTCGTGGCATTGTTTCTGCTTGACCGAGTGGGCCGCAGGCCGCTGTTGCTGTTCGGAATTGGCGGGATGCTGGTCAGCCTGGCCTTCCTCGGATATCTGTTTGGGGCTGCGCATGTCTTGCGCGCTGCCATTCTAACGGACGTTCTGGCTTACCTCGCATGCTTTGCTATTGGACTCGGTCCGGTTTTCTGGCTGCTGATTTCGGAGATTTATCCCACCACCATTCGCGGGCAGGCGATGTCCGTTGCGTCAGTGACTATCTGGATTTTCGATCTTCTAGTGAGCGTAACCTTTCTGAGCCTGATTGGCGCCGTGGGTGCGAAGTTTTCATTCTGGATATATGCCGCCGCGTGTGGCGCGGCATTCGCGTTTTCCTACTGCCTGATTCCGGAAACAAAAGGACGGACTCTGGAGGAAATTGAGGCTTCCTGGGCCGGGCGTTCAATGCCATCCAGCAACTGAGAAGGGAAAGTCACACCCATTTCGGGTTTTCAAGCCGCGGTCCCGTAACAAATGCGGCCGTAGCATGAGTGTCCATTATCGTGCGTGAGACGATGAGCAAACTGCAACCCTGCGGCGTTTTACAAAGGACTGCCGGTGCTTTGGCGAAGCGTAATAATCTGGTCAGTGCGGACCTTCTCCCACTTTTCCTTCTTGCCGTCTAGCCAGTGGACGACTACGGCGTCAATTGCAGGATTGTTTCCCAGCCCAAAATGTACGCGAATATCACTGGCGCTCAACATGCTGCCATCGGTGTGTGCGTGCCGCCACATCGTGGGCAGGCCTTTGCGGAAGAGTCCGACCATTGCTCCCATGCCAAACCGATTCAGCTTGGGTGTTTCCAGCCGCACCAGCAGCCAATGGTTTTTTGAGCCACCCTGGTTCAAAAAGACGCGGGCAGGGGCATCTTCATTGGTTATAACGATGTCCATGTTGCCGTCATTATCAATATCACCGAATGCCGCCCCGCGGCTGACTTCGATCAACTGGAGGGCTGGTCCGGCTTCGTCCGTGACCTCGCGAAAACCTTTGCCCTCGCCCTCGTTGTGGAACAACTGATTCCTCTGCGCGTAGGGGTTCGAGGTGTTGTGCATAGAATCGATAATGGTCATGGCCCCGTTGGCGATGAAGAGGTCCATTAGCCCATCATTGTCGTAATCAAAGAATCCGACGCCATAACCGGTGTAACCAAAAGTCGGTTGTGCCAGGCGGTATTGGGCTGTATCGTCGTCGTACATTCCTTGCTTGTCGCTGCGGAAAAGTGTCACGCCCTCGCGGTTCAGGTTGGTGACCAGCACTTCCAGATGTCCGTCATTGTCGATGTCGTCTGCAGACAGACCCATGCCGGCTTTAGGCAATCCATCGGCGCTCAGAGCGAGCCCGAGATCGAGACCTGCCTCCTTGAAAGTCCCATTGCCCTGGTTCAGCCAGAGAAGATTGGCGGCAGCATCATTGGCAACATAGATGTCGATCAGACCGTCGAAATTGAAGTCCATGCAGATGACGCCGAGTGCCGGACCGTAGGCGGAGGCGATTCCCGACGATTCCGTAACGTCAACGAATTTCCCGTTGCCAAGATTGCGGAAAAGGCGTGACGGAATCGAATGATACGCCAAAGGTGAGCAGTAATCGGGTTCGCCCGAGGGCGCGTAGCAACGCTTGTTTCCAAGCACTGTAAAGTCGACATATTCGCATACAAACAGATCCAGCAGACCATCGCCATTGTAGTCGACCCATGCGGCACTGGTGCTCCAGCGAGGGTCCTCAACGCCGGCCTCCTTCGTCACGTCTGTGAAGGTCCCATCGCCATTGTTGTGGTAGAGAACATTGCTGCCGAAGTTGGTGACATAAATGTCCTGATACCCGTCATTGTCGTAGTCTCCAACGGCAACCCCCATTGCATAGCCGATGTGGCCGACGCCCGCCTTTTCCGTGACGTCGACGAACTGCAACTTTCCTGTCTCCGACAGCATGTTTCGGAAAAGGCGGTTGCCGGGCTTCCATCCGGGGGGTGGCGGGGCCAGTGGCTTCTTACCCTTCTCGAGCATGGTTCCCTGGAGGAGGTAAACATCCAGGTCTCCGTCGTTGTCATAATCAATCAGGGCAAGGCCTGCACCCAGGATTTCCGGCATGAGCAGACTGCCCGTTGATCCGCTGAAATGGTGGAAGTTGAGCCCAACTTCTGCGGCAACCTCGCGGAAAATCGGTGCGGGCGCCGCGGGGCGCGGCAGCGCTACCCGCGTCTTGCGGGGCCACGCGCATGCAGCCAGGCTTGCTAATAAAAGGTCCCGTCTCGTCAATGAATCCTCTCTATCGTGTTACAGTACTACGCCCGCAGGCATCACAGTGCTTTCCGAGCATGGGTCCGGTCAGCGTTCAAGGTTTGCTATGTCTTGATTGATGCTGCTGAGCAATTGAGTTTGCTTTCTTGCTGCCGCTTCATCGCGAGCCTTGCGCATATAGATCAGGGCGTTTTGCCGTTCTCCCGCACGAGCATAGGTAGCCCCGAGTGCATAGAGATATCCTGGCGTTCTCGCATCAGTGGGCGTCAGTATCTTTTTGAACTCCTGAATGGCCTCGTCGTACTTGCCCTGGTTGGCGTAAATCTGCCCGATATGAAAGCGCGCCAGTCGGAAATTGGGACGCGCGCCCAGCGCCTTGCGATACTCCGAGATGGCCTCATCAAAATGCCCTTGAATAGCAAAAAGGTATCCCAGGTTGTCATGCGCTTCGGGGAAGGAAGGATTAATCTCGATCGCCTTTTTCATGGCCTGTTCGGCTTCGGGGTATTTCCGCATCTGAAACATCAGCACCCCGTAATTGTAATAACAGTCGGCTCGGTTCGGGTCGAGCGCGACAGCCTCATGGTAGGCCTGGATAGCCTTGTCAATCTCGCCGTTGCGCGCGTAAAGCTGGATCAGGTTAATGTATGCCTGCACCACCTTGGGATCGGCCTGGATCGCCTTCAGGTGTTGGTGTATGGCCCCCTCCAGATTGCCTGCGTCGGCCATCGCTATGCCGTGCCGGATATCGGCAACGGCGCTCTGATCAAGCTGTCGCACCGCTGTGCGGACCGGGTCGACCTCGGGAGGGACGATCGCCGCGTTTTCCTTGTAGAGCTTAAAATGTTCCGCAGCCCTGGCCGGCTCTCCGAGTTTCCGGTAGGCGGTTGCGAGGGCGAACTGTGCTGCGCCGAATTGTGGAACCAGTTCACAGGCCTTAGCAAGCGAGACTGCAGCCGTCTTGTAGTCTCCTTGCGCCGCCTGGACGCGACCCAAGCCGTACCATGCTTCCGCGTTATCGGGATATTGCTGAATGATCTCCTGATACAGCTTTCCTGCGGCATCCATCTGGCGCGTGATGAACAAGCTATCGGCCAGTTTCATGCGTGCAGGAAGATAGTCCGGCCTCAATTTCAGCGCATCCCGAAAGGCCTCGACCGACTCAGTGTATTTTCCTTCTTTAACCAGAACATAGGCCAGATCGTAGGCCCACTCGAAAGACTTGGGATCCAGTTGGTGGGCGCGGATATAACAGACTTCCGCCGATGCATACTGCTCGTATGTGTCGAGCGTCATTGCCAACTTACCATTGGCGGCCGGATCCAGCGGATGGGCATTGACCTGTTGATATGCCTCTTCGAGTTGTTTCAGTACAGTGGGGAAAAGGTTGGTGTTCTTGAGCTGCGGCAAGGGAGGCAATTCCGTGGCAGAAAGCAGTGAGGACCCTGCAGCAAGAACAAGAACCATGAGTGCCTTTTGGACAGATGCCGTCCGCATAGGCCTATTGTAGGGGTGGAGTAGGACCCTGAGTCAAGTTTCTGCGTGGGGGGCATGCCCGGAACTGAAGTGCCAAGCTGACAGGTGCAGGTGAGATGCTGATCAGCCAGCTGATGGCTGGGACACGAAATGCCCGTGTGCGAACTAATTGGCCTCACGGCCGGACCGACAAGCTGTCCGCACGCCAGCACCATCTTCATGGATTGGCGATGCCAAACCCGGGACAGCCTCTTTCACGCCGTCCCGGATTTTCGTGTCATCCCAATTGTGTCCCGGTTCTTGAAAGGACTTTTATTACCACCGCGGTTCGCGGGGAGAAAATTGTCCGTGTGAGCCGCCACGACCGCCGCCACCACCGCCGCCACGTCTCTTTCCTCCAAAACCGCCGCCTCCGCCTGAGCCGAACCCGCCTCGCCGTTCAGGCTTGGGCCGGGCCTCATTGATGGTGAGAGCGCGCCCATCAAGCTCTTTGCCATTGAGATCCGTAACGGCCTTTGCGGCTGCGGCGTCGTCAGTCATCTCCACAAAGGCAAAGCCGCGCGACTTGCCGGTGTCGCGGTCTGTCATGATCCGGACTTGCTGGACTTCTCCGAACGCACTGAACAGATCCCGGAGTTCGTCTTCGGTGGCGGTAAATGGAAGGTTTCCTACAAAAAGGTTCTTCATTCGTTTTCCTCACAGGTTTAAAGTTATCAACCAAGGCCTAGATTTGAGTTGCCGAGATCACGGGTTTCCTGTTCCCCTCAATTCAGTGGCGGTGCAGTCAAACTCTCCGTTGAAATGGAAACACTATACCCTGGTGCTTAGTGTACGCCTCAAATGCCATCAATTTCTACACTCTAATTATTCTCTCACAGGTTGGGTACAGTTTCAGAATTTAATCAGGGCCAGAAAATACGAGTTGGTCAAGCCGCCATCATCCTGCGGCAAGCACGCCGTACTGTGTTCACGCCTTCCGGGGCACGGGCTGAGTCCGGCGCGATTCACGGGGAGTTTAATCAATCGCCTTCCCATCAATGTTGGCGAAACGGGTGGTCCGATGTTTTTCTGCTAACCGGCCATACTCTGAAGAAACCCATTCGAATCAGTTCTCTTGGCATGAGCGAGAGGTGCTATAATTGTTTCTCCGTTACCCGAACACTGGAAGATTTGGCCTGTCCTACCAAGCGGGAACGTATGCATCCTGAAGACTCAGGAAAATGATCTAAGGGAGGTTCATTGTGTCGAAGTATCAAGTTGATTTTTACGGTCATGTTCGTCAATACCACAATCTGAAGGCGGAAATTGACGCAGCCATTCTAGAAGTACTTGAGAGCGGCAGCTACGTATTGGGCCCGAAGCTTACGCAGTTCGAAGCGGATCTTGCCAAATACTGCAACACCAAGGAAGCCGTGGGCCTTAACTCCGGCACAGACGCCCTGATTCTGGTTTTGAAGGCGCTGGGAGTAGGTCCCGGCGATGAAGTCATCACCACATCCAACACCTTTTTTGCCACGGCGGAAGCTGTGTGGCTTGTGGGTGCGACGCCGGTGTTTGTCGAAATTGAGCCCAAGACCTGCAACATCGATCCCAACCTGATCGAAGCGGCAATCACCCCCAAGACAAAGGCCATTATTCCCGTTCACCTTTACGGCCAGCCGGCGGAAATGCGCGCAGTCTCCAGGATTGCCAAGGCCCACAATCTGTACGTGATCGAAGATTGTGCACAGGCGCTTGGCGCGCGCGGCGACGACTTTGCCATCGGCGAACTGAGTGACGCGGTCTGCACCAGTTTCATTATTCAGAAGAACCTGGGTTGTTTTGGTGACGGTGGCGCGGTGATGACCAACAATTCCGAACTCGCGGCCGAAGTTCGCAAGCTGCGCAACCACGGTTCGGCCAAGCGTTCGCACCACAGTGTGGGTTACAACAGCCGGCTGGATGACATCCACGCAGCGGTGCTGAGCGTGAAATTGAAGGAACTCGACAAGTGGAATGACCTGCGGCGGGAGCGCGCCAAGGAATATGACGCGGGACTGGCGGGTACGTCGCTCAAGCTCCCCACCATTAGGCCCGGGTTCCGGCACATTTTCCATCTTTACATTGTCGAAACCCCGCACCGTGACGAACTGCAGGATTTCCTGCTGAAGAAGGGCATTCGCGCGCTGACTCACTATCCTATTGCAATCCATCAGCAGGAAGGATATCCGTGGGGACAGGCGGCGCGGATCTCGGGTTCGCTTGCGCACACTGAGCGCTCGGCGGCTGAGGTGCTTTCGCTTCCGATGTTTCCTGAACTGACCTCCACGGAAGTCAAGCTGGTGGTTGATGGAATCAAGGAGTGGGAGGCATCCCGCTAGACCGCTGCCGGTTCGGCGGGTGCCTGATCGTTTTGACCCCGACATTACCTGATTGAGTATGTCATTTGCTGGCCAGGAAGGAGCAGGGAAGACAAGCTCCTTCAGGCCGGCAGGCATTGGTACGTAAACGCAGTTCTAAGGGAGGCTTAATACAAGGATGAGTGGAGAGAAAAAGTACAGCGTTGTAGTTGTAGGCCTGGGAAAACGTGGAATGCACCATGCCGAAGCGTTCGCAAACAATGGCCGGTTTGAGATTGTCGGCCTCTGTGACATTGACAATGCCCGCCTGGAAGCGGCCGCAAAGAAATTTGGCAATCCCAAGACCGGCACCGACGCGCGGGAAGTACTCAAGGGCCTGAAACCCGATGTCTTCTGTTTCTGCACGCTCCCGCAACTGCGGCTGGACTTGATCCGCGCTGGCGCTGAGGCCGGCGCAGGGCTCATTGCTTTTGAAAAGCCCATCGCGATGAGCACAAACGAAGCGCTGGAAATAATGAAACTGGTCCGTGGTGCCAAGGTGAAAACCGTTGTAAGTCATCAGCACCGATATGGCGAGCACTATAAGAAGGTAAAGGAGATCATTGCCAGCGGGGCCATCGGCAGGGTGCACACCGTTTACGGCACAGCCAGCGGGTGGATGATGCACATGCTTACCCACCTGATTGATTACACGCGATGGTTCAACGACAACACGGAGGCGGAGTGGGTCGTCGGTCAGGCCTCGGGCAAAGAGAAGTTTTCAGACAATCATCCTTCGCCTGATTACATCGCCGGGCTGATCCAGTTTGCAAATGGCGTTCGCGGCATTGTCGAAAGCGGCGACGGCGCTCCAGATGTTCCGGAAGTCGATTATTGGTGGCGGAAATGCCGGATCGGCGCCCAGGGCACCGAAGGGTTTGCAGAAGTTCTGACGGGCGGTGGCTGGCGCGCCATTACAAAGGACTCCGGCGGGGTGATTTCCGGTCCGGGATGCATGGACTACGCGCACGACATGCCGCCTTACATTCAAGAGATCGCCGACTGGCTGGATGATCCTAAGAAGGTTCATCCCTGTAACGGCGAGAGTGCATACAAGGGGTTTGAAATCATGATGGCGATCTGCCGGTCCGTTGTGCAGCGCGGCAAGATCAAGCTGCCCCTTGGCCCTGGCGAGCCGGAACTCGAAGCCTTGGAAAAGGCACTTTCTTAATAAGAGAGTATCCGTGGATTTTCCATTCTTATGGGAGACTCTGAAGGAGAGTTCTCCCATAAGCCTGCCCCTTTGAGTATTAGAATGAAAAAAGAAATCTTTGGTCCGCCAGCACCGGTTTCTGGGTGGAGGGTAGCCTCCTAAGAAGAAAGCGGGGCGTGTGGCTTGGCCCCTGAAGGCGCAGGTGACTTATGTCATTCATGATGAGAGAAATTCTGGACCAGCCGCGCGCACTATTGCGCTGCTATCAGGCTGAGCACAACCACGTCATTGAGCTCAAGAAATTCGCTGAAAAACAGGATTTCCGCATGATTCTGCTGGTTGCGCGAGGGACTTCGGACAACGCTGCGCTCCTGGGACGTTACCTGCTGGAACTGACGACTGGCATACCCGTCTCGCTTTGTGCGCCCTCAATCCACACGCTTTACCACGCCAAACTGGATTTGAGAAAAGCTCTGGTAATCGGCATCTCGCAGTCCGGCGAAGGGAATGACATCAATACCGTGCTGAAGACCGCCCGGCGGCAGGGGGCCTTCACAGTTGGCATTACAAACGAAGCGAAATCGACCATGGCAGGAATTGTGGATGATGCCTTCTTCGTGCGTGCTGGAACCCAAAGATCGGTTGCGGCCACAAAAACTTATACAGGCCAGCTTTTAATGCTTTATATGCTGGCAGCGGCTCTGGGTTCGCACGTCAAACTTGAGCACGTGGGGGAGATCCCAAAGTGGGTTGCCAGCTCGCTCGAAATCATCCCGGAAATCCGGCAGATCGTTGAGCGGTACCGGTTCATGCGGCAGTGCGTGGTGGTGGCACGCGGCCTGAATTACGCCAACGCCTTCGAGCTTTCTCTGAAGCTCATGGAAACCTGTTATGTGGTAGCAGAAAGGTTCTCCGCCGCCGACTTTCTGCACGGTCCGATTGCCATGATTGAAAGCGATTTTCCGGTGATTCTTTTTATGCCGCCGGGGAAGACTTATGCGGACATGAAGAAACTGGCGGAACGTGTGCGCAAGCTGCGGGCTGATACTCTTATCATCTCGGCGGAGGGCGTAAGGTTGCCTGGCCACACCAACTCGGTCCGAATACCCGCATCGATCTCGGAAGTCTATACTCCGATTCCTTACATCGTCCCGGGCCAGCTTTTTGCCTGCCTGCTGGCAGAACTAAAAGGCATCGATCCGGACAAGCCTCGTTCTCTCAAGATTGTGACCCGGACGCTGTAGGATGCTGCGTCCGGGCTTGTACCGCTTATGTTCTATGGCGGCTCACTTGTTCGACGTGGCGGCTATGCTCTGGGGATCTCTACTTCCTGGCCGCGCCGTTCGGCAGACAGGTAGGCGCTGTAAAGTACGGCGATGCTGTCTGCTGCTAGAACACCGCTTGCCAGCGGCTCGCGGTTGTCGCGGAAGGCCTCAAGAAAGTCCTGGAATTCCTGAGGATAGCCGTGCTGCCAGGCTTCATCAGGGGCCGGATGGCTCCATCCCTGCTTGGTTGAAATCTTTTCCGTTACGTAAACGTCCTTGAAGAACTCCTCCTTGGGATTAAAGGTGGTAAGGGCGTCGATAGGGTTCAGGTTGCAGCGGGTACGGTGGTTGTTGGCAAAAACTTCAAGCCAGTTGTGGACACCGCCCATGACAAGTTCGCAGGCGAAGATATCCGCTACTGTGCCGTCCTCAAACGTGATGTGAATCTGTCCGTAGTCTTCGATGTCATCATAGCCGGTGCGTATGATGCCCTCGTCCCGAAAAGTCTTCAGCCTCGTAATCTCATGCGTGCGGGCTGAAACGGTCGCCGGACGAATGGGCATGCCCTCTCGCGCCTTTCCTTCGACCGCTTTCAAATAGAGTGCCGTGGAAAGCGGATGACAGGCCTTGCCAACAATTGAGCCGCCACCCGAGAATTTCCAAATGCCGTAATAAGGTGAATGCGACCCGCTATGGGACTCGTCACCGATCAGCCAGAGGATCTGTCCACCGCTCTTCTCCAGAATTTCCCGTTCTTTCTGGACGGAGGGTGCATAAACCCAGTCCTCTGCGTAACCTATCAATTTCCCGCTGCTGCTGGCCTCGTCGAGTATCCGGCGGCAACTTGCCATAGCCTCTTTCAGCATGATTTCCTTGGGGAAAGTATTTCCGCGAAACGCTGCGCCGTCCTTATCTGGCGGACCGTAATAACCCGTAAAAGGTTTTTCGATAATGACGTGCTTGCCGCGCTTCAGGGACTCAACTGCCACGGTTTCGTGGCTCGATCCGGGCGTGCAGACGTCGATGACGTCAGAGGCGTCACAGAGTTCTTCGAGAGAGTCGAAAGCCTTGACGCCGAACTCCTGTGCGAATTTCCGGCGCGACTCCTGCGTGTGGGATGTCACCCCGGTGACGGTGAAGGGGATGCCGTAAACTCTTCGGATTCCATTGATGTGGAATCGGGCGGCGAAACCCGCTCCGGCGATGCCAATGCGAATTGGTCCTGTCATTGTGAACTCCGTGGTAATTTGATGATGTCGCCGGCCACCTTGCGGGATAGCCGATCTCAGATGGAAATCGAATAGCATTCTACCATTCAGTATTGTTGGTGCGGGAGCAATTTCGAAATCTGATTTGACGCGGATAAGCGGGCATCTGTAACCTCAGGTGAACATAGAAGTGGTGCGTTTCAGTAGCGGGGTTGCCGCCGTTCGAAATATAATTGCAGGAGACCGGGCGTGGAAGGTAGCCATCCGGCTGCCCGGCTTGATCGTACCGAAATTTCCTTGCGGACTTTGCTAAGTGTTATAAGCGAGTGCGCAGACTTGAACGGGGCAAAAAATCATTTACTATCATTTCTGCTGGCGGAGTCAAGTCCGGCGGGGCGTAGCGATTCGAATGGCATAGACGGCATTTAACGCCGGCTTAAGGTATTTCGAGGGAGCGAAAGGAAACTGCAATGGGCATCCTGAATATTTTTAAGAGCATTGACAGGAAGCAGTGGTTCGTTTGCTACAACTGCATGCTGCATAACGATCATAATGAACTCATCTCAATCTTTTACTCCGCCAGTCCCAGTGTAAACGTCGTGGGACGGCCCACCATGATATGCCCGCGCTGTAACGATGCCAATATCCGTTCCTTTCAGGAGATCAAAGACGAAGGTGGCGAGGCATCCCTCTGGGGGCTCGAACGTATTGTCCGCAAGCATCCGCGCAGCCAGTTCGTGGTGAGGCACTCCAGTCAGAAAACGTCAGTGAATTAACCCCAAAAGATTCTTTGAGCGTAGGAGCGGACACTCCTTCCTGGCGCAGGAGAGTCACGTAGGCATGTGTGTCGTTATTTACCGCTTACTAGATCGGGGCGCGTTCTACTGGCTGAAGAGTCTGATCTGAGTTTCAGGCCTGCCGGGCAGCGGCCATTGCCAGCGCCGTGATTCGGCTTTTGAGGTCGAGGAAGATCATGTGTGTGATGATGACGTGGGCGTCCTCAACCTGCTGCATGCTATCGGACGGAACGATAATAGGGCAATCGAGCAGGGCCTTCATTTTCCCCCCGCCAAATCCGGTAAGACCGATCGTGGTCGCGCCCGCGCTTCGGGCAAATTCCAGGGCCTTCAGGACATTGGGGGAATTACCACTGCCGCTGATGGCGACTGCCACGTCGCCGGGCTTGAGGAAGTTTTCAATATGCCGCATGAAAACATCTTCGTATTGGGTGTCATTGGCCCATGCGGTCATCATCGGCATGTTGTCAGTTACCGAGATGGCCTTCATGCGGCGGAAGGCTTCCATTTCCGGCGGGCCGGGAAAGTGAGTACCTTTGCCGAGATCGGTGACCAGATGTGACGCGAGGGCGCCACTTCCTCCGTTGCCGAATGCGAATACGGTATGGTCCGTCTCGTAGCATTCGAAAAGAATGTCCGCCGCTCGTGAGACCTGGCCGAGCGGGAGATTGTCCAGAACACTCTTTAGTTCCGCCATGTAGGCTGAGAGATCAAACCCTGCCTTTACCAAAGTCCATTACCTCATTTGCGTGAATTCAGACCAGATGCAACCTGCAGCTTACCTGCGGGACAGATTTTCCGGCAAGGAATCGCAGGATGACCAGAATCCCTTTAGCCGCTGCCCCGCAGCAAGCTGTTCTGACTGTTTTAATCCATCACCGTGCCATGATGCCTGCACTCTACGGTTCAGGAGAACTGGCTCATGTCGATGTCGGCATCCCAGCGCTCGCCTGAGGTTTGCATGGTTTCATAGCTGACTTCACGGCCCGTGTAGGCTGAGTGGCGGGCCATCATGCAACTCAGGGCTGATTCCACGCCCTGCGCCGCCTGGTTATGGAACTTTCCGGAAAGGATACTGTCAACGAACGACATTTTCTTGTCCGGATCCGCCTGCGCGAGGTTGTCCTCGAAAACACCGGCCGTTGAAAATGCTTGCGACCCTCCTTTCGCTGCGGGCTGATTGCCTCCCCACTTCCAGGCATTCTCGCCGTAAATGGCTACGGGCCCGGAATAGTGGGCCTCTGAGCTACCCTTGGTGCCGAAGAACTGCCATCCCACCTCCCACGGATTGTTGCCGATCTGGGTAGAACCAAACGTCAGGCTGATGCCGTTCGGATACTTGAACACCACAGTGTAGTGTCCTGCCACCTCACCCTTTTCGGGGCGGCCTTTATGGGACTCGGAAGCCGAGGCCATGATGGGATGTGCCTGAAGTACCCAGTTGCAGACGTCGATGATATGGATGTTCTGTTCCACAATAATGTCACCGGAGAGAATCCGCGAGTAATACCAGTTGCGAATGTATCGCTCGTCGGCGGTGGCGTTCGGCCAGGCGGGCAGTTTGGGCCAGGTAGCGTAATAGTGGCCTTCGCCGGAAACAATGTCGCCCAGGGCGCCGGCGTGGATTCGTTTAACCTGTTCTACATAGGGAGGTGCATTGCGAAGCTGGAAGCCAATTTCCAGGCTCAAACGACCCTCGGCTCTCCGCGCCGAATCAAGCACGGAAACGCACCCTGCCGGGTCCACCGAGACCGGCTTCTCACAATAAACATGCTTCCCCGCCGTTACCACTTCTGCCAGGTGCAGCGGGTGGAAATAAGGCGGCGTGGTGATAATGACTGCGTCAACGTCCTTGGAGTTGGAGATTTCCTGATAGGCATTTGTTCCCCGGAACATTAGCCTGCGCTCGATCGGGGGAATCCCTTTGGCCTGTTGAAACTTATCAAAGTGTGCCTTCGCTTTGTCCAGTTTGTCCTGGAATAGATCGCCCAGAGCCACCAGGCGGGCCTTGCCGGTGTTCACCGTGTAGGTGGCATCTGCCCCTCCACGGCCACCGCAGCCGAGAAGTCCCACGCGGATTGCGGAATTCGCCGCGGTTCCTCGCACCAGTTGCGGAGCCACGATCATAAAACCCGCCGCAGCCGCAGCCGTCCCCATAAATTCCCTTCGCCCTACCTTTTTCTTGCTAGAATCTGCACTCACTTTCTTTTCCTCCTTTGGTTAGTCCATTGTTCAACTGCAGCGCTGATGACGCGTACGGCTGATTGAAGGCTGCGCCTGGACCTTCTGCGCATTCACCCTGTCAAACTATCATAGTCCTTAACGACTTTGGAAGGAATTCCCGCTCAGGCCGGATGTCCGGCTGCTCGGTTCTTTCACTGTTGGGGGGTGCTTCCGCAGGGAGTCCTGGCGCGGCTTGACCTGTACGGCGTCCGGGTTATAATTGCTTGTCATACCTGACCACTGGGCGATCATTCTTTTGTGGTGCAGAGGAATCGGACCTTTTGGGTTTGCGTTCGGACTTCCGAATGTGCGTGTGGTGGACTATATCCGACGCAAATTGTGAGAGGAGCGGGGAAACTGAAATGAAACGCTTGATTTACATTGTGATCTTTGTGTTCGGAACAGGGCTGTTTGCCGCGCGCGGAATAGCACAGACCGCGCAACCGGCCGGGGCAAGTGTCCAGAGTGCTTCATCCCTGCAAACAGCGACCGCGGCGCAGTCTCAAAAACTGGAAGGTGAGATCGCCAACGCGCAGGGCGCCGGTGACAACGCCTGGATGCTGGTGTGCGCCGCGCTGGTCCTGATGATGACCGGGCCAGGCCTGGCGCTCTTCTATGGTGGGCTGGTGCGCAAGAAGAATGTCCTGGCCACCATGATGCAGAGTTTTTCCCTTATGGCATTGGTCACGGTGATCTGGGCGGTGATAGGGTTCAGCCTCTGTTTTGGCTCGGGCACTTCTTTCATTGGCGGGCTTTCGCACTTGTTTCTCCATGGCGTGGGCAGTGCTCCCGATCCTACCTACGCAGGGACCATTCCGTTTGAAACCTACATGATTTATCAGTTAATGTTCGCTATTATCACGCCTGCCTTGATTTGCGGTGCCTTCGCAGAGCGAATGAAATTCAGCGCCATGGTCCTCTTCATGGTTCTGTGGTCCTTTATTGTTTACGATCCCATGGCGCATATGGTCTGGGGTAAAGGCGGCTTCCTGAATGCCGCGCTGGGTGGAGCTTTTCCAACGCTCGATTTTGCGGGGGGCACGGTGGTCCACATCACATCCGGTGTGTCGGCGTTAGTCTGCGCGCTCTACCTCGGCAAACGGGTCGGTTATCCGAGTGAACCCATGCCCCCGCACAGCGTGGTCCTCAGTTTTATCGGGGCCTGCTTGCTGTGGGTCGGATGGTTCGGATTCAACGCCGGCAGCGCTTTGGCTGCCAACGGCCTGGCTACCAGCGCTTTTGTGGCGACGCACTTCGGAGCCGCTGCTGCGGCCATTGGATGGGGGTTGGCCGAATGGTTGCGCAACGGCAAGCCCAGTGTCTTGGGCGTTATTTCCGGCGCTGTGGCGGGACTGGTGGCAATCACTCCGGCCTCGGGTTTTGTGGGGCCGATGTCAGCGCTGATCATCGGTTTTGTTGCCGGGGTGTTCTGCTACCTGATGGTTTCGAAGGTGAAGGCCCGCTTTGGCTATGACGATTCGCTTGACGCGTTCGGCGTCCACGGCGCCGGGGGAACCATTGGGGCGCTGCTGACCGGCGTTTTCGCATCGAGCGCCATCAACCCCATATTCAAGGACGGCCAGGGCAAAGCGCTGCCAGTGGGACTGATTGATGGCAATGCAGGACAGATTGTCAATCAACTGGTGGGCGTGCTGATTTCCTGGGTCCTGGCAATTGTGGGCACGTTGATCATTCTGAAAATTGTCGATGTGCTGGTGGGCCTGCGGGTCCGCGAAGAGCACGAAATCCAGGGGCTTGATCTGGCGCTCCATGGGGAAGAGGGCTATACATTTGAGGCTTAGCTCTGGCGGGCGCCTGGAAATTGGTTTCCCCCCCTTGCACCAGCGGTGGGGCGTGTAAGACGGCTACCACGCAAAGGGAAACGATCTCAACCTTTTAGGACGAGGATAAAGTGTCATGAAAAAGATTGAAGCGATTATTCAACCTTCCAGGCTCGAGCACGTGAAAGCTGCGCTGCACGAAATCGGCGTGGAAGGGATGACGGTGCTGGAAGTGCGCGGCCACGGTCGACAGAAAGGTCACACGGAAGTCTACAGGGGCAGGGAATACAATGTTGACCTGCTGCCCAAACTCAAGCTCGAAATGGTCCTGCCGGACCGGCTGGTCGATCCCACCGTTGATGCCATTCTGAAATCAGCCAAGACGGGCAAAATTGGCGACGGAAAGATCTTTATCTACCCGCTTGAAGAAGCTATTCGCATCCGCAACGAGGAGCGCGGCGAAGCGGCGTTGTAACGTGCGCTATCACGTGTGAACTCCTAAAAACAGTCCCCCCGAAGTTGCTCTATCTCAGGTGCAGTTATATACCCACGGGACGATTGCGGTGTCTTCGCTGCTCACTTCAATACCTGATTCTCAGACAGGCACAATCCCTTATTTGAACGGCCATCCGTCAAGCCACGATCCATTGCTGTGTCGGTATGGCCGGAACGACTTCTTCCAACGTGAGATCAACGGTCGCGAGCGCTGCTAGTGGTGGTAAAATGCGGGCAGCTTGGGCCGACATGTCCGCATTATGAGTAGAAAGTCGATATCACGCTGCAGGGCACTTCAAGTTTAGCCAGCAGGTGCTTAAGAGGAGGGCAAGGTGAGGGTTGAGAGACGCGGGCACAACTTCCTTTCGCGATTAAGCACGGTGTTTTCCAGAGGCTCGGGCGCAGCGGCGGATAATCCCACCAAATTCATGTCCCTTGCAGCCGTGCTTGCAGCGTTGGGGATGTGTGCCTTTCCGGCAAAGGGAGCCCCGTCCCAGGTGGTTCTGGACCGTGGTGGCGCCACGGTCGTTTTGGAACCGTACGCGCCGAATATCATTCGAGTGAGCCTCAGCATGTCAAAGCAGGAGGCCACGGCCCCACCGGGCTACGGGTTTGTGGCGAAGCCCTCGGCCGAAGGATGGACTCACGAGCAAAACAGCCAAGGTGACACCGAGCGCTCATCCCGCTTGATAGTGATGGTTGACGTCAACCACCCCTGGAAACCCTTGCCGACGCAGAAGGACATTTCCCGGTACTTTCGGGGTTCGGTTCCGGGAGTTCACATCACCATCCGCACGACCGAAGGACACAAGCTGCTGGAAATGGCGGGGTGGTCGCAGTCCGTGCCGAACTACAAGGACGGCAATGCTGGCATTCTGCAGGACCGCCGTCCCGGCGATGCCCCGTTTTACCAGGTGGGCGCAACATTCGCTTCGCCGGACAACGAACAGTACTACGGCTTGGGGCAGAACCAGGAAGGATATCTGGACCACCGAGGGCACCCCGTGGACTGCTGGCAGAATTATACGGCGCCCGCCGGCCCCAGCGTTTGTGTGCCTTTCGTAGTGACCAACCTTGGCTACGGAATGATCTGGGACAATCCTTCCAAAACCACCATTGAACCAGGATTCAACGGCCAGACAAAATGGATTTCCCAGGTGGGCAACCGTGTTTCTTATTTTGTGATCGCAGGCCGCACGACCGACGAAATCTATGCCGGCTACCGCCAGTTGACCGGGCCCACTCCCATGCTGCCCAAAGCTGCTTACGGCTTTATCCAATGCAAGCAGCGCTACAGCAGCCAGGCTGAGGTCTTGGCAGTGGCCAAGGGTTACCGCGAGCGCCACCTGCCGGCTGACATTATTGTGGTGGACTGGTTTTATTACACCAGGATGGGCCAGATGGATTTTGACCCGCGCTACTGGCCCGATCCTGCGGCGATGAATCGGGAACTCCACAAAATGGGTTTTCACACCATGATCAGCGTGTGGCCGCGCTTTACGCCGGATTCGCGTTACTACGATTTCCTCCTGAAGAAGGGATGGTTTTTGCAACTGGCGGACGGCACGCCCACCAACGGCCTGCCTTATGACCGAGCAGGTTCGGACATCGACACGACGAATCCTGCGGCGGGCCGGTGGTTTTGGGAGGTTATCCGCGACAATCTGCTCAGCAAGGGTTTTGATTACCTGTGGGCGGACGAAACCGAACCCGACCTGCCGCCGAACGGCAGTTACTTCCACATCGGACCTGGAACGCGCTACTTCAATGTATATCCCCTGTTCCACACGGCTGCGCTTTATGAAGGCTACCGGCGGGATTTTCATCACCGTGCTCTGATCCTTGCCCGCGACGCTTATCTTGGAGCGCAACGCAACGGAACCTTCTTTTGGTCGTCGGACATTTATCCCACCTGGGATACGCTGCAGCGGCAAATCCCCACGGGACTCGACTTTACGGCCTCGGGCATGGCGTATTGGACCGACGACATTGGCGGCTGGGAGTATCTGCCGGCCGTCCACCATCCGGCCCATCCTCCCTTGCTCGATCCCTCTGATGCCCGGGACAACGTGGGTGGCTACGATGACTACCCGGAGCTTTACACGCGCTGGTTTGAGTACGGCGCATTTATGCCGATCTTCCGAACGCACGGCAGTCGGAAGTACAACGAAGTGTGGTCATACGGCAAACAGGCGGAGCCAATCCTGGAGAAATACCTGAAGCTGCGTTATCGGCTGATGCCTTACATCTACTCGCTGGCGTATCACACTTACAAGACCGGAGCGCCGTACATGCGGGCGCTCTTTATGGACTTTCCGAACGATCCGAAGGCCGCGTACCATCGGTACGAGTACATGTTCGGACCGGCTTTCCTTGTGGCGCCGGTGTACAAGCAGGGCCAGACCAGCCGCGTGGTTTATCTGCCGGCCGGAACGGATTGGTACAACTTCTGGACAAATCAGCGCTTCCACGGTGGCCAGACCATCACGGTGGATGCCCCGATCGATATCCTGCCGCTGTTTGTGAGGGCCGGTTCGATTGTGCCGGAGGGAACACCCATTGAGAGCACGGACGAAGTGCAGAGAATCGCCAAAGTGCTCGTCTATCCCGGCGCCGACGGCAAATTCACCCTCTACCGGGATGACGGTAAAACGTATGCCTACGAAAAGGGCGACTACAAGCTTACGCGGCTTCAGTGGGACGACGCTGGCCGCCATCTTACCCATCAGGGCGCCACGGCATGGACGCGACCGGATTCGAACGTAGTGGAGGTGACTGGAAACAATTAGGGGGCTGCGCATTGTGCTGATTCACTGGTTAGATCTGGGCGGCCGGGCACAGACGTCCGGCTATAATGAATGTGCGAGGTAAATTCGGGCGGGGATGCTGCCCAGTGTTTCCGCCAAGAGGCGCGGATGATCTGAGAGCAAGACATGGCCACGGTCCGACCATTACCGCGTAGTTTGAGAAAGGCCTTGTCCATTGAGTCCTCTTTCCGTTTCGTTGTCGCAATTCTCTTAATTTTCATTGCTGTGACGTTTAGTTGTAATACCTACTTTCGCATTGGTACTTCAACTCCATCGATTCAAAATCCTATTCAGATTGAGAACGCCAAAACCGACACGACAGGTTGGCAACTTACAAATCCCGCGACCAACCATGAGATCGAAGGTTACGCGTCCGCAACCAGCGTGGACCGCGGCGGCCAAATCCAGTTCTTCGTGAACACGGTTGATTCGTCCTACACGCTGCAGGTTTTCCCCCTGGGGTGGTACGGTGGGCTGGGCGGGAGGCAGATGACCAACCCTGTGACGCTCCCGGGGACGCAGCAGGTGATCCCTTCGCCCGATCCGACAACCGGAATCGTGGAATGCCATTGGAAGAACCCTTACACGTTGACGATTCCGAATTCGAGCGACCCGACCGACTGGACGAGCGGCATCTATGTGGCCAAGTTGACGGGGGTATCGAGCGGCAGGCAGAGTTATATCATCTTTGTGGTGTGAGATGACACGCGGTATTCGGGCTTTCTCTATCAGATGAGCGTCAACACTTACCGGGCCTATAACAATTGGGGCGGCAAATCTCTCTACGGATGGAACAGCCCCACCGGTGCGGCCGTCAAGGTTTCATTTGACCGCCCTTACGAGATGGGAAACCTGTTGATTTCAGCGCCGGCCGTGGGTACGGGAGAATTCCTGATCACGGTGCAGCCCGCAGACCAGGGCCCTCCGGGTGGATATGAATATCCTTTCGTCCGCTTCCTGGAACACGAAGGCTATGACGTGACGTACTCGACGGACGAGGATACCGCAGAGAACGAAGCTGCCCTGTTGAATCACAAGGCGCTTCTGGTGGTGGGACATGACGAGTACTGGAACTGTCGCAGCGCGCAAACGTGATAGCCGCGCGCGATAACGGAATAAGTCTGGGATTTTTTCCGCCAACACCATGTATTGGCAGATCCGTTACGAGCCAGATTCGGACGGCAATCCGGACCGCACCATTGTCTGTTACAAGGGCCTTGCGACAACGAAAGATCCGGATTACCTATGCGGCGATCCGAACCTGATGAAATACACCACGGTGCAGTGGCGCCAGTCGCCAGTGAATCTGCCCGAAGATGCCGTAATCGGCGTGATGTACTACACCAACCCCGTCCAGAGCGACATTGTAGTGGATGATGCTTCAAGCTGGGTCTACCAGAACACAAACCTCACGCATGGCAGCCGGCTTCCCGGTTTGCTGGGTTATGAGGTTGACCAGATGTACGGCCATGCGCCGGCAAACACGGTGCGGCTGGCCCATTCGGTTTTTGGGACGGGCCCGCAAGACTTTTCTGACGCGACGGTTTATACGGCGCCCAGCCGTGCCACAGTTTTTGCGACAGGTTCCATGCAATGGAGCTGGGGCCTTGATGATTAAGGAGTTCCCAACGTGCGGCCTTCCTACATGAATTCAGCAGCGCAGCAAGTCACGCGAAATGTTCTGGCGTGTTTCCTGCAATGAGGTGAGCACCACCCGGCAGAAGGCGTTGGCCCTCAGTAGTGACGAAAAAGAACGGCCGCGTCACGCAGTCACGCAACACGGCCGGGTTTGATTGTTTTGTGTGGACGGTGCCGTGGCTAACCGGCAACCTTGGTTTGGATGGCGCGCAACATCTCCTGGTTGGTGGAGAACTTGAACTCCGGCAGCCCGTGGGCTTGCGCCTGCTGAGCTTCCACCTGGCCAAGTGTGATGATGTCGTCTTTGGTGACGGTTTCGATCCCCTTGCTGCGAATCTGGCTGAGGACGTCCGCCGCTGATGCCGAGGACTTCTTTGCAGCGCCTTCCAGATACTTGAGGATGTGGTTTACTCCTTGCTCGGCGTCGAACCGCGCTTTTCCCACCAGTCCTTCGCTGGCCTTGCGTGCCCATCCAACCACGAAAACTCCGTCAACTACTTTGCCGGAAGCCGGGTCAAAAACTTCGTAGGCGGCGCGGTCCGGGTTGGCAGTGTCAGGGTTTGTCGCGTAAGAATTCTTCCCATAGGGCAGGCCCAAGCCCCGGTCTGCAAGGTCTCCGATTGCAAAAATGAGAGTGTCGATGTCGAGCAGCGTCTCGGTATCGGTCGCCTTGGGGCGCGTATTTTCGCCGTCGCGGACCAGAATGTTCTCCACCACACGGAGGTGTGCGATGCGGCGGTCCGCGCCGGGTTCTATTGCAATGGGCGAAGAGAGGAACCGGAATTTCAGCTTTGAGGCCGGAGTATTTTCCGGCTGGGTTTTCAGCCATGGGAACGTTGTGTCGGCAACCTGGCCAACGTCCTGGCCCGCCCCCTTGCAGGCTTCGGCAACGCGATTCAATTCATCCTGCAATTCCTTGCGGTTCAGGAATGCCTCGATTTCGTCAAACTCCTTGCGGTCGAACTTGACCTCAAAGGGCCCGCGCCGCGCGATAACAGTGACTTCGTCCGGCTTTTCGCCCGGCTGGTCGATCAGCAACCAGCGCGCGATATCCGCCATGACGTTGCCCATCCCGATGATGGCCACGCGGCGGCCGGTAGAGAAATCCTGCGAAGCGAACGGAGGCAGCAGGTTGTAGTGGTATACAAAGTCTTTGGCCGAATAGACACCCTTGGCATCTTCGCCGGGCAGTCCGAGGTTCTTTGTTCCCTGCGCACCAACGGCGTAAACGATGGCTGCGGGGGCCCAGTCTTTAAGCCCCTCGACGGTCAGCCGTTCGTCACTGCGTACCCGCGCGTTGCCGATGTAATCCACGTTGGGCATCGCAAGGATCTTGGCGAATTGCTTCCGCAGGCCGTTCTTCATATGGAATTTCTGGGGATAGATGCCGTACTCGGCAAGGCCGCCCGGCTTGATGTCGCGATTGAGAATCAGAACCTGATAGCCGGCCGTTGCGATTTTGCGGGCAGCAAAAAGTCCGGCGGGACCGGCTCCCACCACGTAAACAATTCCTTGATCCATGAGTAACCTCTATTGCCTTTCAGCATAAGTCTCCCACTCATGGCTCGCCGCCCACCGGCCTGTGTGGGGCCTGTCGTGAAAACATGCACCACGATCTTCGGTGATCTTTCTTGAAACGGATTTTAGCAGATTCGCACCGGCATTCTCAACCGCAGGTGTGGCACAGCCGCGTGCTGATGTTGGTTCTGGCCTGGCTTTCTGCCGAAAACGCGGGGAATGCGACTTGTCCCTCCCAAGGCAAGTCGACACTGCAGACCGACCTCGGGGGCAGCCGCCTTGCGTGTCTCGCTGTTCAATCCCGGCGCGGGGCGGGGAATCGATAGACAAAGAAAATTCCTGAAAGTTCGGCATTCCAACTCCGGCAAGAGGTGTATGATGGTTAATTTATATATTGAAACGCACGAACTGATTGCTGGTTGTCAACTGATGATTCACCCCCTGACTTCGCACCGCCTCATCCCTGGCGGTTGTCAACGTTACCTGCCCATCCCGTCCTTCGATGAGCAGACGCCCGCGCAGTTCTTGACAATGACGGAGGAAAATTTATGTCGCCCATGAATCGCAGGAAATTCTTCCAGATTTCTGCCGCTTCATTCCTTGCTGAAAAGCTTGTTGTCGAGGGTGCAGCATTTCCCTTTCTAGCCCAGGCTTTGCCAGGCGATTTGCGCCGCGAACTGCAGAACAATCCCTTTGGTTCAGCGCTCCAACGACTTGAAGCCATGATTACCATGCCGCTTGCTGACTGGCGCTCGCATCCGGACGACATACCGCATCCGGAGGATCCCAGCCTCGACGCTTCAGGCTGGACGCCCGTGAAGCTCCACGAGCGTGTGAGCGGCCGGTCGGTGTGGTTCCGGCGTGTGGTTGAGATCCCGCGGACGATGGGAGGTTACAGCATTGCGGGCAAGCCAGTGCACTTGGCCCTGCGGCTGGAATTCAACGGTCATGGGCGGGTAAGGGTGTTCTTCAACGGGTCGATGGTGGAAATGACGGATATCAGCACCCAGCAACCCATTCTGTTGAGTGAAAGCGCCCGGCCTGGAGAGAAGTTTGTGGTCGCCGCCTATGTGCCGCCCGGAGAAGGCCAGGCCGGAATTGTCAACGCTGCCATCGAGGTTGGTTATCCGCCCGAGCAGCCCAATCCGCTGACCATGCTCCAACAGATCATGGCGGTGCAGGCGGCCTCAAAGGGTTTTCCGGAAGGGCAAGCGGAGCGCGAGGCGCAATTGACCGAGGCGGTCAAAGCCCTTGATTTTGCAGCTCTCGACCGTGGCGACCAGAAGGCGTTTGACCGTTCTTTGGCCGCTGCCAACGCGAAAATGCAGGCGCTGGCCAAGTGGATGAAGGAATTCACGATCCTTGCCGTGGGCAATGCTCACATCGATTTGGCCTGGCTGTGGCCGTGGACGGAAACCGTGGAAGTGGTCCGCGACACATTCGGTACGGCTGTGGAATTGATGGACGAATATCCCGGGTTTATATTTGCCCAGTCCACTGCCCAGGACTTCCTGTGGTTGGAAAAGAAATATCCCGAGCTGTTCAAGGAGATCCAGAAGCGGGTTAAAGACGGTCGATGGGAAATGGTGGGCGGAATGTGGTGCGAACCCGACCTGAATATGCCATGCGGCGAGTCGCTGGTTCGCCAGCTCCTGACAGGCAAGCGCTACTTCCAGCAGAAATTCGACGTTGATGTGAAAATTGGCTGGAACCCGGATTCGTTCGGATACAGCCGGCAACTGCCCCAGATTTACAAGCGTTCGGGTGTCGATTACTTTGTAACACAAAAGATGTCCTGGAACGATACGGTGCCGCTGCCCTCTAAGCTGTTTCAATGGGAGGCACCGGACGGCAGCCGCGTGCTCACCTACTTCCCCCACGATTACGTGAACGGGATCAATCCGATTCAGTGCGCTGAGTACATTGGCGAGGACACTTCGCTCTGCTCGGGCTTCCACACCCAGATGCTTCTTTACGGCATTGGCGACCATGGAGGGGGTCCCACCCGCCAGATGCTGGATGCGGCCGTGCGCTGGCAGAAGTCTCCGAACGCAGCCTTCCCGAACTTCAAGTTCACGACGGCGCAAACCTTCTTTGATGAGGTCGATCGGAACCTCTCATCATTGAATCTCCCAGTCTGGAACAATGAAATGTATCTGCAGTTTCATCGGGGGACTTATACGTCGCAGGCGGACAGTAAGCAGCGCATGCGTCAGATGGAACGCCTGCTCCTGAATGCGGAGAGATTTTCTTCGCTCGCCATGCTGCGAGGACGCAAGTACCCGCAGGACCAGTTTGAAGATTGCTGGCGGCGGGTCCTGTTCAATCAGTTTCACGATCTGATGGCGGGTTCAGGCATTCACGTCATCTACGAGGACGAGGCTGAAAGCATGGACTTCGTCAAGCTGACGAACGAGCCGATCCTGAAAGATGCTCTGAAGACGCTGGCTGTGCGTGTTGACACACGCGGGCCCGGAATTCCGGTAGTGGTATTCAATCCGCTTAGTTGGTCGCGCACCGACGTGGCGGAAGTCGAAGTGCAGTTGCCGCGGAAGGCGGCTCACGTTGATGTTCGCGATCCGGAAGGCCACACGGTTCCCTCGGCCGTGGTCTCGCACCACGACGCGATCGACACGGTTAAAGTGCGCTTCCTGGCGCGCTCGGTCCCTGCCACGGGCCATCGCGTGTTTCATGTTGTGGCGTCGGACAGCCCGAGTCGTGCGGCGTCAACCCTTAAGGCAAACGGCCTCCACATGGAGAATGAGTTCATCAGCGTTGAAATCGATCCCAAGACGGGTTGCGTGACCAGCCTGATTAGCAGGAAAGACGGGAAGAACATCCTGCGGCCAGGCGGGCACGGCAACCTGCTGGAAACCTTCGTGGACAAGCCGAAAGAGTACGGCGCATGGAACATCGATCCGGACTATGAAAAGTTCAAGACCGAGTTGCTGGATGCTGATGAAGTGAAGCTGGTGGAAAATACGCCGGTGCGGGCTGTGGTGCAAGTAAAGAAACACTTCCAGAACTCCTCTTTCGTTCAGGATATCTGCATGTATCCGGAAGTGGCTCGCGTGGACGTGCACATGCAGGCGCACTGGCACGAGCGGCAGATCATGCTGAAGGTGGCTTTCCCGTTGGATATCAAGCCGCTGAATGCGACGTATGAAATACCCTATGGCACGGTTGATCGCCCGGCGATCCCGCACGTGCCCGGCAAGCCGCCTGTGCCGTTCACTGAAGCAACGGAGATCAGCGTCAAACACCCCAAGTACGATCCGCTGCTGGCGCAGGAGGCGGAATTTGAAGTCTGTGCGCAACAGTGGGGAGACCTGTCAGAGAATGGCCGCGGATTCAGCCTGCTAAACCGCGACAAATACGGCTACGACACGTTTGAGCCGGGGACCATTCGCCTGACGCTGCTTCGCTCGCCGATCGACCCCGATCCGCACGCCGACCAGGGGTTCCACGCGTTCACTTACGCGATGTATCCCCACGCGGGCAACTGGCTGGAAGCGGAAACCGAGTTGCGCGCCTATGAGCTCAACTACAGGCTTCTGCCGGTGGTTTCAGTGGCTCACGAAGGCCAACTCCCGGCGTCGCACTCGTTTGTGCAGATTGAGCCGAAGAATGTGATTTTGACTTCGGTCAAGAAGGCGGAAGACGACAATGCAGTGATCTTCCGGTTCTACGAATTCGAGGGCAAGCCGACACAAGCGCGTTTGCGTCTGCCGGAGGTGGCAACCGGCGCCATCCAGACCAACCTGATGGAGAAGGAAGAGAAACCCCTTTCCCTTGAGGCAGGCGGTACGGAGGTGACTCTTCCCATCGGGAAATATGAGATCGCTACCGTGAAGGCCACATTCAAGATTGACGCCGGCACCGCGCCACCACCCTACGACGTTTAGCAGGTGGTTGCGTAAACGGAAACAGACGGTATTGAGATCCCTTTGACGATTCGTAAGCGAATTCACATCCTTGGGATTGTGCAAGGGGTAGGATTTCGTCCCTTTGTTTACCGCCTGGCCCGCCACTTTCAATTGGCGGGTTTTGTGCTCAACACGCCTGACGGTGTTCTGATCGAAGTGGAGGGGCCGGACGCTGCGATAAGCGGCTTTCTCCACGACCTTACGACCAGTCCGCCGCCCCTGGCTGAAATAGTGGACGTTGCCGGAAGCGATCTTGCGCTGCTCGGCGAAGAGGACTTTGTAATCAGGGAAAGTATCGAGCAGGAATTCAGTTCGGTACTTGTTTCTCCTGACGTTGCAACCTGCGACGAATGCCGGCGCGAATTCACTGACCCCAACAACCGGCGCTTCGGCTATCCCTTCACCAACTGTACGCATTGCGGCCCTCGCTACAGCATTATTGAGGACGTCCCCTACGATCGCCCCTCCACAACCATGCGCGAATTCCAGATGTGCGCGGAATGCCGCGCGGAATACGAAGATCCTGCCGACCGCCGGTTCCTCGCTCAACCCAACGCCTGCCCGGCCTGCGGACCCCGAGTTCGGCTTGTGGATTCTAATGGCGCCCGATTGGATATCGGGGGCGGCGGAGAAGATGAGGACTCATCAGGCATCAACGCTATCCGTGAAGTTCGCCGGCTGCTGAAAGAAGGGAAGATTGTCGCCATCAAAGGGCTTGGCGGGTTTCATCTGGCCTGCGATGCGGATAACGACGACGCCGTCAGGCGATTACGGTCACGGAAGCGGCGCAGTGACAAGCCATTTGCCTTGATGTCGGCAGACGTGTCTTCGGTATCCCGCTTCTGCATCGTTTCGGACAAAGAACGCAAGGCCCTGCTGAGCATCCGCCGGCCCATTGTCATTCTTGCGCGGCGTACCGGATCATGCATTTCGTCCGCGGTGGCTCCGGGCAACAACACGCTGGGCGTGATGCTGCCTTACACCCCCCTGCATTCGTTGCTGTTTGCTGAGTGCGCTGAAGACCCGCCGGCCTTCACGGCATTGGTGATGACCAGCGGAAACCTGAGCGAGGAGCCGATTGTCACTTCAAATTCGGAAGCTCTTTCTCGATTGGCTCACATTGCCGATGCCTTCCTTGTGCATAACCGGCGAATCCACATGCGCGTTGATGATTCCGTTGTGCGGGTCTTTCACGGTAAAGAGCGCGCCCTGAGGCGGTCGCGCGGATACGTTCCCAGCGTGATTGATCTCGGAGAGCCGGTTGCCGAAATTCTGGCCTGCGGGCCGGAACTGAAAAATACTTTCTGCGTTACGTGTAGACGGCATGCGATCCTAAGCCAGCACATTGGCGACCTTGAGAATTTCGAGACATTGGAATTTTTTCAAGAAACAATTGCGAATCTTAAGAAATTATTTCGCGTTGACCCGAAGTTTATCGCTTACGATCTCCACCCGCGTTACCTGAGCACTCAATACGCGATGGAGCAGAGCGGCATTCAGACAGTGGGGGTGCAGCACCATCATGCGCACATCGCCAGTTGCATGGCGGAAAATGGCCTGAAGGAAAAAGTTATCGGCGTGGCTTTTGACGGAACCGGATACGGAACCGACGGGCAGATCTGGGGTGGGGAATTTCTGGTCGGTGATTTCGAAGGCTTCGAGCGGCGCGCGCACCTCCGCTATGTTCCTCTGGCCGGCGGCGATGCCGCGATCCGCCAGCCGTGGAGATCTGCCTTGAGCTATTTGCGGGACACTTACGGCAACGAACTGCCCGACGGTTTGCCGGTGTTGAGAGATGTCGCGGAGAAAGACCGCCAGTTGGTCTGGATAATGTTGGAACAGGGAATCAACACCGTCGCGACGTCCTCGTGCGGACGGCTGTTCGACGCTGTGGCATCCATCCTGGGGTTGCGCCAGGAAGTCAACTTTGAAGCACAGGCGGCCATCGATCTCGAAATCGCGGCGCGTCAGGGAACAGGCGGGGTCTATCCTTTTCAGATTGAGTTCGCCGAACTGTGGCAGATTGACGTTCGCCCGATGATAGAATCGATTGTGAACGAGATGCAGCAAGGTGTTGATAGCGGTGTGATTGCAGCAAGGTTCCATAACACGCTGGCAGAAATCATCGCCCAAGTCTGCCGCAAGTTGCGCGCCGGCGGAGGGCCAAGCAAAGTCTGCCTGAGCGGAGGGACTTTCCAGAACATCTTCTTGTTGCAGCGCACATTATCCGCGCTCGGTGAACTCGGATTTGACGTCTATTTGCACGCGAAGGTACCTCCGAACGATGGCGGAATTTCGCTGGGGCAGGCGTTGATTGCCAACGCTGTGATCAGGAAGGGACTCTGAAAATGTGCCTTGGAATTCCGGGACAGGTCGTTTCCCTGGAGGAAGCCGGCGGGCTTCGCATGGGCAAGGTTCGATTCGGGCAAATTTTGCGTGAGGCGTGCCTGGAATACGTGCCGGAAGTTGGCGAGGGAGATTACGTGATTGTCCACGCCGGCTTTGCTATCAGTCGTGTGAATGAGGAAGAAGCTGCGCGGACCTACCAGCTTCTGGAAGAAATGGGGCAACTGCAAGAACTTGATCCGGATGACGCGGAGGTGGGAGGCAGCGAGGACACATCGGCTGGCGGCGAGCCGCATTGATCTGCTGGGGAATTTTCAAAGAGCGAACGATGAAGTATCTGGACGAATACCGTGATGAAGCATTGGCGCAAGCGTTGCTGGACAGGATCCGGCGGGTGCAGAAACGGCCCTGGATGCTGATGGAAGTGTGCGGCGGGCAGACGCACTCCATCGTCAGGTATGGAGTGGACGATCTGCTTCCCAAGGAGATTGAGCTAGTCCACGGGCCGGGATGTCCGGTGTGCGTTACCCCGCTCGAACTGATTGACAAAGCGCATGCCATTGCCTCCAGGTCGGATGTCATCTTCTGTTCGTTTGGAGACATGCTGCGCGTGCCGGGATCGGAGTCGGATCTTCTGACCGTGAGATCGCGCGGCGCCGATGTGCGCGTGGTTTACTCGCCGCTCGAATGTCTGAAGATCGCGCGCAGCCACCCGGACAGGCAAGTTGTTTTCTTCGCCATCGGTTTTGAAACCACGGCACCCGCAAACGCCATGCTGGTGTCGCGCGCAAGGCAGGAGGGGATTGATAACATCTCGGTGCTAGTTTCGCACGTGCTGGTGCCGCCTGCGCTGGAGGCGATTCTTGATTCACCAGTGAACCGCGTGCAGGGATTTCTCGGCCCGGGACATGTCTGTGCCATCATGGGGTACCGCGAATACGAGGCGATCAGCGCACGCTACAAAGTGCCGATTGTCATCACAGGGTTTGAGCCGAGCGATCTGTTGGAAGGCGTACTGATGGCGGTAACGCAACTTGAAGAAGGCCGGGCGGAAGTCGAGAACCAGTACGCGCGTGTTGTGACGCGGGACGGGAACGGCGCCGCGCAGGGGCTTGTCTCCAGCGTGTTTGAAGTGTGTGAGCGGAAGTGGCGTGGGGTCGGGCCAATTCCGCAGAGCGGCTACCGGCTGCGCGAAGAGTTCGAGAACTTCGACGCAGAACGCCGCTTTGAAGTGGGGGCGATCGACACGCAGGAACCGCCGGTCTGCATCAGCGGCGAAGTCCTGCGGGGCATCAAGAAGCCGCACGATTGCCCCGCGTTTGGGACAGACTGCACGCCGGCACATCCGCTGGGCGCAACGATGGTTTCTTCGGAAGGCGCCTGCGCGGCGTATTATCTTTACGGGCGGCATCACAAGGCTACAACGAAAGGCTAGCGAGTGGGCGACGAAAAGCGACGCATCCTGCCGGGCGAAGCGTGTCCCTCGCCGATCCTGGATCACCAGCAGATTGTGCTGGGTCACGGTAGCGGCGGAAAGCTCACGCAGGATTTGGTGGAAGAACTCTTTCTGCCAAATTTCACCAATCATTACCTGGCGCAACTCGACGATCAGGCCGTGCTGGATGTGAACGGCTCGAGGTTGGCGTTCACAACGGATTCATTTGTGGTAACGCCGATCTTTTTCCCGGGCGGCGACATTGGGCGTCTGGCCATCAACGGCACGGTGAACGACCTTGCCATGTGCGGCGCCACTCCGCGTTTCATTTCGGTGGCGTTTATTCTGGAGGAGGGGCTTGCCGTGGCTGATCTCGTCCGCGTTGTGGAATCGATGCGGCAGGCCGCACAGGAAGCCGGAGTGCTGCTGGTGACCGGAGATACCAAGGTTGTTAACCGCGGCAAGGGCGACCAGGTTTTTATTACCACGACGGGCCTGGGAATCCTTGAGCGGCCGGTAAAGATCTCCGCCGACCAGGCGCGTCCGGGCGACCGGATTCTTCTGAGCGGGACCATCGGTGACCACGGCATGGCGATCCTCTCGCGGCGCGAGGGGCTGGAATTCGAAGGTCCGATTGAAAGCGACACTGCCGCGCTGCACACGCTGGTGGCCGCGATGCTTGATGCGAGCGAGCAGATCCACTGCCTGCGAGATGCCACCCGCGGCGGCGTTGCCACGGTCCTGAACGAAATTGCGTCGCGATCGCAGGCAGGCATGGAAATTGACGGCCGCAGCATTCCGGTGCGCGAGAGCGTGAAGGGCGCCTGCGAAATTCTGGGGCTTGACCCGCTTTATGTTGCGAACGAAGGCAAGCTGGTGGCCATCGTAGCGGCTGAAGCCTCGGACGCCGTGCTTGACCGGATGCGCAGCCACCCGCTGGGCAGCGACGCCTGTTGCATTGGAGAGGTGGTTGCCGCCCACTCGCGGCGCGTTCTGGTGAAGACCGAAATTGGCGGAACTCGCGTGCTTGACGTGATGCTGGGCGAACCGCTGCCGCGCATCTGCTGAACACCCGGCTCAGAAATTTACTCCGCGATCTCGACGCTCTCGATCAGTATCTCCTGCGCGTGGGGATCGCTGGTGTCTGTCAGAACTTCAATCTTCAGTTCTGCGCTCTCGGCCACGGTCCCGGCGGACGCCGGGGCAAAGTGGTCGCGAACGTGGCTTGCCGACATGTGTGAGCGCGCGCCCAGCCTGACGCTGATGCCCAGAACGCGCGTGGCGTTTTGCTCGCGCGCGACGGACTCTATTTTTCTCATCAAATGTTTCATTAGCGAGGCTTCATGCATGGCGAATCACTCTCCAATTCGTCCCGTGGTCTGGAGGCTTGCCGCCTCTTCCAGCACGCGCCTCACCAGTTCCGGCAACGTCTCGTTTACTTCCGCTGAAAGTTCCGTGCCGGCCTGGAAATTCCTTCCTTCAATCCCGAAGATAATCACCTGACGGGGCAATTCATTCAACGCGCGCGACATCTCAATGGCCTGAGGGATGCTGAAAGCGTGGGTCGATCCCTGAAATATTTCCGCGGGCACCGGCTTGCTGGCGGGCTCCAATCTATAGATGGTTCCGGGCCTGCCGCCGGAACTGACCGCGTCGATCAGGATGACGGCACGAGCACCTTTCCACGCCTCCATCAGAGAAGCGCCTTCACCGGAGTGTTCCACTATCTTCGCTGAAATGAGTCCAGCAGATTTTAGCCGGCGGACGGCCAGCAGTCCCGCGGCATCATCGCCACGAAAGGGATTGCCGACGCCAATGATCAGCAGTTGTGGCTGGCTGGGATTTGGCATCGGCTGGCCTGTCACTCGCGATCGAGATCGAGTTTCAGAAAGTGGGTCGCGCAGGAGATGCAGGGATCGTAATTGCGGATGGCTTGTTCGCACTGCCAGCGTAGCTTGTCGTGGCTCTCCTCCAGGTGCTGGGGGATAAATTGCCAAAGGTCCTGTTCGATGGTCTTCTGGTTCTGCGAAGTGGGCGGAACAATTTTGGCTTCGCGAATGGTGCCGCTTTCGTCGATGCGATAGCGATGGTACAGCGTTCCACGAGGCGCTTCCGTGCAGGCGTAGCCGCGGGCGGCCTGCGGATGGACCGGGACGCTCGGCTCAGCGGGGCGCTCGTAGCGCTCGATCAGCCGCACCGCTTCGTCGCAAGCCTGGACCGTCTCCACGCTGCGGACGATGATGCTCTGGAATGGATTGAGGCAACCGTCTGCCAGGCCCGCGGCGCGCGCCTCTTCCTGCGCGACGGGCGACAACCGGTCAAAGTTCAGGTTGTAGCGCGCCAGCGGGCCCACAAAGTATGGCGTGCGGGGTTTCAGCACGGAGTGCAACGCATTCGAGTGCTCGACGTGCTCTTCGGTGAAATGGTCGTCGTATTCGCGCACGGAAATATCAAGCCCGCGGTTTGAAACCAGGCGTCCCTCATTGAAGGGATATTCACCCGGGTGGCGCAGCGAGACAAAAGTATAGTCCGGCTCGAATTCCGGGAAGGGAAACCGGGCCACCCACCGGACGGTTTCAATGGCCGCGTCGCGCGCCCACTTCAGGCGTTCCAGCAAGGGGGCCAACTCGCTGCGGGTGGGGACGCGGTAGAAGCCGCCAACGCGGACGTTGATGGGATGGATTTCGCGGCCGCCCAGCAGCGTGACGATCTCGTTCCCGGCCTTTTTCAGTTGCAGGCCGCGCTGCACAATCTGCGGATGCTCGCGCGCCAGGTGGATGGCGTCCGGAACGCCCAGAAAGTCCGGCGCGTGCAGCATGTAGATGTGCAGCACGTGGCTCTCAATCCACTCGCCGCAATAGATCAGCCGGCGCAGGTCGCGCAGCGGGCCTTCCACCTTTATGCCGAACGCGTCTTCCATGGCGTGCACGGCGCTCATCTGGTATGCGATGGGGCAGATGCCACAGATGCGGGCCGTGATGTCCGGGGCCTCGCTGTAACGGCGCCCGCGCAGAAAGGCCTCAAAGAAGCGTGGCGGCTCAAATATCTTAAGCTTCACGTCCTCGACCTTGTCGCCGCGGATCTTTACGAACAAAGCGCCTTCGCCCTCCACGCGGGCCAGGTAGTCCACTTTGATGGTCCTACTTTTCATGGGCCTCGCTTTCTTTGCGGAAGGGGTCGGCGTAAGCATTGAAGCTGCGGAATGCGCGGACCAGATCGCCCTCTTTGGCCCCCAGCCGGCTCCATCCCTCGCTCAGGGACTTTGTGTTGGGCGACTCCATGGGCCCAAAGCAGCCGTAGCAGCCGCGGTCGTAAGTCGGGCACAGGGCGCCGCAGCCCGCGTGAGTCACAGGCCCCAGGCAGGGCGTGCCATTCGCCACCATCACGCAGACGTTCCCACGCAGCTTGCACTCAATGCAGACGCTGTGCGCGGGTGTGTTGGGCTTGCGGTGGTTCAGGAAGGCGCTGACGACTTCCAGAAGCTGCTGCTTGCTGATGGGGCAGCCGCGCAGTTCGAAATCAACCGGGATGTGCTCGCTGATGGGCGTGGACTTGCTGAGCGTTTCAATATAAGCCGGCGTGGCATAAACGATGGAGGTGAACTTTTTGACGTCGGAAAAATTCCTGAGCGCCTGGATGCCGCCTGCTGTGGCGCAGGCGCCGATGGTCACCAGGAATCTGGAGGCGCGCCGGATCTGGTGGATGCGCTCGGCATCGTGCGGCGTGGTGATGGAGCCTTCCACCAGCGACAGATCGTAAGGCCCCTTGACCACGGCGCCCGAAGCCTCCATGAAATTGGCGATCTCGACCGCCCCCGCCACTTCCAGCAATTCGTCTTCGCAATCCAGCAGCGAGAGCTGGCAGCCGTCGCAGGAAGCGAATTTCCAAACCGCTAGTTTGGGCTTCTTGTTCTGTGCCATATCAGATCTCCCGGATCTCCAAAAAGCGCTGCACCCGGTCAAAGCGGAAGACGGGGCCGTCTTTGCAGATGAACTCGGAGCCCATCTGGCAGTGTCCGCACAAGCCGATGGCGCATTTCATGTTGCGCTCGGCGGAAACGTATATCTGGTCGAGGCCGACGCCGCGGTTCTGGAGTTCCAGAATGGTAAAGCGCATCATGGCTTCCGGTCCGCAGATCATCACCAGGGCATTGCTGTTCTCAAAGCGGGCGCGGGGAATGATGGTGGTCACAACACCGACCGAACCGCGCCAGGTCTCCAGCGCGCGGTCCACCGTGACGTGGACGCTCAGGTCGAGGCGCGCCCGCCAGCCCTCCAGTTCCTTGCGGAAGAGAATGTCGTCCGGATTGCGCGTTCCGTAGAGCAGGACAACACGGCCGTAGTTCTCACGGTGGGAAAGGATGGAATAGATGGCTGGCCTTAGCGGTGCCAGACCGATACCGCCCGCAACGATCACCACGTCGCGCCCAGCAGCCTCTTCAATGGGCCAGGAAGTGCCAAAGGGGCCGCGCACTCCCGCGAGGTCTCCGCTCTTCATCGCGCGCAGGGCGTGTGTGACCGCACCCACTTCGCGAATGGTGTGGATCAGAGTTTGAGGGTCGTCGGGGTCCCCGCTGATGGAGATCGGGACTTCGCCGACTCCGAAGGCATAAAGCATGTTGAACTGGCCGGGGGCAAAGGCGAAAGCGTGCGCACCTTCAGGGGGTTCAAACTCCATGGTAAAGGTGTCGTGCGTCTCCGGGCGCGTCTTGAGGACGCGGCAGAAGATGGGCGTCATCGGCGCGGCGGTCGCAAATGTGGCAGTTTCTTCATGCATGGGCTTCATAGATGTTCAGAATCTGCAGCCGGGCTGCGTCCAGGTTGCCCTGGACAACCGTTGCGAAGCGTTTCAGGAGCTGGTAGCCAAGGTCGTGGTCCTGCTCCGACTTGTTGCGCAGGCATTTGCCATCGAGCGCAATAGCGCGTGTCAGCTCCGTAGCGTGCGCGTCAAACATCCAGCGATAGGGCGGGACCAGCCACGACCACCCCAGGACTTCGCCTTCTCCCATGGTCTGGACTTTCACCGGTCCGCGTCCCGCCACAAAGATTTCGAGCGCCACCATGCCTTCGCGGATCAGGTAGAACTGGTCGGCCTCTTCTCCCTGGCGGAAAATAAATTCGTCGGCATCGAAACGCACGTTGGAAGCGCACCCGATAACCAAGTCCAGATGGCGCGGGTCCAGGTCCTTGAAAAAGGGATGCTCGGCAAGAATAGGTCTAAGTGTCTCCATGATGCCCCTCCGTGGGTGGTAAAAAACTTTCCTCGGATTTACGAATGGCGCGGACTTCTTCCGTGATATCGATGCCCACCGGACACCAGGAGATGCAGCGCCCGCAACCCACGCAGCCGGAAGTTCCGAACTGGTCAATCCAGGTGGCCAGCTTGTGCGTCATCCACTGTCGGTAGCGGGATCTGGTGCTGGCCCGGACGCTGCCGCCGTGGATATAAGAAAGGTCCATGGTGAAGCAGGAATCCCACCGCTGCCATCGCTCGGCATGGTCGCCCTTCAGATTGGTCGTGTCCTCCACCGTGGAGCAGAAGCAGGTGGGGCACACCATCGTGCAGTTGGCGCAGGCCAGGCAGCGCGACGCCACGTCGTCCCAGCGCGGATTTCGGTAATTGCGATAGAGCAGGTCCTTGATGTCGGAGGTGTCCATCTGCCGGTGCATCTGTGCGGTGGCTGCGGCCACGGCCGACTCCGCGGCTGATTTCTGCGCTTCGCCCGCGACCGTGTGCGGCAGTTGTTCGAAGACCGTCATCCCGGCCTCGGTGCCGACTTCCACCACAAAATAGTGGCGGCCGTTTTCGATGACTTCGGTCAACGCCAGGTCGAAACCTCTGGTGGCTTGGGGGCCGGTCTTCATGGACATGCAGAAACACGTTCCGCCCGCCTGGCCGCAATTGACGGCCACGATGAAGGTTTGTTCGCGGCGCGCCTGGTAAGGCGGGCTGGTGAATTCTGACTGAATGAAAACGCGGTCCTGAATGGCGATGGCGTGGAGTTCGCAGGAGCGGACGCCGATGAACGCCATCTTCTGAGTCTCCGGCGGTTCGTTGCTGATCTGCACCATGCCGGAACTGCGGTCTCCCTGCCACAGCCGGGTGCGCGGCGGGGAAAGGAATTTCTTCCATGAATGCGGTCCTACATTGTAGCCGAACAACGCCTGGTCCTCACGGTGCATAACGCGGTAAAGGCCTCGTTCCTGGATATCGGTCCGGCCGATAGGAAGGTTTTTAACGGAAGCCAGATCGTCGTAAACGATGGCCCCGTCGCGGAGAACAGGGCCGATTACCCGGCGGCCGCTGTTGCGGAGGGTGTCCAGCAGGTCTTGCAGGTGGTCGCGATCGAGGATGTATTCCTGATCATGGAGCCGGTCGGTCACGCGGTTTACCTCAAGAGAGCAGATTGTGATCGATGCGACTTAAATAAAAGTCTTACCCAAAAACTTCAGCCGTGCAGTGATGACCGTCACGGGCGCTTTCCTGTGTCGAGAACCCTTGCCCCAAAGCCCAAGATAACACAGCAGTAAGACGATAGGTGAAGTGATCGCCAATTATGAGTTGGACTGCGTTCCGCCATGCGCCGCCATTAACTGCCGGGCGAGCAGCAGTGCCCCTTCAACCGGCTCGCGCCGCAGCAGGCTGATGCGGGCTCGGGGAGCGACTTCGTGAACGTGCCGGGCAAAGGTGCGGCGAATCAGCTCGCTGGATCGGAAAATGCCGCCGGAACAGACGACAGGTACAGCGCGGCGCTTCCAATGCAACCGGGAAATGATGGTGGTTGCCAGTTCCGCCAGGTGGCCGGCCGACTCGCGGCAAAGTTGGCGGGCGATGGCGTCGTCGGCGCGCGCCTCGTGCTGCACTAGCGGGAAGAGTGCGGCAATGTCCTGCGCAGTGAGTTGCATCAGGACGGCTTCCGTGATGGCGTGGAGATGGAGCTGGCGGCAGATGGCCTGGTCGAGGCTGGTTGGCTTGCCGCGGCCGTCGTGGGCGCGCAGCACCGCGGCAACGGCCTTGCGTCCGATGTCGAAACCCGAGCCAGCATCGTCAAACTGATTGCCCCAGCCTCCCACGCGGATGACCCCGGCCCGACGGTCGCGCCCGAAAGCGATGGAGCCGGTTCCGGCAATGACGATGATGCCTTCCGATTCGCCAAGCGCAGCGGAAAGCGCCACGGCTGCGTCGGTGGTCATCAGGTGGGCGCGCGCAGGAATTGATTTGCGCATCCAGGCCAGCATGCTCCGCCGGATGGGTTTGCTGTCGCCGCCCGAAAGGCCCGCGCACACCGCGCCGATTTGTGGAGGCCGGACGCGCGCCGCGCGAAGAAGTTTGCGGTACGCGCGGAGGATCTCCTGCTGGGTGTTGGCGAGCCCTATTTTGACCGGGTTTGTTGCGCCGGCCTGGACGCGCGCAAGAACGGAAAGATCGCGGTCGGCAAGCCATGCCGTGGTGTGAGTGCCGCCGCCGTCAATTCCAATCAGGTATCCCATGCGAAGAATAAGCCATCATGGCGCGATGGCGTGTGGCAGTCAAGGTGGTTAAGACTTCTAACGATTCGCAGCCGTTCCGGCGAGATGCGTCCGGCCGCGGCTCCCAATCCGCCCGCTAATTCCTTCCCAGCAAACGCACCTGACCTGTCAGTGAGCGGCCGCCACTGCTGCTGTAGGTCAGGTAGGTGGGCGAATCAATATTGTTATCGACCGCAAAAGGATTATGCCGGTCGGTAATGTTGTCGATGCCGGCGCGAAGCTGCCATCGAAATCCAAACAGCGAAACCCTTCTTTCCAGCGCCATGTTTAGCGCAAAGAAGTCCGGAAAACGCAAACGGTCGGGCGGGCCAACAAGCTGCTGGTCCTGGTTGACTACGCTGAAGGGGAATCCGTTGCGCCAGTCGAAGGTGTAAGCCAGATCGAATTTCCTGACCAGCGGCAGGATACCCCAGGAAACCACGCGGTTGGGCGTGTCCCAGGGGAGCTGGCCGGCCCCTTGCGGGCTGAAGTAGGGATTCAGGAGGTTGAAATCCAATACCGCGTTGGACCTTGCGTTCGAGTGCGTATAGGATGCAAAGATAATGTGGTCGCCGCTGAACCGCCGCTGCAGGGAAAGCATTTCCGCGTCATAACGGTCGCGGCGGGTGCTTTCCATAGTGAACTGACCGGCAAAACAGCCCTGCGGGCCCGTGCAGGGATTCACGTAAGTCCATCCGTGGTGCCCGCGCTTCTGCAGATACTCGGTGCGCAAAAAGAAGCTGCC
Source organism: Acidobacteriota bacterium (assembly GCA_021787735.1). Taxonomy (GTDB): domain Bacteria; phylum Acidobacteriota; class Terriglobia; order UBA7540; family UBA7540; genus SCRD01. Next base: position 66,962 of record JAJYLL010000002.1, on the reverse strand, counting down.
CGGGAGCTTGCGCTCGATGCCGGCGCTCCAGTTCAGAAACCAGGGATTTTTCAGGCCCGGCTGATCAATCTGAAAAATGCTCTGGACCGGCGGGCGAATCAGGAACGTCCCTGTAGGGTCGTAGAAATTGTCAATGCGCATTCCTTGCTGCGGCTGAGTGTAGAGATCGAGATTGGATTCATCATAATAAACTCCCACGCCCGCCACGATCTTGGTGTTGTCGTCAGACGAGGGAGTAAAGCTGGCCGCCACGCGCGGCGACCAACGCGCGCCGCCCACAATCTGATCCCACTCCAGCCGCAGGCCGGGGTCCAGTACAAGCCGCCGTGACAGCGACCAGTGGTCTTGCCCGTAGATGCCGGTCTCGAGGTTTACCTGGTCGAACATCGGGTTGCCCGGGAAGCTAACCGTGCGCGAAAGCGTGCCATCTTCGCGCAGGATGGATATATCGTGCCGGTTGAAGGATTCCACGGCTGTCACGCGGTCAAGGTCAATGCCTGTGCGGAATTCGTGCGTTCCCCATTTGCGAAGCGTCGGCGCAATGACATTCCCAATCACCTGCAGGCGCTGCGTGCGCGATTCCGAGCGCTCGAAGTAATTGCCGCTGGCGGCCTCCGGCGTCAGGACGTAAGTTGCGTTGCCTTGAGGCAATCCCGCAACGTGAAAACGGCTGAAGGCGATCCCAAATCCCATCAGCGTGCCGTTTGAAAGCGTGGACTGGTCAACGGCGGAAAAATGATAGATCGACTGGCTCAGGCTCAGAGTGGTTTCCACGGGGTCAAAGCGCGAAAGCCCAGCATGGTCGCTGCGAAGTTCGTTGAACAGGAAATCCGTGGTCAGAATATTCGACGGCGTCAGGTTGATCTGCGTTTTGGCAAGGTCTCCCCAGCGCCAGCGCGTGTCGCTGTCTGCGCCCGGCGGTAGTTCATTGATCAGTATCAGATCATATTCGCTCTCGGGCGCCAGCAGAAACCACGCCTTGCCTCTTTTTATGGGGCCGGAAAAACTTCCGTGCGGTGTCCAGTCGCCGATGTGAAGGCTCTTGTTGGTGCTGATCGAGGGGATCAGGTCTGTACCGGAGAAGTGGTAATGGTCGTCGCCCATGCCGGACTCGAGATCTATAACTCCCCCCGACGCCTTGCCATACTGCGCCGGGTAGCGGCTGCTGTAAACCGTAACGGAGCGCAGCGCATCCACCGGTACACGCGCGTCAAGGTTTCCACTGGCGGGATCGGTGATGTTGAATCCGTCCAGTTGGTCAAGCACCTGCCGGGTCGGGGCGCCGTTCAGGTGGAGTTGCCCGGTGGCGTCCTGCACAATGCCGGGAATCAGCGGCAGCGCGTAGCGGATGTCGCGCGGCACGCCGTAGGGCAGGTTCATGATTTCCTGATCCGCCAGCCTGCTGGTCGAAGTGGTCTTCGCCGGATCGATGGTGGCGGGAGATGCTACAACGTTCACCCTCTGGTGGATCTCGCGAACGCGGTTCAGCCTGATCTCTGTGCTTTCCACTGTGCCCACCGCAACCCTTGTGGTCCGCACAGCGTAAAATCCCTCCTTCCCCACTGACAGTTCGTACTGGCCCGCAGGCAGGTCCTGGAACACAAAGCGTCCCACAGAATTGGTTTCGCCTCTTTCAACAAAACCAGTTCGGGCCCGGCTCAGAGTGATCAGTGCGAGCGGAACGGGCACGCCGTTCTCGTCATTCACAATCACCAGCAGAGTGCTGGCCTGCTCTGTGCTTTGGCGCTCTTGATTCGGATTCGGAGATGACGACTGTGTGGGCGTAAGCTTTGATGGAGTGTCGACGGCGTGGACTTGCGGCAGGGCTTGTGCCGCGGGCCTGGGGGAGGCGCTTGCAACCCCCAGATTGCTCAGCCCGAAGCTGAAGAATACCCCGAAAAGCAGCAGCCAGGCCGCGTGATGTCGCGGTCTCATGTTCCGATCGCACTCGTGCTGAGCCAGATTAACCCCCTTGATCGTGAGTTCCATTGTCGCTCAGATTTTTCGAAATAGGGGCGGAATGTGCGGCCAGGCCTGTCGCGGCGGCGTTGCGATCCCTCGTGGCGGGGTCAACTCGCGCCGGCAAGCACCCGCCTGCGCGGAACTTCAGAAGCGACTTTGCTGGACACTGGGCAAAGTCCTTTTCTATAATCAACTATTTACCCATACAAGGGGGACCGATGCCAAAGGCGCTCGACCTCAAACTGACGCTGAATCTTCCGCAAACCAGGTTTTCGATGAAGGCCAACCTGCCGCAGAACGAGCCTCGATGGCTTGCCCGCTGGGCTGAAGAAGACCTTTACGGCCGGATCCGGCAGGCGCGCAAGGACGCGCCGCTTTTCACGCTGCACGACGGCCCGCCTTACGCCAACGGCCGCATCCATCTGGGCACCGCGATGAACAAGATCCTCAAGGACTTCATCGTCAAGTCGAGGACGCTTGCCGGATTCAATGCTCCTTACCTTCCCGGCTGGGACTGCCACGGGCTGCCCATCGAGATCAATGTTGACAAGGAACTGGGGCCGAAAAAACGGCAGATGAGCACGGTTGAAATCCGCAGGGCGTGCCGCCGCTATGCCGAGAAGTACGTTGAACTGCAGCGCGAGGACTTTGTCCGGCTGGGCGTGTTTGGCGAGTGGAGCAAGCCCTACCTGACGATGGACCCTTCCTACCAGGCGACCATTGCGGAAACCTTTCTGACGTTTCTGGATAAGGGGTACGTTTACCGCGGCCTGAAGCCGGTTTACTGGTGCATCCGAGACAAGACGGCGCTGGCCGAAGCGGAAGTTGAATACGAGGAGCACACCAGCAACTCGATCTACGTGCGTTACCGGGTGCTATCAGATTTGAGCGCCGTGGCCCCGGAACTCAAGGGCCGCGAAGTCTACGTCATCATCTGGACCACCACTCCCTGGACGCTCCCGGCCAGCATGGCCGTGGCGTTCCATCCCGAATTTGAATACGTGGCCGCAAGCGACGGCAGCAAGGGCGGCCCAGTTTACATCCTGGAGAGCCGCCGGCATGGGCCGGCCATGGCGGAGACCGCGCTTGACGCGCACGAGGTGCTGGCGCGATTTGCGGGCAGCAAACTCGAGCGCATTGAAATCGAGCACCCTTTCCTGGAACGCAAACTCCTGGGTGTGCTGGCGGATTACGTCACCGCGGAAGACGGCACGGGTTGTGTCCACACGGCGCCCGGTCACGGCCGCGAAGACTATGAAACGGGCGTGCGCTACGGCATCGAAATCTACTGCCCCGTGGGTGATGCCGGCGAGTTCACCGAGGGCCTGCCCGAGTACAAAGGGAAGCAGGTTTTTGAAGCGAACCCTATCATCATCGATCTGGTGAAATCGCACGGAAACCTGGTGGGGCCGCCGGGCCGCCTGACGCACTCTTATCCGCACTGCTGGCGCTGCCATAACCCGGTTATCTTCCGCGCCAACGAGCAGTGGTTTTTGCGTCTTGACCACGACAGGCTGCGCGAACGCACGCTTGAGGAGATCAAAAAAGTCCGCTGGTCGCCGGAATGGGGCGAGGACCGGATCTCCAACATGATTGCCACGCGGCCGGATTGGTGCATCTCGCGGCAACGCGCGTGGGGCGTGCCGATCACCGTCTTTCATTGCGTGGATTGCAAGAAGCCGCTGCTTGATACTGCTCTGGCCCGCAAGGCGGTGGAACTGTTCAAGAAAGAAAGCGCCGACGCCTGGTACACGCACGACGTCAAGGACCTGGTTCCCGAAGGAACCAAATGCCCTGATTGCGGCGGGAGCAATCTGCGCAAGGAAACCGATATTCTGGACGTCTGGTTCGATTCCGGATCGAGCCACGCCGCCGTGCTGGGATACCGGCCCGATCTGCCGTGGCCTGCCGATGTTTACCTTGAGGGCGGCGACCAGCATCGCGGATGGTTCAACAGTTCGCTGCTTGTTGGGATGGTCACGCGCGGAGCGCCGCCTTATCGCGCCGTGCTGACCCACGGCTGGGCGCTGGACGCGCAGGGCCGCGCTATGTCGAAGTCTCTAGGCAATGTGATTGACCCGAACGAAGTCATCAAGACCCACGGCGCCGAAATTCTGCGGCTGTGGGTGGCGTCGATCGACTTCCGCGAAGACGTGGCGATCTCAGCGGACATTCTGGCGCGATTGTCGGAAGCGTACCGCAAACTGCGCAACACTTTCCGCTACTGCCTCTCGAACCTGTACGACTTTGATCCGGCGGCCAACAGCGTGCGCGGCGATCAGTTGGAAGAGATTGACTGCTGGGCTCACGTTGCCACCGCAGAACTGCTGGAGCATGTTTACACGGCATATGACGAAGACGCCTTCCACAAGGTGTATCGAGCGATTTACGATTTTGCCACCATCGAATTGAGTTCGTTCTACTTTGACATTCTGAAAGACCGGCTCTACACCGCGCCGGCACATTCGGTGCGGCGGCGTGCCGCCCAGACCACGCTCTACCGGATTGCCGACGCGCTGGTGCGCGCCATCGCTCCGCTGATGTCCTTTACGGCGGATGAAGTCTGGTCGCATCTGCCGAAGAGTGAGTCCCGCGAGCCCAGCGTGCACCTGGCGCAGTTTGTTCCGGCCTCGACGCTGCATGATGAAGTGCCGGCGGCGTACCGGCGAAACCTGGACAACTGGCCGAAATTGATCGAAGTGCGCGAGGCGGCGCTGAAGGCGCTGGAGACGGCGCGGCGGGACGACGTCATCCACAGCCCGCTCGAAGCCAGGATCTACCTGGGCGGTGACGAAAATCTTGCGCCGCTGCTGGAAGAATATCGTGCGGACCTTCCTACGCTACTGATCGTCTCACAGGTTGAGCTTGAGCCTTATTCTGCCGAGGGGGCGGTTGAAAGTTCGATACCCGGGCTTAAAATCAGGATTGAGCGCGCTTCGGGGGGCAAGTGCGCGCGCTGCTGGAACTACTCCGAACAGGTCGGCAAGGATGAGATTTATCCCGACGTTTGCGAACGCTGCCTGGCCACCTTGCATGAGATTGAAGCCGGCGCTGCAGACTGAGGCATAGCCCAGTATCCGCCGGGGCGAATTCTCAGCTAAACTGATCTATATGCCCGAAGAATCTTCCCAGGCCGTGAACGTCGCCGCATCGTCCGGCGTGCCCGCCGGTCGCGTCAGTACGCTAAAGCGCATTGTGTGCGTGCTGATCGCGGTCATGATTTTTGCAGGCGACCAGATCACCAAGAGAATCGTTCAACGTTCCATCCCTCACGACACCGAGATCCCGGTGATTTCCGGTTTTTTTAACATCATTCACACGGAAAACACCGGCATCGCGTTCAGCCTGTTTGCCGGGGCGTCGTCGCCGTGGAAACTGGTCCTTTTGATCGGCGTTTCCTTCGCTTTGCTGATCACCGTGATCGTCATCGGCCTCAAGAGCAGGGATATGACCTGGGGGACCGGAGTGGGCCTGGCCATGATCCTGGGCGGGGCTGCTTCCAACCTGCTAGACCGGATCCGATTCGGGCAGGTGGTTGACTTTCTCGACGTCTATTACAGGAGCTACCACTGGCCCACATTCAATGTGGCAGACAGCGCAATTGTCGTGGGAGCCGGGCTCCTGATCATTGAAATCCTGATTTCAAAGTGAACTCCGATGACCGGGAACCAGCCTCAGGACGGAGACCTGCGCGAATTTGTGGCAGCGGCGGAAGACGCCGGGCGCCGCCTGGACGTTTTTCTCGCGGAACATATGCCCGACTGGAGCCGCAGCCAGTTGCAGCAGATGGTACGGTCTGGCCTGGTTAAGATCGATGGCCAGCCGGTTACAAAGTCCGGCACAAAGCTCGGAGCCGGCGCCCGTGTCAGCATCTTGGCAAAGCATGAGCCGCTCCACGCTTTCGCCGAAGACCTTCCGCTGAATATCATTTACGAGGATGAAGACCTGGCGGTAGTGGACAAGGCCGCCGGGATGGCGGTCCACATCGGCGTTGGGACCAAAGCCGGGACGCTGGTGAACGCGTTGCTTTTTCACCTGGGCGGCGGACTTTCCAGCGTTGCCGGCGAGATGCGGCCGGGGATCGTTCATCGTTTGGACAAGATGACCTCCGGGCTGATCGTCGTGGCCAAAAACGACGCCGCGCACCGCGCCCTGGCGGACCAGTTCCGGGCGCGGACCGTCCACAAACATTACCAGACGCTAGTCCACGGGCGCGTGGAGGCGGAGCAGGGAAAAATCGAGGCGGCCGTGGGACGGGATCCCGTGAAGCGTGCGCGGATGAAAGTGGACGGCATCGCCCCGCGCGAAGCGGTGACACTCTATCGCGTGCTGCGGCGGTTTCATCACTTCACGCTGGTTGACGCGGAGCCGCAGACCGGCCGCACCCACCAGATCCGCATTCACTTTGCGTATCTGCATCACCCGGTGGTCGGCGACCGCATGTACGGCGCGCCGGGCAAGGTGCGGATCGGAGCGCAGGAACGGGAAACGCTCGACAGAAATTTTTTGCACGCCGCGCGGATCGAGTTTGCCCATCCGCGTACCGGAGAGCCTATGAACTTTTCCTCGCCGCCGCCGCCCCGGCTGGCAGCCTTTTTGGAGCTTTTGGAGCAGCACGACCGTTGACGGCGGATGCTGGCTGACATGATATTTGTTCTCGCGGTCTTGAAAGCGCGGTAGGATAAAACGATATAAGGGTCTGGGGTAGCAGGTACACGACATTGAGGAGGAGAACGATGAAACGGTTACTGACAATGACCTTCGGGTTGGCTGTGGCGTTGGCGATGACTCTGCCTCTTCAGGCGGCGAATGCGCGGGGCAAGACGGAGATTACTTTAAAAGGCAAGATGGTTTCCGTCGATTATGGCCGGCCGACGCTTCACGGCAGGACGGTTGATCAGATGCTCGCGCAGTTGAAAGAGGGCGAATTCTGGCGGCTTGGCGCAGACTCGTCCACCACTTTTGAGACCGGCGTGGCGCTTAATTTCGGCGGCAAGACCGTCCCGGCCGGCACCTACAGCCTTTGGGCTGAGAAACTGGCCGGCAACAAGTGGGACCTGGTTTTCAACAAGCAGCATGGCCAGTGGGGAACCCAACACGACCCAAAGCTGGACTTTGTAAAAGTGCCCCTGCATGAATCGAAAGCCAGCGACTCGGCTGAAATGGTCACTATTAAACTGAGCGAAGCGGGTAGTGGCGGCCACTTCTCAGTTCAATGGGGAGACCTGATGCTGGAAACAAACTTTAAGGCCAAGTAACACGGGCCACAACATTCCATCCAATCCGTAGCGCCGCCGTCCGGACGGCAGACACCGCGGGGCGCGGCGCTACAGCAATCCATAGGTCACGCCTGCTTTTTCAGATGTTGTTCTTCTAAACCCCACCCGTGGTGCTCAGTGAGTTCCCCGTTCCAGCAGGAAAAACTGTGTGCCGGAACCCTGCAGGGCACCCACCGGGTGATAGTTCGAAAGAATAAAGTGGTCCACCAGAGTCGGCTTGAGTGCGGCCGGGTCGGCGGCGGGCCATATTCCGCGGTAGGTCGCGGGTGGCAGCCCGAAAAAGAAGACCCACCGCGGCGGCCGCGCGCGCAATTCTTCGAGCGCTTTTTCGTAGTCTGGCTCCTGCATCATGCCGGGTTGCAGAAATGAGTAGCTCGTAGGGTTTCTCCCCCCGGTCAGGAAATAAACGATGGGCAGGTAGGGGTATACGAAGAGCGAATCGCCGGGGCTGATTCGGCTAGTGGCGAGCTTGATAAGGGACTGATCCAACGGATCGGCTCGAAGCCGGCCAATGCATGTTTCAATAACAGGTTCAGAGATAACGTTCAGCACCGAGTAGCTGAAAGCCGCGACAGCCAGCGCAAGCGCGCAGGCGACCGCAACCGTTCGGCCCAAGCGGCCTTTTACGATCCGGCTGATCAGATAGCCCGCCAGAACGTAAAAAATGGGAGCGATAAACAGGAGTTGATCCGCCGACCATCGCGGGTAGGTTGAGATGACGAACCCGAACGAGGCAAGCATGAGCAGGGTGGCGAGCTTCTCGCGGTCATCGATTTCTTTGCGCCGCAGCCTGCGGACCATCCAGCCAACGTAAACAAGCAGCGGCAGCAAGGCAGGCAGCAGAACAGCAAGAAAGCCCGTGGCGCCTACGATGAAGTTGGCCCCATGCGCCCCTGCGAGCGTGGCCTTCAGCCCACCGGGTGCAACGGCTCCGTATCCGTATGGAACTCGGTTCGCGGCGGGATAATGGCGGGCCGTCCAAAGCAGGTCGCGAAACATGGGAACCAGCGCACCCTGAAAGAACAGGACACCGCCCGCCAGTAGTGAGACCGAAGCAATCCCGAGAAGAAACGGGATGCACTGCCGGCGCAGTTCTCTGACCATTACCAGCCAGAAACTGAGCAGGACCATCACGGCCAGCATCGAAGGGGTGATCCATGCTGCCGCTGCCGCGGCCATTCCCGCTGCGATGAAAGTGGAAAAACGGGGACGCTCGGTACCCACAAATACCAGGAGAACCGCGAGAAGTGAGAAGGCGCTACTGTCCCAGCGATGGTTCGCGTAAAGGCGGAAGAGCGGCCGCGTTTCAAGAGCGAAGAACGTGAATGTCGCCACCAGGGCAAAATATCGGCCCGTAAGTCGAGCCATTAGCCAGTAAACGGCAGCGCTGATTAGTGCGAGATCGAAAACCAGGGCCAGCCTGGCATGGCGAAGCGTGGGTCCCAGCACTCGCAGGATGGCGGCTTCAATCCAGAAGCTTCCGGGGCCGGTGATGACGAAAAAGTCGCGGTAAGGTGCCTGGCCGCGAAGGATGCGCTCTGCGCCTGAAAGGTAAATGCCCTCATCCAGCGATAGAAAGAAACGGTTAGCCCACAACCACCACGCCGCGACGGCCACAGCCGCAAAAACCGCCGCGGAGATCAGCCAGTCCTGCCGGCGCGTATCTGTTTGTGGATTCTCCTCTGTTGGCATGCGGTGGGAGTTTACCTTTGAAGAGAAACGGATGCAACGGTGCGCTGTTTTTTCCCCGGAGCTGGACGCCTGCTTATTCGCAAGCGTCTGACCGCGCCATCTTCCGGTCATAGAGTTGTCGGGTGAGTTTGTAGCCAGCTATTAATTCTGGGTTGATGCGACGGCTTCCGACTCTCCTGCCTTGGGCGCGTAGTAGCCGGGGCGCGTTCTCACGATGTAGTGCTTGCGGTCGGCCTTGTTTGTCAGTTGGATCTCAACCCGGCGGAAACTGCCGTCTTTCTTGGCATTCGTCGGGTAGTAGCCGAGTGTGTATTGATTGCGGATGTCGCGCGCGATGTTGACGCAGATTGGTTCCACCTGGTCGAGCGACTTGGGGAAGTAAGCCTTTCCGCCAGTTGCCTGGGCGAGTTGTCTCAAAACCCTTGCGTCCCGCTTGTCGCCGCCGCCGTGGATCTTGAACAGTCCTCCAGGGCGCTCTTCGCCGAGCAGGCCGATGCAGTAAATCACGGCGTTTGATTGCTGCGCCTGCCGCAACAGGTCGGCGAAGGAGTACCTGCTGGCATTGTCCTCGCCGTCGCTGATAACCAGCAAAACCTTCTTGTCACGGTTGCCCAGTTTCAGGTGGTCGAGCGAAGCGGAGACAGCGTCGTAGAGCGCTGTTCCTCCGCGGGAATCAATCTTGGCCAGGGCCGCCTTCAGTTCTTCCATGTTACTGGCGAAATTCCCAGGCGTGTCCAGATAGTATTCGTCGTTAAAGTTGACCACGAAGACCTGATCGTCGGGGTTGGAGGTTTTTACAAAAGTCAGCGCCGCCTCATTCACAGCCGCACGCTTGTCGCGCATGCTGCCGCTGTCGTCGATGATAATGCCCATCGTGACCGGAATGTCCGCGTGGCTGAAGACGGCCAACTTCTGGGGCGTACCGTCCTCGACCACCCGAAAATCCTTTTCGGTCAGGTTGTTGATCATGTGCCCCTTCTTGTCAACCACCGTTGCATGGAGAACTACCAGGTTCACGTTGACGTTGATCTTGTACTGGTCGTTCTTTTTCTGGGGCGCAGGCGTGGCGGGATGGGCCGGCTTAGCGGTTTGGGCCCGCAGAGAACTTGTGAGAATGATAGCTGCAACGGTACAGAGAATAGACAGGGACAGTGCTGAAATCCTATTGGGTCGGGGCATAGTATCCAGTCCGCGAGTAGACCTGAAGGGGCGGAAGTCCGCGCGGCGGATTAAGTTTGACTCTGATCCGCCGCCAACGGCCGTCTCGCACGAGGTTTGAAGGCTTATATCCAATGACATATTGGTTCCGAAGTTGAATTGAGATTTTTTCAGCGATGTCCGGCAACTCGCTGGGGTCCTGGACTGAAAACATTCTTCCGCCTGAGACGTTGGCCAGCTCCGAGAGCAGCGAGGGGCCGGCAGCCTCTTCAGGTGTGCGGTCGATATTCGCCAGTGACTCAAAAATCCCGATGGCGTAAATCTGGACATCCGATTCCTTGACGGCGCGCTTAATGTCTCTTTCAGTATACCTGCTGTGATTGTCGCCGCCGTCGGAGATCACCAGCAAGGCCTTCCGGCTGGTAGTGGTTTTTTTCATCCGGCTCAGGCCGAGATAAATCGCGTCCAGCAGGGAAGTCCTTCCTCCCGCCTTCACAAACAGCAGGCGGTCCAGAATGTTTTCATAATTATCCGTAAAAGGTGATACCAGATACGGACGGTTGCTGAAACTGATCAGCATAAACTCATCTTCAGGGTTAGATGTCTTAAAGAACTCAAGTGCTGCCTCTTTGGATTTCTGGATCTTGTCGGACATCGATCCGCTGGTGTCGAATATCATCCCCACAGAGATGGGCGCATCCTCGGTGTCAAATGACAGAATTTTCTGCTTCACTTTGTCGTCGAAGATTTCAAAGTTCTTTTCGCTGAGACCCGTAACGATCCTGTCAAACGGGTCCGTTACCGTGACAGGGACAATGACCCTGTCGACATTCAACTGGATAGGTGTCGTATTGATGGGGGCATGGCGTACGTCGGCCTCCGGCTCATCGGATTTGCCGTTTGGATGGGCTGCTGATTTTTCCCCAGACGGAAACAAAGATGGCGAAAACCCGGCCATCGCCCCCAGGGCCAAAAACAGAACCAGCCCGACCCGGAATGCACGCTTACTGATGTCTCCCGGCATCCAGGCACCTTCCTTTGGTCGCAGCCGGATTTGCTGCCCCTCCCGGTTGCTTCCCCGCAGACTCGGTGTGACCTAAGTGAATGATAGCACAATTGAAGAGCAGAAACACCCGGCCCGGTCGAGACCAGGTTTTGGTTGCTTTCCGACGTACTGGGAGACGTGATTTTGCCGGCTGGCCTTGAGCTTTCGCATGCGCGGACGGCGCGTCTTTGAAGCTGTGTTGAGTCGCGCTGAGTGCTGCACCAGCAGCGGTTGTGATGTCCAACGGGTGTGTTCTTGATGGACCATAGGGCCACATTTCGCGGGTGTTTAACGGGGCCTCTTGCGCCGCAAGATAGCGAACTCTGCAAGTCAAGTGTTCGCGCCGCCCATGCTGCCGCAATTGCGTCCGTTTTGCCGTTGACAACCTTTCCTCCCTGAACTGATAATGAGCGGTACGCGTTCCTTCCATTCTTTACAAGCGGGTGCAAATGGTAGCTGGTTGGGCCCAGCCCGTTGGGCATTAACGATCCTATGTTGTTCAGCCGATATCTAAAAGGAGAATCATGAGCGCCAAGTATATATTCGTGACCGGGGGAGTGGTGAGTTCGCTCGGCAAGGGTCTTGCTGCAGCATCCATCGGATGCCTTTTGGAGGCCCGCGGCCTGAAGGTGAACCTGCTCAAGTTTGACCCTTACCTGAACGTGGATCCCGGAACGATGAGTCCCTTTCAGCACGGCGAGGTTTATGTGACCGATGACGGCGCGGAAACGGATCTGGACCTGGGCCACTACGAGCGCTTTACCCATGCCCGCATGCGGCGCGAGAACAACTGCACGGCGGGACGCATTTACGAAATCATCATCACCAAAGAACGCCGCGGCGATTATCTTGGAAAAACCGTCCAGGTGATTCCGCACGTTACCGATGAGATCAAAGCAGCGGTCCGCAAGGTGGCTACGGACGTGGATGTGGTGATTGCGGAAATCGGTGGCACGGTGGGCGACATCGAGTCGTTGCCATTTCTTGAGGCCATCCGCCAGATGCGGCAGGAGCAGGGGCGTGAAAACGTGCTGTTTGTCCATGTCACCCTGGTGCCCTACATTAGCACCTCTGGTGAGCAGAAGACCAAGCCCACGCAGCATTCGGTGAGGGAACTGCGCGAAATCGGTATCCAGCCGGACATCTTGCTTTGCCGCACGGACCGGCTGCTGCCGCCGGAAATCAAATCCAAGATTGCGCTCTTCTGCAGTGTGCCCACTGAGTCTGTCATCACCGCCCGCGACGTCAGCAACATCTATGAGGTGCCGGTGGCGCTGGCCAGCGAGGGACTGGACACGCAGATCTTTCGTTGCCTGGGCATGGTCCCCAAGGAATGCAACCTGACACCCTGGACGGATCTGATCGACCGGTTGCGCAGCCTGAAAGAAGTGATTTCGATTGCCATTGTTGGCAAGTATGTGGAATTCCAGGATTCGTACAAGAGCCTGAATGAGGCGCTGGTGCACGGCGGGATAGCCAATAACGCGCGCGTCAACGTGGTCTGGCTGGAAGCGGAAGGGCTCGAAGGCGAAGGATGGGAGCCTCAGCTCGAAGGGTTTGACGGCATCCTGGTTCCTGGTGGGTTCGGCAAACGGGGCATTCCGGGAATGCTTCGGGGCATCCAATACGCCCGCACGCGGAAGGTGCCTTTCCTGGGCATTTGCCTCGGCATGCAGTGCGCCGTGATCGAATACGCGCGCAACGTGTGCGGCCTGCAAGGCGCGGACAGTTCGGAGTTTGATCCCTCCACGCCGCATCGCGTGATCTACAAGCTGCGCGAACTGCGCGGCATTGACGAACTGGGCGGCACCATGCGGTTGGGCGCGTGGACGGCGAGGCTGAAGCCCGGCTCTTTCGCTCAGCAGGCCTACGGGCAGATGGAGATTTCGGAACGGCACCGGCACCGCTACGAGTTCAATCGCGAGTATGAGGCGACGCTGGTGGCCAACGGACTCGATATCACCGGCGAAACGCCCGACGGCACCTACGTGGAGATTGTTGAGGTGCGCGATCATCCGTGGTTCTTGGGATGCCAGTTCCATCCTGAGTTCAAATCGCGGCCGCTCGATCCGCATCCGCTATTTAAGGCCTTTATAGGCGCATCGCTGGCCCATAACCAGATGCGCCTCGCCGCGAGCGGCGAAGCCGCATTTCCCGCCGGGCAGGTGGTTGAGAAGGGCGTTCCGTCTTCAAACTCGTAAGGCGTTTGCTGCTGGACAGCCCAACGCAGCGCCCCATCGTGTGGCCCGCCAATAGCGGGAAGGTGCTGCGTCCCATTGGGCGAGCCGGAGACTCTCCGGACGAGTTGCTGGGGGGCAAGGTCCTGAATCGTCTATGAAATTCCAGGTTCGAATAGGGAAGATTTCGCTCACTCAGGGACGTGCGCTGTTTCTGATCGCCGGTCCCTGCGTGATTGAGAGCGAATCGCATGCTTTGATGATGGCGCAGCGGCTGAGCGCCACGGCGCGGCGCCTCAGTGTCCCTTACGTCTTCAAGGCTTCTTTCGACAAAGCCAACCGCACTTCAGCATCGTCGTATCGAGGCCCTGGCCTTGAGCGCGGGCTTCAGATTCTGGCCCGTATCCGCAAGGAAACAGGCGTTCCCGTGCTGACCGATGTGCATGAAGTTGGCCAGGTTGCCCCCGCGGCCGAAGTGTGCGACGTGCTTCAAATTCCCGCCTTCCTTTGCCGCCAGACCGATCTGCTGGAGGCGGCAGGCCGTTCCCAGGTGGCCATTAATATCAAGAAGGGTCAGTTTGTTTCCCCTTGGGACATGCGCAATGCCGTTGAGAAGATTGAGCAGACGGGAAACCACCGCATTCTGATTACCGAGCGCGGTTCGACATTTGGATACAACAATCTGGTGGTCGACATGCGCGGTCTGGCCGTCATGCGCGCCTGGGGCTACCCCGTAGTACTGGACTGCACGCATGCCTTGCAATTGCCGGGAGGTGAAGGGAAGCGCAGCGGGGGACAGCCGCAGTTTATTGAAACGCTGGCGCGGGCGGGCGTGGCAGCCGGGGCCGATGGAATATTCATGGAAGTCCACGACAATCCCGATAAAGCACTATCAGATGCCACTACGGCGCTGGACCTCAGGAATTTTGCTCCTCTGGCCAGAAGGCTGCGGGACCTGGGCAGATTTATTCGGCGGATGCGGTAAGGGCATCCGGGGCGTAACTCCGGGATGGTCGGGCCGCCCGGAAGATCACTCGGAAGCATGGCATTTGGGCCGTGCCCTGTGGCCTCTGGGCCGCGTCTTATTTATGGGGAGAATGCCTTGCACCGGGCCAGCGTTCGGGTGATGGGTGGGGTCGGCAGGGACCGCATGTACGGTGGCATCGCAGTTTGAAAAAGGGATAAACTGGAACCACCGATGGCGCTCTCACTGCGACAATTGAAGATCCGCTCCCAGGTATTTGCCCTCATACTGCCGCTTATCCTGGTCCTTTTTGGATTTGTCGGCCTCTTTTTCTACAACTACTGGAAAATCAATCAGGTCCGCCAATCCGTAGAGCGGAGTGAATTGAGGGTATTGCACACGGAATCCCTGCTGCAGGGCGTCAACGAAATGGACAGCAGGGCCCGAGGCTATATTCTGACGCGCCAGGACTCGTTTCTACAGGCCTACCAGACGGCTTCGCGCTCCGTGCTGCAGGAATTTGTTAACTTGCATGACCTGACCTCGCAACCGCCTTCCCGAGTGGCTGAGTTGGGAAATCTGCAAAAACGCTTTGAGACCTGGAAAACGCAGCGGGTTGATCCGGTGCTCGCAGAGGTGAAGGCTGGCGGGAAGAGTGGCGGCGAGTTGGTCGATGAGCAGTGGACGTCGAACCTTGCAGAGATCCAGGGAGCGGTGCTCCAGCTCCGGCAAATGAGCCAGAAGGATGCTGACTCAAACCGAAGCATCCGCAACCATGACATCCGCTGGGCCGTGGCGTCGGGAGTGGCGATGGGGTTGGTGTTTGCGGCCCTGATGTTTCTGCTCGTCCACTATGTCAGCCGCGAGATTACGGAACCCGTGCAACAGTTCATCAGCGCCGCGGAGCACCTGAGACACGGAGATTTTGATCTTGAGCTGCCTCCGGAGGCGGACAATGAGTTTGGTGTGCTGTCGCGCAGCTTCCGGGAAATGACCGAAGCTTTGTGGCAGGACCGCGAGGAGTTGGGCGCCCTCAAACGCTATTCAGAGGCTGTGACGCAATGCACGTCAGAAGCCGAGGTCTATGACCAGATTCTGCACGCCCTGCGCGACCGCTTCCATGCGGAACAGGTGATTATTTTCAAGCTGCGCCCGGAAGAAGACTACCTGGAAGTGGTGGCTTCACTGAATCCGCTGCCCGAGGATTTGCAGGAATGGCCCGTGATTGAAGGCAAGCACCGTTGCAAAGCTGTTCGTATGGGGCGACCTTTCCGTGTCAATGACGTTTCCGTAGAGCCTCTGTGTCCGGCCAAGTTTGCGGAACCCACGAAGGGCAGCTATTACTGCGGCCCCCTGATTGCCGGTGGAATCATCATCGGAGCCGTTCGCCTTCAGGGTGAAACCGGATTGTGGACACCGGAGCGCGAAAGTCTTGTGGAAAGTTATCTCAGTACAACGGCTTCCGTGCTTTCCAACCTTCACCTGCTGCAGACCATGCGCGAGCAGGCCAACATGGACCCGCTTACGGGGCTCTACAACCGCCGCTTCTGTAAGGACTATGCGCGCAAGCTGATGGCCATGTCGCGCCGCAAGGATACGCCACTTGGCTTCATCATGCTGGACCTTGACCACTTCAAGAACATTAACGATGTGTATGGGCACGAAGTTGGCGACCGCATCCTCAGGCAGTTCGCCAAGACCGTCACTCAGTCCATGCGGGAAACCAATCTGACCGCGCGCCTGGGCGGCGAGGAGTTTATCATCCTGTTGCCGGACACCGGTGCCAAGGCATGCCAGGTGGTGGCCGAACGCATCCGGAACGCGGTGGCGCGGATGAACGCTCCCCAGGTAAAGGAAAAACCTATTCCACCCATCACCGTCAGCCTGGGGATCGCGGTTTACCCCGAGCACGGGGGAACGCTCGAAGAGATGCTTCAGGCCAGCGATCGAGCTCTCTATGAATCCAAGCGCGCAGGCCGCAACCGCTCAACGCTTTACGCGGAAGAGAAGGAAATTACCGGATAACCCGCAGGGGCATGGAGCCCATCAGTAAGGCTGGTGTTTGTGTGCTCAAGCGCCGGCCGGGCGGCGGTGGGGCGTTCGCCTGATCTCCTGAGAATCCTTGTTTTGCCGTCCGGATTCTCCGGCACGATAGTGCCAATAGATTGCTGCAGGCGTTGGGTTTGCGGGTTGAGGCGCTCAATTGGGGTTATTCATGGCCCTTCAACGGTGGGTTGCCACGGTCCTTCCACAAACAGGGCTTCTCCGTCGCCGGGCCACGGAGGCATGGTGACGCCAACCGCTTCGAGCGAGTCGTGTCCCAGGCACCTGAACTGGAACCGGGTGCCCTGCGGGATCGTAATGCAAACGCCGGGGTAGACCTCCACGATTTGCGCTTGGCCCTCCTGCTCGCGCCACATCTCCCCCTGGCCGGAAATGAAGAACCAGATTTCCTCCACGGTCCGGTGCACGATGCCCCGCGAGGTCTTGCCTGCCGCGAGTTCGAAGTGCGCCATCCCGCCTCCTTTAAGGCGGAGTAGCGTCCTCACATCGGACCCGTCCGGCGCCACCACGGTTCGGTCTTTGGGAAGTAGTCTTGTTTCGAACTTTGTCATCAGATATTTCCTCGTAAGCATTCCTTGCAGGCAGTTAAATCCAAGGACATTCAGGGTGACGCGGAGCCCGGTCAATAAAGGCTGTGCGGCGCTTGTGACTCTGCATCCCAATGTTCAATTTTATACAGACAACCCTTGTTGAGGCTAATAATATTCTTTCAATTGACAAATGAATCGGAGCGGGGTGCAACTCCTGACTTTGAAGGCGGTAGGCACCAACTTGATTGAGGCTCAAGACCTGTCCCCCCCGCGGTCTGCCGAGCGAGGAGAAGATCACAGGTCCTCACCACCGCAATCAGCGCCCGGAAACACCTTGCTGTCCTCGAAAAATTATGCCGCAGGCAAGAAGCATAACCCTCGTGAGTCCCGATCTTGTGTGCCTGGACAGCCAGATGGCCGGGGCCGGGTCTTTAAGAGGCCTGAAGGTAGCCGATCACCCCTCCACTTCTGCGCTTGCGATGAGACGGAAGATTTACCCTGCATCGTCCTTGTCTCGAGTGGAGGTGGGCTCATGCAGGAGTTGGCCTGCGCCTTAGATCCGTGCCCTTTGGAGATTCGAACCGTCACCGGCTGCAGGGAAGCCGGGGGTGGAATCGGGCGTCACGGGACGGCCGATGTGATCTTTACCGATGTTCAACTTCCCGACGGAGACTGGAAGCGAGTACTTCAAATGGCGCGGCATAGTCCCAGTCCTGCTGAGGTTATTGTTGTTTCCAGGTTTGTCGATGTTCCGCTGTACCTTGATGCGCTGGAGGAGGGTGTCTTCGATTTCGTCGTTCCGCCTCTTCGCACCGTGGAGATTGGCTACATTGCGACAGCAACAGCGGTTACCGATTCCACGGCGATCCGCCTGGACAAAGCCGTCATGGCTAAACTGCTGCGCACCGAACCGAAATTTTCCGAATACTTCCTATCGTATCTCCTCATGCGCAACGTCTCCGTTCAGGAGGACGTCATCAGTCTGACGTTCGATTCGACCGAGAAGCGGCTGGCGAGGGCTCTTCTGCTTTTGGCCAGGGCCAGCGAGAGACAAGCGTTGCCGGCTGTCGTGCCCCGGGTCACCCATGAAACCCTCGCCCAGATGATTGGCGCCACACGGGCGCAAGTGAGTGCCCTCATGAGCCAGTTCCGGAAAAAGGGATATATCCATTACGATGACGAACTTCGAGTCAACGAGTCTCTAGTCGACTTTGTGCTTAAGTGATGCGCGTCATCTTTCTCCAGCCCGCAGCGCCGAGGAGGGCTTCCTATAGAAACAGACGGCATGCGAACGTGACTCATGCTCCCTCAGGGCGCGAGCACAGCAGCCCATAAATACGGTTGTCAGCCTTGTCTGCGGTTTCGGAGGAAGCGCACCAACAGTCGGTAATGCGTATTCCGCCTGTGATATGATCGCAGGTTTAAGCGGATACGTCGCATGAGTCTTGAAACCGGCAGAAGAGTCCTTCAGATCGAAGCGCGCGCCATTGCGGAACTGATCGGGCGGCTGGACGAGCATTTCGAGCGCGCGGTGGAGACCATCCTGGCTTGCCGGGGGCGCCTGGTGGTGACGGGCATGGGCAAGTCCGGCCTGATCGGGCAGAAGATCTCAGCCACTTTTTCCAGCACTGGGACGCCTTCATTTTTCCTGCATCCCGCCGAAGCTTTGCACGGAGATCTGGGCCGTCTGGTAGCGAATGACGTGCTGATGGCGCTCTCGTATAGCGGCGAAACGGAAGAACTGCTGCGGTTGCTCGACACGGTCAAGCGCCTTGCCATCCCTCTGATTGTGCTGACAGGCCAGCCGGCATCGACGCTTGCGCAGGCAAGCGATGTGGTGATTGACGTGAGCATCAGCGAAGAAGCCTGCCCGCTGGGCCTTGCTCCCACGGCATCCACTACGGCGATGCTGGCCGTCGGTGATGCGCTGGCGATGGCGCTGCTGGAACGTCGCGGCTTTAGGGAAGAGGACTACGCGGCGCTGCATCCAGGCGGCGGCCTGGGCGTTCGACTTCGGAGAGTTGAAAACGTGATGCACTCGGGAGACGAGATTCCGCGAGTGCATCCCGAAACCACGCTGCCCGACGTGATCTATGAGATCAGCAAGAAGAAGATGGGTCACACGGCCGTGGTGGACGCAGATGGCCGGCTTGCAGGCGTAATTTCAGACGGCGATCTGCGGCGTTTTTTTCAGCGCGAGGGCAACCGCGCGCTCGATCACTGCGCTGCAGACCTGATGACGCGTGCCCCTGTGTCCATCGGGCGCAAGGAACTGGCCACGCGCGCTCTGAACATCATGGAAAGCCGGCGGATCACTTCATTGATGGTGTTGGACCAGGAAGGCCGCCTCGAAGGCGTGGTCCACATCCACGACCTGTGGCAGACCGAGATGTTTTGACCCTGTCGGCAGGCCGATTTGGTTGGGGTGGGGAGTATGCCGAAAGAACTCCCTGTGCTGGAGGTCCGGGACAGCCGGGACTGGCGAAAGTGGCTGGCAGGACATCATGCCTCAGGTCCGGGCGTCTGGCTTGTGTTTTATAAAAGCAACGTGAGCAACAAGTCCGTCCCGTACGAGCAATCGGTTCGGGAGGCGTTGTGCTTTGGCTGGATCGACAGCCTCGTCAAACGGCTTGATGATTATCGATACGCGCGCATGTTTACGCCTAGGAAGCCCACGAGCAAGTGGTCTGACATCAATCGCAAGCGCTGGGCGGCGCTTAGTGACGCAGGATTGCTTGCGCCGGCGGGCCTCGCGGCAGCGCCCACCGGCAACACCTACGCCCCGCGCGCTGTAGTCCCGAAACTGCCGGGCTATATCGCCAGAGCGCTCAAAGGGAATTCAGAGGCGTGGCGTTTCTTCAAGAAGCTATCGCTGAGCCACCGCCGCGAATACGTGCGTTGGATTCATTCGGCCAAACGCGCTGAAACACGTGAAAGGCGCGTACACGAATCGATTGCCCGTCTGGCGGCAGGCCAAAAATTGGGACTGAAGTGAGGTGCTGGAACGAGCCACCTTGCATACCTGCAATGGACCGGAATTGAATGAATTGCGAATAGTTTTCGGAGGAATATGCCACTTAATTTACAGCAAGTCAGGCGCCGGGCCCGAAAGGTCAAACTTCTGCTGCTTGACGTTGACGGCGTAATGACCGATGGCCGCATTTATTACGTACCGCGGCCCGAAGGCGGAATGTTTGAAACCAAGACATTCCATTCGCGGGACGGCATCGGCATCCGCTACGCGCGCGATGGGGGGATCAAGGTCGGCATCATCAGCGGGCGCGGGTCGGACACGGTGCGCTATCGTGCCGCGGAGCTTAAGCTGGATTTCATCGAGGAAAATAGCCTGAAGAAGATCCCGCCTTACGAGCGCATTCTTCAGGCGGCAGGAGTGAAAGACGAAGAAGTCTGTTTCGTGGGCGACGACCTGGTGGACCTGCCCATTCTGAAGCGTGTTGGACTTGCCGTGTGCGTGCAGAACGGTCATTCGCTGCTGCGGAAGCATGTTCACTACGTGACAAAGGCCCCGGGCGGCCAGGGGGCCATCCGCGAAACGATTGAGATCATTCTGGAAGCGCAGGGTAAGTGGAAACCGGTGGTTGCCCGTTACCTGAACGCAACAGAAGAATAGCGCGTCCGGACAGGTAGCAGTCTTCTAAACCAGCGCGACGGCCCGGATGGGTGACCCGGAACCTTGCCGTATTTTGAGCGGGAGGGCGATGAACAGAAAGACGTCCGGAAGCTCGTCGAGGCGCGTCAGGTTTTCGATAATCAGGACCTCTTTTTCGAGCAGCAGAGGGTGGAGGGGGCGCGTATCCAGCGCTGCAGGTGGGTCGGGCGACAGCGTATCGACGCCGACGGCCGCCACGCTCTTGCTAAGAAGATATTCCGCAGCTTCTATGCTGACGCCCGGCCAGTCCGCTAGATAGCGCCGGTTGTTTGGCGTCAATCCCCAGTGCGCTGACCATCCAAAGTTGAACAGCACAATGTCGCCCTTTTCGATGGCGCCATGCTCCGCTTCCCAATGGTAAATGAAGTGTACTGAGATGTAGTCGCCTTCCTTTAGTCCGCGGCAGTCGAGCCGCACACCGCGCCCGATCAAATGGCCCGGTGCGATCTGCTCAATCGACTTGTGCGCTTCCGGATTTCTGTCACCCAAGAAGTGTACCGGAGCGTCTACGTGCGTCCCGTTGTGCTCGTGCACCTGCACTTGGTAGCTGAGCGACCTGCCGCCCGGTTCATACGAGCCCCACAAGTTGTGGAAGAACTTGGAATGTGTGGGAAAGTTCGGCATGCGCTCTTCGAGCGTCTGGCTCAGGTCCACGACACGGGCTTGCCTGATGCCGGTGATTAACGTTGTGAGGTCCATAGAGAAGCGTCCTTTCGAGAAGAAGAGTTTTATCCGGTTGCCAGAACGGTCCTCAGCGCGAGGTGCCCTGGCTTCGGGGCCGAAAGATTGCGGCGGCCAGCTTTGCCACCGCCTCGCGAGGAATAAATCGCTGGACAAAAACCAGAGATTTGTTGAGCAGACGAGGAACCACTAACCCTCCGCCCCGGTCGAGCGCCCGGAGCGCAGCATCCACAACCTCTTGCGGAGCCTGCATGCCGCCGGGCGTGTTGCGCACGCCGTAATTGCCGGCCTCAAAAAAGTTGGTGCGGGTGCTGCCCGGGCAGAGTGTTACCACGCGGATGCCGTGAGAGCGCACCTCTTCAGCCAGGCCCATCGAGAAGCTGGTGACGAAGGCTTTGGTGGCGGCGTAGGTGGCTGTATAGGCCGTGGGCTGGAAGCTTACCGTGGACGATACATTGATGATGGATCCCTCGCCGCGCTCCACCATTTCCGGAAGCAGCAGATAAGTCAACTCGGTCAGGGCGTTAATGTTCAGGCGGACCATGGCCATCTGCCGCTCCAGCGGCAGTTGCCAGAATTCGCCGCGCGCCCCAAAGGCCGCGTTGTTCACCAGCACATTGATTGACAGGTTGCGTTCTTTGAGGATGGCAGCAAGCTGCGGGGCCGCGTCACGCACGCTGAGATCAGCGGGAATAATCTCAACCTCGATTTTATGGTCGCGCGCCAACTCGACGGCGAGGTGGCTGAGCTTGCCTTCCGAACGTGCCGTCAGTACCAGGTTGTGGCCGCGCTGTGCAAGCGCACGGGCAAAGCAGTCGCCGATGCCGCTTGAAGCCCCCGTAATCAGTGAGTATCTGCCATTGGCCATGGTCTTACTTTGCAAGGGTACTTTTGATCTTACGACTGGGACGGCCCCTGCCGCCAGCCGCTGGAAGCCTTGCGTAGTCGGGATTACGGTGGCGAGTGCCGCTAGCGATCAGATCTTCGGCCTCCGCACGGGTCGCAATGCCGCCGCGGGCGCCAACTCGAGTGCAGTTCAGCCCGGCCATGGCGTTTGAAAAGTCGAGAATCTGCTCGATGGCCCATCCCTGCAGCAGTCCATAAGCAAAGGCCCCGTGAAAGATGTCGCCGGCGCCGGTAGTGTCTACGGTTTCGACAACGAATCCCGGAGAGTAATAGAAGCGGCCGCCGCAGTAGAGCAGGGCGCCATCACGTCCCAGCGTCATTCCTGGGGCGTGCATCTTGTACTCTCGGGCCATATATTCTAGGACCAGAAACGGGTCGTTCTGCCCCGTAATGGTGGGAAGGAAGTTGGCGGAGGCGATCATGTAATCGATTAGCGAGAAGAGTTGCTCTACCTTTTTGTAGACCGTGTCGAGGTCTGCCACCACGGGAATTCCGGCCTGGTGTGCCCATGTTGCGGCCTGAGCACACGAGTCGGCGTCACAGCCATCGACATGCAGAAGCCGAGCCGTGGTGATGGTTTCCTGCTCCAGTTCATGCGGCGTAACTGCCAGCCGCTTGTCGCGGTCCCAGAAAACGGTCCGCTCGCCGGTGGCCTGGTCAACGATGATCAGACCGAACTGTGTCGCCGCGCCTGCGGTGACCGCCGAAAATTCGATATCCACGCCTTCATCGCTCAGACTTTGAAGTTGGAAGCGGCCGGCTTCATCGTCGCCCACCTTCCCAATGTATCTGGTGGTGAGGCCCAGCCGCTGGCAGGCGACAAGGGCTGTGGCTACCTGTCCTCCGGCCTGGCGGGAAAGAGACACCACGCGCTCCTTTCCTCCCAGCGGAGGAAACTCTCTGACCATCAGGACTGAGTCCGTTGCATTCAACCCCAGGCCGACGACGTCCACTTTCTTTCGTTGCACCTGATTTCTCCTGTAAGAGCAAAGTATTGGATGCTATCGCCGAAGGTCTTTACGCTGCAACATAAATCTGCCGGCGGGCGCGACGGATCATTGAAGGGACTCCTTTCGGCTTTTTTCGGTTACGGGCCTTGATGCATTGCGGATCACTTGGATTCGTGTTCGGCCCGGCTTATGGTATTTTGGAGGCTTGCTGTTTTCGGCGTATCCGGGTAGTGTGACGTTGGCCAAAAGAAGGTCGCTGCGGCTGGAATCAGGTGCCAAGGAGTGGTCGATGGAAAAGGTCAGGGTAGGCATCGTTGGATCAGCTTTTGTTTCAAGCCTTCATGCCGAAGCCTTCCAGGAAGTGCCGGAGGCTGAACTCGTAGCGGCAGCTTCGTCCAACAAGGACCACGTTGAAGGTTTTGCCGGCAAGTGGAAGATTCCGGTGGCCCTGACGGACTACCGCAAGCTTGTTGAAAGGAAAGATGTGGACATGGTCGTTGTGGGCATACCCAACGACCTGCACCGCGAGATGGTGGTGGCCGCGGCCGAGGCCGGAAAACATATCATCCTTGAAAAGCCCATTGCCCATACCCTGGACGATGCCGATGCCATGATTGCCGCATGCAAAAAGCACAACGTGATGCTGATGTACGCGGAAACGATCTGCTTCTCGCCCAAGTACAGTCGGGCCAGAAATCTCGTCGTAGAAAAGGCCATCGGGGAACTTTACATGGCTAAGCAGAGCGAAAAGCACTCCGGGCCGCACTCCGACTGGTTCTATGATGTCAACCGCTCCGGCGGCGGCGCCCTGATGGACATGGGGTGCCACGGCATTGAATGGACCCGCTGGGTTTACGGCAAGCCTAAAGTCAAGAGTGTGACGGCACACTGCCAGCTTGTTTACCACAAGGGCCGGACCAAGGGTGATGACAATTGCGTGGTGGTCGTTGAGTTTGAAAATGGCGGCATCGCAATGATTGAAGACAGTTGGGCCCGCCACGGAGGCATGGACGACCGCGTGGAACTGCTGGGGACCGAGGGCGTGATTTACTGCGACCTGCTCCGCGGCAGTTCAATGGAGACTTACAGCAAGAACGGTTATGGATACGCCGTGGAAAAAGCCGGCGGAACACAAGGATGGACCTTTACGGTTTTTGAGGAAGCCTACCTTTACGGTTTCCCACATGAGATGCGCCATTTCACTCGCTGCGTGCTGGGTGAAGAGAAGCCGATGGAAACCGGCGAGGACGGCCGCGCCACTCTTGAGATTATCTATGCAGCCTACGAATCGGCTGCGACCGGCAAGCGGATCGCCTGGCCTTATAAGCCTGCAAATCCCGACCATGTGCCTGTGACTCCCTGGCTCAGTCGGTAGGCGCTCTTGTCAAAGACGGACCTTGTGACGGCGAACTGAAAACTCTTTGACATTCGAAAGGAATGGTAGTAAAAAGAAACCTATCGTAATTGGTACAGGGCAACGTGCCATCGCCGGCTAAGGCAAGTTCCCACACCGAGCAATTATTTTATTTGAACTTCGACTTTTTAACTGTAGTGAAGGAGGCAGGGGAGTGAATGAGACGACTGAAGGGCGAGGCCATCTGAGCTTTGCTGAAATTATGTCAGAGCCCAGTGTCTGGGCTTCGACCTTGAAGGACTTAGAAGAACACGGCCGTTATGCGGAGGTTTTGAGACCGCTTCAACCGGCGGATGAGTGGGTCTTTGTCGGTTGCGGATCGAGTTACTACGTGGCGCAGGCGGCTGCGTGGAGTTGGACCGCGGTCACCGGCCAGCGGGCAAAAGCCGTCCCTGCGTCAGAACTGCTTTTGTATCCCGATCAGGTGCTGGGAAAAACGAAATGCCAGCCCGTATTGATATCGCGTTCCGGACACACCACGGAGATGTTGATGGCGGCCGATTACCTGGAGAAGGAGCGGAACATCCGCACGCTGGGAATCAGTTGCGCAACCGGGAAGGAACTGGAAAAGCTGGCGACAGCCACGCTTTTGCTGCCGGCCGCGGACGAGCGCAGCACCGTGATGACCCGTTCTTTCAGCACCATGCTGCTGAGCATGCAGGCACTGGCGGGTTTTGCCGCGGGACGCAACGATTTCCTGCAGGCCCTGAAGCAGATGCCCGGTCAGGCGCAGCGGGCGCTGGAACGGCTGCAGCCGCGCATTGAGAAATTTGCGAGCGCCAACGAGTTTGCAGACTACGTCTTTATGGGCCAGGGGCCGTTTTTCGGCATCGCTTCCGAAGGGCAGTTGAAGGTGGCGGAGATGTCATGCTCCTACGCGCAGGTTTTCCATACGCTGGAATTCCGTCACGGTCCCAAGTCGATTGTCAGCCCGAAAACGCTGCTGACATTCTTCCTGGCCGAGAGCACGGGCACGTCCGAGCAGGAAGTGCTGGAAGAGATGAAGGAACTGGGCGGCGTGACACTGGTGATTACCAACCGCGCCAACGACAAGGTTCGCCAAGCCGCCGGCCTGCTGATTGAACTCGAACTGGACGTTCCGGAAGTCGCGCGGCTGGCGCCCCATGTGCTGGCGGTGCAGTTGCTGGGTCTCTATCTGGGGCTGAAGCGCGGGTTCGATCCTGATCAGCCGCGGCATTTGAGCCGCGTAGTAGTGCTGAAGGGGAAAGCCGTTTAAGGACAGAGAATGCTGCAATTCGATGTGACGGTTGTTGGTGAACTGAACCTGGACCTGATTCTTTACGGTTTGCCGGACGAACTGGAGCCGGAAAAGGAACTTCTGGCAGACAGCTTGGCCCTGACGTTGGGCAGTTCGTCCGCGATTTTTGCCCATAACCTCGCGGTAATCGGCAACCGTGTCGGGTTTATTTCGCGGATCGGCACGGATCCGCTGGGGAAGATTGCGCTCGACCGGCTTGAATCGGGCGGCGTGGACGTCAGCTGCGTGCGGCGAGTCGAAGGGCCTACCAAGTCGGGACTGACTGTCATCGTGACGGGAACGGCAAGCCGGCGCATACTGACCTATCCCGGCGCGATGTTTGAGATGGACTACGGCGACCTCGATCTTGACTATCTCCGTTCGGGCCGGCATTTCCACCTTTCGTCGTTCTACCTGCATCGGGCGCTGCGGCCGCGCGTGGCGGAACTCTTCGAGCAGATGAAACGGGCGGGGCTTGGCACGTCGCTTGATACCAACGACGACCCGGAAGATCGCTGGCAAGGTCTCGATGACGTTCTTCCGCTTGTGGACGTTTTGTTTGTGAACGAACGCGAGGCCGGCAAGCTGTCGGGCGAAGACAACACGGAAGCTGCGGTTGAGAAGCTTGCCGGGAAAGTAAAGACTGTGGCCATCAAACTTGGTGCAAAGGGCGGCCGCGTGCGGCAGGGCCAGCAGGAATGGACCCAGGCCGGTTACAGGGTCAACGCCGTTGATCCGGTGGGCGCCGGTGACAGTTTTGATGCCGGCTTTTTGCACCAGTACGTCCGTGGTGCGGACCTCAAAACCTGCCTGGCTTACGGCAACCTGGCAGGGGCATTTTCAACCACGCGGCCGGGCGGAACAGAAGCGTTTCGCGAGCGGCCGAAATGGCAGGACTTTCTACAACAGCATGGGAATGAGGCGGCGGCATGAAAATTGATTTTCATACACACCCGGTACTGATTCAGGAAATGGTGGACAAGTATCCGAACTACGCGCGAATGGCGCGCGAGGTTTTCCAGATCGGCAACAACTTCCAGCCGCTGGAAACTTTCCACCTGCAGATGGATGTTGCGGGCATTGACCGTGCAGTTCTTCTCCCGATCGATTGTGAGCGGGCGCGCGGCGACGCGGTCAGCTCAAACGAGCAGGTGGCCGAATTGTGTTCCATCAGCAGCCGGTTTATCGGTTTCGCCAGCGTGGATCCGCTGAAGGACGGCGCGGCAAAAGAATTGGAACACGCCGTCAAAAAGATGGGAATGAAAGGGTTGAAGCTGGACCCGACGCTGCAGGATTTTGAACTGCGCGACAGCAACGTTTACGCACTGTACGAGGCAGCCGCGGGATTGAATATTCCCGTGCTGGTTCATACCGGCATGAGTTGGGCGCCGTCCACGCTGATCGAGCGTGGGCACCCGATGCTGCTTGAGGAGGCCATCGCGCGTTATCCCATGCTCAATTTTGTTTTGGCACATTGGGGCTGGCCGTGGGTGTGGGAGGCCACAGCGCTGGCGTTGAAGTATCCCAACGTCTACCTTGACACTTCCTGCCTTTACTACGACAGCCCAAAAGAGTTTTATCAGTTTGTTTTTTCAAAGCAGATTCCGACCACGGTGCTGGAGCGCAGCCTGCGTAACCGGATGGTGTTTGGTTCAAACTATCCGCGCGTGGAAATCAAGAATATGGTGCATGCGCTTGGTACGCTGGCTCTCACCGAAGGGTGCCTGAACAAGATTTTTGACGAGAACCCCAGACGATTGCTGGGCCTCAACTAAGAGCGGGGAACAAGGCGGAAAAAGTCATGATTATCAAACTTGAAAAAATCAAGGTGCAGACACGAAAGCCTGAAGAGGCGATCGATATTACGCCGCAGGTGGAAGAAGTGGTCCGGAAGACGGGCGTGAAACAGGGTCTGGTAAACGTGATGACCTCCCACACCTCTTCGGGGCTGTTGGTGACGGAAGGCATTCCGTGCCTGGAAGAAGACATCCTTACCCACTTCAGCCGGCTGTTCCCTGAGGATGAGGACTACCACCACCGCCGCTATCTTGATTACGACGGCCGGCTGGGCTTCAATGCAGAAACTCACCTGAAAAGCATTCTGGGGGGCATCAGTTGTTTTTTCCCCATCGAAGACGGCAAAATCGTGCGCGGCTCGCGGCAAACGATTTACTTCATGGAATACGATGGGCCCCTCCTTCGGACCTACATGGTTCAGGTGATCGGCGAATAAGGACTGCTTTTCAGCCCTATTGCCCGGCGCGAAAAGAAACAGCATTCTTACGTGGTTCGCCGTGGACGTGCCGCAGTGGCGATCATCTGCATCTTTACTGAAAACCAAACATATAGAAAATAAGCGCAGGTATTCATAACATCCCTCATGGCGTGCAGGACCTCGACGGTGATAAGGTATCAGCCATGAGTTGGGATGCCCTGCGCCGCAGTTGGTTCTTCCGTTGACCGACATGCCTCGCAAGGACAAGGAAGGCCATGAGTGAAGACACGAAGAAATCCGCACATGTTTCAGCATTGAGCCGGCGAGAATTCCTGAAGCGATCAGCGGTAGGAGGGGCTTCGGTCATGCTTGCTCCGCGCACCGGGCTCGCGGCTCAAGGAGAATTTCACTCGGAACTTGCCACGGGTTGGCGGCTTATCTCGGCCCGGGACGTTACATCCTCTGATTCGGAAGTTTCCACACCTTCCTACGACGACTCGCATTGGCACCCCGTCCACAGAATGCCGGCAACGGTTCTTCAGGCGCTGGAAGACGCCGGAGTCTATAAGAACCTCTATGTTGGCATGAACCTTACGCAGACTGTCCCGGCGGATTTGTGGAAGCAGGACTGGTGGTATCGCACGACCTTTGACGCGCCGGAAGCGGAGGTCCACTCGCTGGTGCTGAACGGCATCAACTATCGTGCTGATGTGTGGTTGAACGGCCACCTGATCGCCGACAACAAGCATGTCGTCGGAATGTATAACAGCTTTGAATTTGTTGTTTCCAAATACATCAAGCGCGGCGCTACCAACGCGCTGGCCATCAAAATTACTCCGGAACAGAAGCTGCCGAACATCAACGGGGTGGAATTGGCCGACAGCTGGCTGGACTGGATCAACTGGAAATACATCGGCTACCAGAATCCGGAAAAACATACCGCTATCTCCTTTGTTCCGGACCGTAATGCCGGCGTATGGAAAAGGGTGTTCCTGAGCTCGACGGGCAAGGTGCTGGTCCGGAACCCGTATGTGGTTACCGATCTCCCGCTGCCTAACCTCAGCCCGGCGCAATTGACCGTCTATTGTGATCTGCGAAACGGCGTCTCGATGCCCGTTTCCGGGACGCTGCACGGCGAGATTTCGCGCCCCGGCAAACCGACCATCAGTTTTCAGCAGAAAGTGACACTCGGCTCTGAAGAAACCAGGGAAGTTGCTTTTACGCAAGAAGCCTTTTCGCAGCTCACGGTCAACAATCCCGATCTCTGGTGGCCGCATGAGTGGGGCGAACCTGCGCTTTATCAGTTGAAACTGGAATTCAAAATCGCCGCGCGTGTTTCTGATGCCGCGGCCATTGACTTTGGCATCCGCAAGGTCACGCAGCACCGCGATTCTGACAACAATTTCCCCAAGGTTGGAACGGGCGGTAATTTCTATTTGAAGGTGAACGGCAAAGATTTTCTGATTCGCGGCGGATGTTACACGCCCGATCTGCTCTTCAAGAATGATCCCAGCCGTGACCGCGCGATTTCCGAGTACTCAAAAGACATGGGCATGAATATGCTGCGGTGGGAATTGAAGATCGCGGACGACACCATGCTCGACCGCGCTGACCGCGAGGGTATGCCCGTGATGCAGGGCTGGATGTGCTGCATGCAATGGGAGAAATGGAACCAGTGGGACGCGGAAGACCACTGGGTGGCCCTGGCCAGCCTTCGGGCCCGGATACGGAACCTGCGCCACCACGCCGCGGCTTTTATCTGGGCGGATGGCAGCGACGGGCGACCGCCGGAGCCGGTTCGCGGCCAGTACCACCAGATCCTGAAGGAAATGCACTGGCAGAACGCGGTGGTTGACACCGTGTCCAACTTCAAGAAGGATGCACTAGGGCACACGCTGTGGAATGGAATTCACATGCTGGGTCCGTATTCGTGGCGGCCGCCGTCGTACTGGTTTGACCCGCAGTATCCGGCCAGCCAAGGTTCGTGCGCGGAGCAGGGCGACAACGAATCGATCCCGCCGTTTGAGAGCCTCAAGAAATATATTCCCACTGATAAGCTGTGGCCCATAAACGAGACGTGGTATTACCACTCGGGCGCCAACCGCGGCAACAGTACGCTTGAAACCATCCAGAAGGTTGTTGAGAAACGATACGGTGCGGCCTCGGACGCGGAAGACTTCTGCAAAAAGGCGCAACTGGCCCATTATGAAAACACCCGCGCGCAATTTGAGGACTTTGCCTCCAATCCCTGGGCCACGCACAAGATGACGCTTTACTGGATGCTCGACAGCCAGTGGCCGTCGTTTTTCGGGCATCTGATTGATTACTATCTCAAGCCCGGTGGCGCTTATTTCGGCGCGAAGAAGGGAATGCGGCCCGTTAGCATCGTGTTCGATTACTACGCCACAGGGGACCGGAAGACAGCACATATCTACGTGGTCAATCAGACGCTGAAAACGCATCGGGGGCTCAAGGCGACGGTCCGGTTTTACAACGTGGACGGGACCGTGAAGTTCTCAAAAGAGTTGTCGGACTTGAGCATCACCCCGAACGGGCGCGATCGCGTGCTGTCCGTACCGCGTATACCCGGTGTCACCCCGACTTACTTTGTCCGTTGCCAGCTTGCCGAGGCCGGCGGCAGGCCGATTGTTGATAACGTTTACTGGCAATCAACAACGGATGACGATCTGGGCGGGCCGCAGAATGACAAGGCGTTTATCTTGAACCCCAAGAGCTGGGCCGATTTTACGGCTCTCAACAGTATGCCAAAGGCGGAGGTTGGCATCTCAGGCAGGCTGATTCGCACGGGCCTAGAGGCGCGCGCTGACCTCACGCTGAAAAACCATTCCAGCCAGATTGCATTCTTCATGCGTGCTGAAGTGACGAAAGGGCGGGACGGCGAAGAGGTACTACCCGTCAGGTATGAGGATAACTACGTTACGCTGTTTCCGGGCGAGTCGCGCACGCTTTGGGCAAGGTTCCGCACGGCGGACCTCAAGGGCAAGGAGGCTCAGCTTCGGATCGAGGGGTACAACGTCGGCAAGCAACTGGCGACGTTCGATTAGGCGTCGCGCGCGTGAAAGGGTTGATGGGTCGAGCGGATTGTGATACCCATGGCGGTTCACTATGTTTCATAATCAACTGAAACCGGGGGCTTATTTATCCTGCCCATTTGCCGCCCAGCCCGTTAGGGGCTGAAGGTTGGTGTTTGGCGTGTCGCACATTGATTCTCTGATTTCAAAATAGGAAATAACTATGAAAAAAGCATTATTGAAAGTTGTTCATCATTTTCACATAGCTTTATTTTTTCCGTTCGTTATCGCTTGCGGGTTTGCCGCGCCGGCTTCCGCAGCGATTTCTCTTCACAATTCGCGATTGACGATTACCGTCAACGCACAGAACGGATCGTATGCCATTCAAGCGAATTCTCTGCAGGCGCCGGTTCTCGAAGCGGGCGTCGGCGCAGAAGTTAATCACCAATGGCTGCGGTCGGGCGACTATCCTCACCATGCCGCCGTCGAGGGCTCTTTTCAGGACGCTTTGGGTTCGGGGCGGCAAGTGACGATTACTTTCAGCGGCCTGAAGATGCAGCCCGATCTGGTTTGCATCCTGCGCCTCTACAACGATCTTCCTTACGGGACGGTGCAGGTCGAGGTCGTGAACCACGGTGCGAAATCGGTATCGGTAGAAGCCATCCGCGATGTAGATGCCATTGGTGACCCGCGAGTCAACCTGGGCGGCACAGAAGGCGCGGACCGGATCATGTTTGAAAGCGCCAGCGAAGATCCTACCATTCATATCGGTGGCCTTGACCAGGCGCCCAAAGGAGGATACTTCGGTGTGCGCGACGGCCTGATCTACAACCACCACAGCGGGCAGAGTCTTTTGCTTGCCGCGGTTACGGCCGACAAATTCATGACCGCGCTGCACCTGAAAGTTGAAAAGCCTCCGATGGGCGCATCGACAATCGGTTCTCTCACCGTCGATTCCACCGGGACAACCGAGGCTGCGCTGCAACGTGACCACATCGCTCCTGACCAGCAGGTGGAACTGAGCCTTCCCGTCGTGCCCGGCAAGGAACTGGCTTCCGAAACCGTGATGTTTGCTGCAGGCCCTCACTACCATGCGCAACTGGAAGCCTACGGTGCGGCCGTGCGAATTTTGCATCACGCGCGCGTTTCGAGCATGCCTCCCATGGGCTGGTGGAGTTGGACGGCGTTCTACGGCGGCATGAATCAGGGCGAGGTGCTTACCAACGCCAAGTGGCTGGCCGCGCATCTCAAGCGGCTTGGCTTCAACTTCTGCCACCTTGACGAAGGTTATGATTATGCCCGCGGCGAGTACATGACTGCTAACGCAACGCAGTTTCCTGACGGCATGCGCAAGCTCGGGTACAAAATCACCAACCTGGGCCTGCACCTGGCCGTTTGGACGGCGCCGTTTGAGGTGTCCGCGCGCGCCTGGGTTTACGAACATCACAAGGACTGGCTGGTGCATGACGCGAAGGGACGGCCCATTCAGATTGCCTACGTGCACCAGCACTCCGATCCGCTCTACGCGCTGGACACTACAAACCCCGGGGCGCAGAAATACCTTCGTGAAACCTACCGCGTCCTGACGCGTGAATGGGGCGTTCGCTACATCAAGCTCGACTTCATGGATTCCTCTGCCATCGAGGGCTACTACTATCGCCCGCATACGACGGCGCTGGAAGCGGAGCGCATCGGACTCAAGATCATCCGCGAGGCTGTCGGAAATCATGTACTGCTGGATAAGGACGGCAGCCCGATGCTGACACCGGTTGGCCTGGTGGACGAAGGCCGCATCGCGCCGGATACGGGCCATTCCTTTGCGGCCAGCAGGGACGCCGACCCCAATATCGCCGCGCGTTTCTACATGAACCGCAATTTTTACATCAGCGACCCTGACGCGTTCAGCGTTTCCACGGAAGTTGAGCCGGAACAGACCTGGCACAACCGGAAGAAGCCGCTGACGTTTGATGAAGCGGAGGTTCAGATCGTGATTGCGGCGGTGGCCGGCGGCATGTATGACATCGGTGACGACCTGCCGACGCTGGCTTCCACGCCCGACCGCCTTGCCCTGGTGGAAAACAAGAACCTGCTTCGCATGGTGGAATTGCGCCGTGCCGCCATTCCACTCGACCTGATGAGCTTTTCGCTCCAGGACGAAATACCCAGCGAATATTTCCTGAAGGAAGACGCTCGCCAGTCGATGCTGGCGATTTTCAATTGGACGGACGTGCCGCGCTCGCACACGTTGGAATTCAGCGCGCTCGGCCTTCCGCAAGGGCATCCGTACGATGCCTATGATGCGCTTCGTGCCGACGCGCCTGTGGCCATTGAGGGTGGAAGCATCAGCATCACGCACCAGGCTCCGCACTCGGTGCGGCTGATCAAGATTATTGACACGTCGGTTGCCGCGGCCGCACCTTCGGTAACCGTGGAAGCTCCCGCGACAGCGCAAACCGGCGATGCCATAAAGCTCCGGGCCGTGGCTGCGAAAGACGGCGTGCCGGCGCTTTCGTATCACTGGGACTTCGGTGACGGGACCATCGCCAGCGGGCCGGAAGTGAGCCACGCCTTCACTCGGGCCGCCGACTACAACATCAAGTTGACCGTCGATGGCGTGGATGGACTCCCGGCGGAGAAGGGCACTACCGTTGCCGTTCAGGGCGCGGTGAAGACGGCGTTCCATTTGAACGAAAACCGGCGTTACGTGGAGCCCGGCACCAAATAGCACAGTGTTTATGTGGGCAGGGAACGATGCTGAAT
Source organism: Acidobacteriota bacterium (assembly GCA_021787735.1). Lineage (GTDB taxonomy): Bacteria > Acidobacteriota > Terriglobia > UBA7540 > UBA7540 > SCRD01. Next base: position 33,205 of record JAJYLL010000002.1, on the reverse strand, counting down.
TCCAGACGGGCCGCCCTGCCCGCGTCATAATTTGTTCTATTCAGGCGCATACTGGTTTAGCACCTTGGGATGGCGCCTGAATGGCCCTATTGTCTTCGTGGCTGCGCAACTGGCTAAATCAAACAACTGGAACGGCACGCATAGGTGGTGAGTTAGGTGAGCACACACGAAGATAACAATGCCCAGGCCCCCAAAGCGGAGTTGCAGCAACCTCAACTACGGCGCAGGCTTGGGATCCTGAACGCCACCTCCATCAACATGTCGAACATGATTGGCATCGGTCCCTTCATCACCGTGCCGATCATTCTGACCACGATGGGCGGGCCGCAGGCGCTGCTGGCCTGGTTTGCGGGAGCGATCCTGGCCATCGCGGACGGACTGGTGGTTGCAGAACTGGGCGCCGCGTTGCCGGGCTCAGGCGGGACCTACGTTTTTCTGCGCGACAGTTACAACCGCCAGACCTGGGGCAAGATGATGGCATGGCTCTTTGCCTGGGAGTTCATGTTTTTCGGCCCGCTTGAAATTGCCTCCGGCACGGTTGGCATGACGCAGTACTTGAGCTATCTCTGGACGGGGCTGGCCACGCATCCGTGGAAAATGAAGCTGTTTGCCTCCGGCATCGCTGTCGTCGTGATGATTACCCTCTATCGAAGGATTCACGACGTTGCAAAGCTGATGCTGGTCCTCTGGATCACCACGTTGGTCACTACCGGCTGGGTGATTGTTACCGGACTTATCCACATGAATTACCACCTGGCGGTGGATTTCCCGCCGGGAGCTTTCCATTTGAACTGGGCATTTCTGATCGGCCTTGGCAACGGGACCATCGTGGTGATTTACAACTACCTCGGTTACTACCAGGTCTGCTACCTGGGCGATGAGGTCAAGCGGCCGGAGCGCACCATCCCTTACGCGGTGATCATTTCCATCCTGGCCGTTACCGTTATCGATTTCCTTCTCTCCTACAGCCTTGTTTCCGTCGTCCCCTGGCGCGACATGATCCGGCCCGGTTCGGCCGCCAATTTCTCCGTGGCTTCGGTCTTTATGCAGGACATTTACGGCCATTGGGCGGCGGTCCTGTTGACGGCCATGATTCTGTTGACCGCCTTTGCTTCGGTCTTTGCGCTCATGCTCGGCTATTCCCGGATTCCCTACGCAGCGGCGCGTGACGGGCTCTTCTTCAGTTGGTTTGACAAGCTTCATCCTACGGGTGAATTCCCCAACCGGTCGCTGGTGCTGATTGGCATCCTGGCAGCATTTGCCAGCATGTTCAGCCTGGGAGACATCATCACCGGCCTGATGGTGGCACGCATTCTTATCCAATTTGTGGGGCACACCATCGGACTGTTCGTCTACAGGAGCAGGAAACCCAGGTTGCCTTTCAGGATGTGGCTCTATCCGCTGCCGGCCATCCTCGCGTTGGTGGGCTGGCTTTACATCTTCGGTAGCTCCGCCTTCCAGCCGGGCGGATGGAAGTTCATGGCCTACGCTTTCACGACCATCTGCGTGGGTATCTGCGGCTACTTCATCCTTGCGTACAAAAAGCGCATTTGGCCCATGACCCCGCGTGAGCAGTAACGGCCGGCCTGTCACGTCGCATGACCAATTTAGCGGTGCGTTTATCGCGCCATATGTCAACGCACGGCCCCCAGCGCGAAGGGTCGTCCTTTTTCGCGAACTCGCTTATAATGGTGAGTCAGCATCACGACTGAACTCCCCATGGCTATTCACACAGTTTACACACTTTCCAAGGATGACCCGGAAGCGCGCAACTGGGTTGCGTTCTTTCACCGGCACGGCTATACGCAACTCACCCGCATCACCATCGAGCGCGTTTTCTGGTTGGAAGGCGATGTTAATGTCAGCAAGCTCCAGCCGCTGTTGATCAATCCGCTCTTCCAGGTGGGCGCAGACCATTCACAGCTTGATCCCGCGCAGGGTCCGGTGGTGGAGATTGCTTATCGGCCGGCCGTCACCGATCCCGAAACGCCTTCCATCCTAGAGGGCGCGCACGCGCTCGGCGAAACGGGCTTGCAGTTCGCGCGACTCAGCCGGCGGTATCAGTTCACCGGGCTTGATGAGACGACAGCCCGCAAGCTTGCCTCGCGCTTCCTCTATAACAAGATTGTCGAACGCGTCCGCGAGCCGAACGAAGTGGTTGAAACCCTTTTGCCCTCGGGACAACCCGATGCTGTCACAGAAATATCGCTCAGCAGCCTCAACGATCAGGAACTCCAGGCGTTATCGGCCGAGCGCTCCTGGTACGCGCCGCTCGCACAGATGAAGGCCATCCAGGCCCACGAAATCAAGCGGGGCAGGCCGCACACCGATGCTGAAATTGAAATTCTGGTGCAGAGCTGGAGCGACCACTGTTACCACACTACGTGGAAAAGCCTGGGATTGCTGAAGCGGCTGAGCCATGCCACGGCGCAGATCAATCATCCGCTGGTTGTTTCGTCCTTCAAGGACAACGCCGGCGGCATGGAGTTCTACGACGGCTGGGTGATCACCATCAAGGGCGAAACGCACAATTTCCCCAGCTCTATTGCGCCCTTTGGCGGCATCGCCACCAAGCATGGCGGCGTCATTCGTGACACGCTGGGCTTTGGCAAAGGCGCCTATCCGATTGGCGGCTCAACCGTGATGGGCACCATGGATCCACGCATGGCGGATGACGAAGTTCCCGCCGGCGCGCTGCACCCGCAACTGATCGTGACGGAATCCATCCGCGCCACTTCCTACTACGTGAACCCGATGGGCATCCCCATGATGTACCCGGTGTATCGCATCCACCCGGGCTACGCCAAATGTTTTGCGCTGGGCCATTCCATCGGCCTGATTCCTGCGAAAGACGCGCTGAAGGATTCGCCGGAGACGGGCGATATCGCGCTGCTGATTGGCGGCGAGACCGGTCGCGACGGCATTCACGGCGCGACGGCCAGTTCCACCGGTATGACCGGCGCCACTCTGGAAAAGGAATTTGCCGCCGTCCAGATCGGCCATCCTATCACCGAGCGGCGTTTCACTTCCGCAATCCCCGTTCTGCGCGATGCCGGGTGCATTCGCGCTGTCACCGACATGGGCGCGGGCGGCATTTCTTCCGCGGCCGGCGAGATCGGCGGCGAGACCGGCGTGGAACTTGATCTCGGCCGCGTGCGGCTGAAAGATGCCAGCCTCAGCGCGTGGGAAATTCTTCTTTCCGAATCGCAGGAGCGAATGTTGGTTGTGGTCCCGCTCGAAAAGCTGGACGAGGCGCGCGAGATACTCGACCGGTTTGAAGTTGCGCACGTCGAATTCGGCCGCTTCACCGGAAACGGTCGGCTGCAGGCCAACTGGCACGGGCAGCGCGTAGTGGACCTCGACATGGAGTTCTTGTGGAAGGGCTGCCCGATTGAGCCGACTGCCGTTGTCGAGCACGAGCCGCAGCTTCAGCCGCTCGCGATTGCTGAGCCCAAGACGCAGCCGGAATGGAAATCTGCTGTTGAGAAGGTCATCTCGCATTACCATTGCTGCGACCAGAGCGCTGCCGGCGTCCGCTTTGACACCACGGTGCAGGGCCGCACGGCCATCGGTCCTTACGGCGGGCGCAACCATCGGATGCCCACCAACCTTTACGTTTCCGCGCCGTTGCGCGGCAAGCCCTGCGGCATGGTCAGCACGCTGGCGTTCAATCCGCTTTACGGCGATGTCGATCCTGCCGCCATGGCGCGCCTGATGATGATCGAGGCGGTCACCAAGGCCGTCGCGGCCGGCGCCACATACAAGGAAGCGGTCCTCTGCGACAACTTCTATACGCCGCGCGTCACTCCGCAAACGGCCTGGGAACTTTCGCAAATGGTGGATGCCATCGCCGACCTTTCCGTGGAGCTGGGAATTCCGTTCATCTCCGGTAAGGATTCAAGCTCCGGAACTTTTGAATCGGCGGGCAAGAAGATTGATGTTCCCATGACGCTGGCGGTGGCGCTGATGGGCCGCGTGCCCGATGTGAAGAAAATCGTGACCAAGGAATTCAAGCGCGCGGGAAACAAACTTGTCCTTGTTGGCCCCGTCGGCAGGGACGCTCTGGGCGGAAGCGTTTACGCCGATGCGCACGGCCACCGCGGTGACCGACTGTTCGATCCGGGCACGGCCACGGCAGTCCGCACCGTGTGGGACGCTGTTCTCTCGTTCCATGCCGAGAGCCGTTACGTATCAGCTTCAGCCATTGCCGAAGGCGGTCTGCTGCTTCGGGTGTTTGAAGCCGCTTTCGGATCTGGACTCGGCGCGCGCATCGAATTGAATGCGCAATCGGCGGGGCGGCGCGACAATCTGCTTTTTGGAGAATTCATCGGCACGGTGCTGCTTGAAGTTTCGCCCGAGGTCGAAAAGGGATTGTCAAAGCTGGCGGTCCCGCATCAAACCATTGGCGAAGTCGTCGCAGAACCACAATTGCTTCTGGCCGAAGGCGGCAACACCGTGTGGCAGCAGGGCGTGGCCGAACTCGAAGCGACGTGGAGCAAACCCTTCCGGGAGGTCGTGGAATAACAGTGTCGAAGGTCGCAATTCTTTACTCGCCCGGAACGAATTGCCATGAGGAGACGGCGGCCGCTATCGAGCGCGCCGGCGGCAAGACCGCGCTGCTGCACCTGCACGAATTGCTGGCCGGGCACGACAGCCTGGAGAACTACAGCGCTGTGGTTTTCCCCGGCGGATTTTCGTACGGCGACCACCTTGGGGCAGGGCGCATTTTCGCTACGCTGCTGGTGGCTCGCCTGCGCGATCAGTTGACGGCATTTCTTGATGCGGAGCGGCCCGTGCTCGGCATCTGCAACGGCTTCCAGGTGCTGACCGAAGCGGGCATCCTTCCGGCGCGGAGCTCAGGCGTGCGCGGCATGGCCATGCTTGAAAATCAGTCGTCGCATTTTGAAGACCGGAAAGTTCGCCTGCTGGTTTCGGCTGAGAAGTCGATTTGGACGGAAGGCCTGGCCGGACGGTTGCTCTCTATGCCCGTCGCCCACGCGGAAGGGCGCACCCTGATCCCGGAAAGCGCCGTCACCCGCCCGCGTGTTGCCTTGCAGTACACAGACGGGAAGGGAAAGCCTGCCGCCGAATATCCCGACAACCCCAACGGCTCGCCCGGCGCCATTGCCGGAGTCACTGACGATAGCGGCCTCGTTCTTGGACTTATGCCGCACCCCGAACGCGCTTCACTCCCCGCCCATTATTCGCAGGACGGTCTGTGTCTCTTCGAAAACCTCGTCCGGTTCCTCAAGCGGTAATCGTGCCTTTAGCGAAAGGGCAGGACTCAAAGACAATTACCTACGGCGTCGGCGCGGCTACCTGCGCTGGGGCATCCGGCTGCAGGGTAACGCCGCAATGGGGGCAGAAGTGATCACCCGAACGGAGGGCGCGGCGGCATTGCGGGCAGTTGGGCCGCAGATTGAATTGGCAGGCCGGGCAATAGTTGAAATGAGGGTTCACGGTACGGCCGCACTGCGGGCAGTTCATGGGCAAAGGCTCCCTAACCACAAAGTAGAGAATCGCGCCGATCAGGTAGGGCACCAGAAGCGAAACCAACACCCAAAGCACCGGACTCATGCCGCGCCGCTTCGCGTCTGCCGCGATGTAACCGTAGAACAAAACGATGACACTGAGCGCAACCGCGACTCCCGTCACTATTCCGAACATCGCCAGAAGCTTGATCGCAAGCGGCTCTCCAAGGAGGTGTTGGGGAACCTTGTGGTGTCCAGTCGAGACCACGAGGGCCACAACCGCAAGGGCCACAAAATATAGTGATCCCAACACCCTGAAAAGCCGCCGCGGAATCACGCGTAGCTCGGCACGGAATGTCGTGCGCTCGGCGGCGCGTTGCCGCCAGTTATCCTGAATTCTTCCCACAAAATCGCCTTGGCTTGACATCTTCACACCCTCGCTTCCTGCAAATCTTTCTTTTGACAGCGGGACGTGCCAATCACCCTTTGTTCGACCGCCGTCCCGCTTCCAGCAATCCGTTCAAATCCTCACCTTCTGCTCGCGTGCGTATCCACAGAATCACTAACCCCACGGCCGCGGCGGGCACAAGCCACCAGCTAAGGAAGCCCAGTTCCCACACGATCCGCGGGAGGGCGAGTGCTGTGCCGACCCATTCGCACCCTCTCCACACCAGAGGAGCGCTGGCCACGCCTGCCATCCATGAAGCCGCGCAGCCTGCGATAAGCCACAGGTTTCTGGCGCGGCGCTGTCTAAGCATTGCGGCTTCCTCGCGCACTTTCAGAGTTGTTGACGACGCCAGGCCCGGCGGCACGGCGACAGAAACCGACTTGAGCGCCCGCAGCGCCGACTCCGTGGATGACGAGCAGGCGGAGCAGGCTTCACAGCCTGCAAGGTGATCGTGCAGCCAGCGGCTTTCTTCGGGCGTAAGGCCCTCAACCTGTTCCCGGTCGATCAGCCGTCGCGCCCGTTCGTGCATATCGCTGAACGCTTCCTGCTTCTTCATGGCTCTTGTTCCTCCAGCAACTCGCGGGTTGCGCTGAGGCCGCGGTAAAGCCGCGACTTCACTGTCGAGAGCGGCACGCGGATGATGTCTGCGATCTCTTTGAGCGAAAGATCCTCCTGAAAGCGCAGCAGCAGGACTTCGCGGTAAACGGCCGGCAGCCGCGCCAGTATTGAACTGAGTCTGGACGCGAGTTCGCTGTTTTCGTATTCGACGAGCGGTGAATCGGTCTCGGAGGCGCTTGGCTCTGGCGCCGACCTGCCTCTGGCCGGATCGAGCAAATCGTCCAGGCTGTCCATTTTCCTTCGGCGGCCAGCATCAATCACCAGGTGGCGGGCAATCGAAAACAGCCAGAAATCGAACCGCGAAACTCCGTCATACTGATGGCCTCGGGCCAACACACGCAGCCAGGTCTCCTGAAACAGGTCGCGGGCGGCTTCCTCGCTGCCGGTCAGGTAGAGCAGGTAGCGGAACAGGCGGTACTCGTACTGCGCAATCAGGGCTGCAAGCAGGTCCGGATCGCGTCGCCGCAGGCCGCGGGCCAGAGCTTTGGTTTCGGGTTCCATCACAAGTGCATAGAGATGAATCGCGCAGTCCATTCTACCCTCTGCCTTGATATACGGCGAACCCGGCGAAAAGGACCCCTGCGGAGAGCATGTGAAAGATTGCATCCGGTCAAATCGGGAGGGCCAAAGGGCTTTGCGTTTCGCGAGGGACGAGAACACGGCCGTATCCGCACGGTAACGACAGCCGCCTGGGACAAGCGTACAATAGCATCTGGTAGAAGGAGACGGAAATGAATGATGTCAACGCAGTGCAGATTTCAGATCAGCTCGGCCAGATCGTCGCCCAGCTTGCCGCCATCCGTGAAACACTCGAGAAGCTCGTCGCACAACAGGACCACCCGACCTACAGCCAGACGAAGCGCTATTAGCGACCGCGCGATTTAAGGGAAAAACGATCAACAGCCCCGGGGCCGTGTGCCCTCACCGAAACCCGCCCCATTGCAGGTAGGCGCGGAGGAGGGCGTCGCCGCCGATACTGGCGTAGAGGGCCGCAACGCCGAGGAAGGTTCCGTAAGGCCACTGGTAGTTGCGGAATTTGGGGCTGATCATCGTCAGGGGTATGGCGATGAGCGATCCGAGCAGGGAACCGAGCAGGATGGCCATCAGGGTCAGCGGCGGGCCGAGGAAGGTTCCCACCAGAAGCATCAGCATCACGTCGCCGAAACCCAATCCTTCCTTGTGGCGGAGGTGGTAGAAAATCTCGCCCACAGCGTAGAAGAGGCCCGCGCCGATCGAAGCTCCGCTCAGCGCACCAATCACGGAGAGAAGAAGCGAAGAAGGGAAGATGCGCCACTGGGCCAGAATCCATCCGACGGGTCGATTGTCCACGGGAACAAAGAAGCTGAAAACCACTCCAAGCGTGATGCCCGTCAGGCTGATTTTGTGCGGGATGCGGCGCTCGCGCAGATCAGTGAAGATCAGTACGATCACCGGCATGGCGAAAATCGCGCCCTTCAGGAACTCGATCGTGAGACCGTAGCGCCAATACTCCAGCAGAAAGACCACGGCGGTCAGAACTTCAACCAGCGGATACAGCAGGGAAATGTGCCGGCCGCAATCCCGGCAATGCCCGCGCAGCAAAACATAGCTGAGGACGGGAATATTGTCATACCAGCGGATGCTGTGGTCGCAGCCCGGGCAATGTGAGCCGGGCGTGACAATCGACTCGCCGCGCGGCACGCGCGCAATACACACGTTGAGGAAACTGCCGAAAATCAGTCCGAACAGGGCCACGATTGTCTGGATCATCCGCTAGCTCGTATTCCGTTGCAGGCCGTTGCCCGCTCCGGCTACTTGAGATTGATCATTCGCATGTAGAGCGCTTCTGTCTGCTCAACCATGATATCGGCAGAAAATTGCGTTGCCCGGAGGCGCGCTGCCGATCCCAGTGGCTTCAGCCGCGCGTTGTCAGATGCCGCAGCGGCAATAGCGTCCGCCAGGGCCTGTGGCGATTCCGGCGCCACCAGCCAGCCGGTCTTGCCTTCTTCCACAATTTCGGGAAGGCCGCCGACGCGCGTTGCAATCACAGGGACGGCGTGGACCATCGCCAGCAAAGCGGCGGAGCCAAGTCCTTCGGAGCGCGACGGCATTATATAGACATCGAGGCCGGAGAAAAACTCGAAAAGGTTCTCCTGATACCCTGCCAACAGAACCTTGCCGCCGGCAACGGCCGACGCAAGGCGCGTATTGGCGAGGTCTTCAGCCAGAATGTTACCACCCAAAACCAGCCTTGCATTCGGAATCCGGTCGGCAAGGATTTCGAGCGCCCTAAGGGCGATGTCCTGACCCTTCTCCGCGCTGATCCCGCCGAGAAGCCCGATGACGAATTCGCTCTCACTGAGCTTCCACTTTGCACGAGTTGCAGCTCGGGATGTGAGGTCGGGCATGCGGGCCGGAATTTCAATTCCGTCGTGAATCACGTTGATCATCGCCGGCGGTATGCCGGTGTCCTGCAGGATGCGCCCGACGAATTGCGACACGGCGATGACCGCGTCGCAGGTGTACCGGTATTTCAGTCGGTAGTCGAGGCGGCGCTTGGGCAGGTAAGTGACCCGCCGGCTTGCAATGCGGCGGACGCCGGTCCCGATCGACGCTAGCCATGAAACTGTCTGGCCCACGCCGTCATGCGCGTGCAGAAGCATCAGATGGTTCTGCTGCAGTCGCCGGCGCAATTGCCGGATACCCTGGATGTGCCTGAAATCGTCTTGAGGGAGGCCGAGCACTTCGAAGCCGCCGGAAATAGCGCGGCGATAAAGCTCGCTCTCTTCCGGGCAGACGATGAGTTGAGAGTGGCCTCGCGCGCTCAGGCCGTGTGCAAGCAGAAGCAACTGGCGCTGGCCGCCGCGAAGCACCAGGCCCGTATCAACATGGCCGATTCGGAGTGGAGCCATTGATCTCACTGGGTTCTTTTGTTGCTCCGTTGCAGTTGCGCGAGCTTCACGTATTTCCGGTGTACATAGCGGGCCGCCATCCAGGCGATCAGAACACCCGGCACGCCGTCCAGCACGCCCAGCCTGAGGAAGTAAGTGTTCAGAAATACCCACGGTGGCGCGAGACCCCGCCGAGCTAAGCCGGCACGTTCGCCACACTCGAACATTTCCCGTGCAGCGAGGTCGGTGTAGAACTCGATCCGCCTGCGATGATCATCCAACGAGTCGCACGTGTAGTGGAGAATCTCGCCGTCCATCGTTTCCACGGGCTCCTCGGCTGCCACGGATTCGTGAACGTAGTTGCCCACCCATCGGGCCTTGCTGCGGTCAAACAGACGAATTTTCCAATCCGGATACCAGCCCGAGTGCAGGATCCAGCGACCCAAATACTTCGCGCGACGGGCGAAGCGGTATGCCCCAACCGGGGGCGTTAATTGCTTCCAATCGCGAATGGCCGTGCGGGCATCCTCATTGAGCTCTTCGTCCGCGTCAAGGCTCAGGATCCAATCATGGCTGGCCTGGGCAACGGCATAACTTTTTTGCGCGGCAAACCCCTCCCATGCATGAGTGATGGTTCGGGCGCCAAGCTCGGCGGCAATCTTCACCGTCTCGTCCGTCGAATCGGAATCGACCACAAGAATTTCGTCGGCGCAATCGACCGACCGAATGGCGCGGGCGATGTTGGCGGCCTCATTGTGCGTGATGATGGTGGCGGATATGGGTGGCATTGTAACGCTTCAGGTTGACTTCGGGCGGTTCGCCCTGGACCCTGGTTTTGCCCCGGCGTTCGTCTTCGGCTGGTTGTTCTAGACTTTGGTGACTGAACAACCAGCGGGAGACGAAGAAATTACTGCTGAAATCACGCCATTGGGCACCCGTCTGGCGAAGCTTCTTAACCCTCTCCGGTCTTGACCCCCGTCAAGAACAAGTCACGATATTTGTCGGGCAGGGCACAAGGCCGACCTTCGCTGTTGACAATGACGTGAGTCGTTTCGCCCTCGGCCAGCAGAACATTATCCGACTGGCGAATGATTTCATAGCCAAAAACCAAGACACGCCGCCTTGCCGCGCGAAGGCATGTCTTGACGACAATCTCATCGTCGTAGTGGGCAGAGGCTCTATACCGGCAACTGGCCTCTGCCACGATGATGCAGAGCCCGTCATCGCGCTCCATGTCGCGGTATTCGAAGCCGTGCTGTCGGCAGAATTCGGTGCGTCCGATTTCAAACCAGACCATGTAATTGGCATAGTACACGACCCCCATCTGGTCCGTTTCAGCGTAGCGGACCCGTAGAGTTGTCGAAGCCCATTCGGTTGGAAATCTTGTTGTCATGAATGAAAACCTGCCCTAGCGGGATATGTTCCGCGTGCTGTTTCGGAGAGGCCTTTGTCCCCCTCAATGTTCATATACTTACACAGCTAACTGCCAACGATATAGTCACTTGCACAGATTTCATCAGGCGCTACATGATAGGATCTCCAGCGTCATCAACCGGATATTGTATGACGCGCTGAAGTGAACGGCAAAAGCTTCTGTAAACCGGGTCAATAAAGTTGCGGAAGCCGAGATTGCCCTCCATGGTTAACGAGTCGTCCGGCGTTCGCCCTTGCTCTATGGCGTCAAGAAACTCCGCAGCGTTTGGCCAGGTCAGGGTCATATCCGGCATGCGAGCCGGTCGGCGATCAAAACGGACCTTGCCGCGGTCCAGGGTGATTGTCCACTCAAAACTCCAGTCTTCCAGCATCCAAACCGTTGTTACGCGCGCCTCACGGATGTGCTGGCGCACGGTCCGGTCGCGGCCCGTCAGTACAAACGCCTGCTGGATCAGCCGGCGCGCTGCTCGCTTTGAGATGGAAGGTCGGTCAGGCACGTGTAAATAAGAGAATATACCAGAAGCACACAATGAATGAGGAGTGCCAATTGTAAATTTGGACGACGCGGTCAATTTTCAAGTACAAGCTAAATGCGCCCGCGTGTTTTCGGGTGTATACTACCTCCCTTCCAGGAGGCCCGAAATGCCAGTCCCCACCAGTTCACGCCGAACTTTCCTAAAGACAACTCTTGCAGGCGCCACAGCGGCATTAGGAGATCTGAACGGTCTTGCCAGGGCGGCAGATACGGCTCCGCCGACAGGATCTACTGAAGCCGCACCAGGCGAGGCTCAATCCAGCGGGCGGGCTCCAGCCAATCCGGGCGAGTACACGCGAGGGATTGGAGTATATCCCGGCGACCCGCGCGAAGACTTTGCTCCCACTCTGGTGGCCGACCAATCAAACACCTACAGGAACCTGGCATTGCTGCGCCCGGCCTATCACTCCAGCAGTTACGACTACAACCTGACGGCACAGCTTGTGACCGATGGCATCAAGGATACGCGCCCACCTATGTGGGTGGAGACTTCAGCGAGTTTCACCGGCATCTTCTCCAAAGAAGAGCGGGAGTTTTTCCTGGACCACAATCCCACAAGCACGGTCAGTTTGATGGGAGCCCGCCCGTGGGTGCAGGTCCGGGTGGGTGGCGGAGAGAGCGTCCCGAAAGTTGACCGGATTGATCTGCTGGTTGTTCTGACTGCGCGGAACGTGAAGCCTGCCGATGTCGGCTTCGAAGTTTCTGTTTCCGACGATAGGAGGATTTGGAAGAAGGCAGGCTCGATCCGTGGCCCGAAACCCGCTTCGCGTGCCAGACTTCCGCCGGAGTTTGCGCTCAGCGGATACCTGTTCAGGCCATCTATTCCGCTCGACGCTACAGTACAAAGCCGCTACTACCGCATTGAATGCATTGTTTACGGGTTGCCGGAGTTTTCATTCGGCGTGGAGTGGGGCGTGGGTATTGTTGCGTTTTACAACGATGGCCAGCGGGTGGAAATAGGAGGCCCTTACAACTTCACCAGCGCCTGGATGAGCGGTGGGATGGGCGAGGAGTGGGTTTACGTCGATCTGGGATCGTCCTGCGAATTCGATCGCGTAGCGCTTTACTGGATTGCGAAGGCGGTCGAGGGTTCCATTCAGGTTTCCGACGACGCTGAAAACTGGCAAACCCTTCACGCGCTGCCCGGCGGAACAAGTCTGACCGACGACATCCGGCTCGGGCAGCCAGCCCGTGGAAGATATGTGCGCGTGTTGATGACGCGCCCCACCTCGGCCGAGGGTTACATCTTGAGCGAGATGGAAGTCTACGGGCGTGGCGGGTTTATTTCCGAGCCCAAACCTGCGGCGCCGGCGCTGAGTGAGGGAAGCCTTAAGCTTTCCGGAGGGAATTGGCGGCTGCAACGGAATTCGCTGGTAGCGGCAGAGGGAGAAAGCATTTCAAAGTCCGGGTTCGATGACAAGGGTTGGATTGTTGCTACGGTACCCGGCACTGTGCTCACCTCATATTTCAACGTGGGCGCGATCCCTGACCCGAACTACGGCCAGAACCAGTTGTACATTTCAGACTCTTTCTTTTATGCCGATTTCTGGTACCGGACGGAGTTTGTGGCGCCACAGCTTTCCCGGGATCAGCTTGCCTGGCTGAATTTCGACGGTATCAACTGGAAGGCTGAAGTTTTCCTGAACGGTGAGAAGATCGGGCGCATCGAAGGCGGCTTCATGCGTGGCCGGTTTGATGTCACAAAGCATCTGGTCCCCGGGCAGACCAACGCACTTGCAGTCCGAATTTTCAAGAATGACACGCCGGGAAGCGTGAAGCAGAAAACCTATGCTTCAGCGGGCCACAATGGCGGAGCGCTGGGGCTCGACAATCCCACTTTTCATGCTTCGATTGGATGGGACTGGATATCGACTATCCGCGGGCGGAACACCGGCATCTGGAACGAAGTTTCCCTCACCACCAGCGGGCCCGTCACGATTGAAAATCCGTACGTGACAACAACATTGCCGCTGCCTGCCACTTCCGCCGCGGAGGTTGAGGTTGAAGCTGAGCTTTTGAATCACAGCTCGAAGCCGTTGAAAGGGAAACTGCTTGGCAGCATCGGCGGAATAAAGTTTGAGCAGGACGTCAGGCTTGAAGCTGCCGGCATCACAAAGCTCAAACTGAATCCTTCCACGCATCCGGAATTGCGACTTCAGAATCCCAGGCTCTGGTGGCCGGCGGGATATGGGGAGCCAAACCTTTATGACCTGAGACTGGAGTTTGAAGGGCCGCACAAGAGAATCTCGGACACGAAATCGCTGAAAGTCGGCATCCGGCAGATGGCCTACAGCAAGGAAGGCGGCAAGCTGCGGATCTGGGTCAACGGCAGGCGCTTCATCCCGAAGGGCGGCAACTGGGGCTTCAGCGAATCAATGCTGCTCTACCGCGAGCGAGAATATGACGTGGCTGTCGGCTACCACGCCGATATGCACTTCAACATGATCCGCAACTGGGTGGGACAGACAGGCCACGATGCTTTTTATGAAGCCTGCGACCGGCATGGGGTGATGGTTTGGCAGGACTTCTGGCTGGCGAACCCCTGGGACGGTCCAGACCCTGAAGACGACAGCATGTTCCTGCGCAACGCGAAGGATTTTGTCCTGAGAATTCGGAATCATCCTTCCATGGGTTTGTACTGCGGGCGCAATGAGGGCGATCCTCCACCGCAGCTTGAGGCGGGGTTGACCAGCATGCTGGCAGAACTTCATCCCGGCTTGCTCTATTTCCCCAACTCCGCCGCAGGTATTGTCAGCGGTCACGGTCCCTACACCGCAATGCCGATCAGTTATTACTTCGGCCCCGGCGCCAATACCACGCTGCACAGCGAGCGAGGCATGCAAAACATTCCGCCCATGGAAAGTGTGCGCATGATGATGCCGACGAAATCCTTGTGGCCGCAGGGGCTTGACTGGGGATTGCATGATTTCTGTCTTCAGGGCGCGGCCAACGGCGCGTCTTATCAAAAAATTATCGAATATGGCTACGGCGGGGCCACGAGCGCGGAAGAATGGGTCTCGCTCGCTCAGTTCATCAATTACGACGGCTACCGCGCAATGTTTGAGGGGCAAAGCAAGTACCGCATGGGCTTGCTGATATGGATGAGCCACCCCTGCTGGCCCTCCTTCGTCTGGCAAACCTACGATTATTACTTTGAGCCGACCTCGGCCTATTTCGGCGCAAAGAAGGGTTGCGAGCCATTGCACATCCAGTGGAACCCGGTTACTGAAAGCGTTGAGGTGGTTAATTATAGCGGGGGAAATGTGCAGGGTTTGACGGCCCACGTTCAAATCCTGAACTTGGATGGCAGTCAGCAATGGACGAAAGCTGCGCAACTTGACAGCAAGGAAGACAGCACCGTGTCCTGCATCGAAATGGAATATCCGGTCGGGCTGACGCCGGTGCATTTTCTGCGGCTTGGCTTAACTCACCAGGGCAGGGTTATTTCGAGGAATTTTTACCTGCGCCCGCTCGAGGTTGGAGACTATCGGGCCATTCGTGAGTTGCCGAAAGTCAATCTTGAAGTTTCCACAGGTACCCACCAGCAGGACGGCCGGTGGATTTTGGCGCCGAACTTGCGAAACCTATCGTCATATCCGGCGCTGATGGTCCGTTTGAAGGTTGTGCGTGACAAGACAGGCGATCGCATCCTGCCGGCTATTTATAGCGATAACTATTTAGCACTGATGCCGGGCGAGATGGAAGGCATTCGCATCGAGGTGGCTGACCCCGACACCCGCGGCGAGAAACCCCGCATCGTAGTGGAGGGCTTTAACGTCGGGATGGTAACGGCTGCTTAACGGCTTGTGTCCTCTGATCGTAGCCTGATTGCCCGCAGAGCCCTGCTGCCTTATGGCGACTTCCTCGGGCACTTCGACATCTGCTATATTAACCAAGGCTATGACTGAAAGTTCTGCCAAGGAAACTGCATCCACTCCAATCAATGACGGTCTGATGCGTGGCTTCTGGTACCCCGCACTCCGAAGCAATCGTGTCCAGGGCAGGGAAATGCGGACTGCCATGCTGCTGGGAATCCCGCTTGTCCTCGGTCGCAACTCGAAGGGAGAGGGATTTGCCCTGCGCGACGCCTGCCCGCACCGCGGCATGCCGCTTTCCGAAGGCAACTTTGACGGCAGCGCGGTTGAGTGTCCTTACCATGGGTGGGTTTTTGAAGGCAAAACCGGGCAATGCCAGGCCATTCCTTCTCTCACGGCCCATGACAAACTGAAGGTGGACCGCGTTTTCGCCGCCAGCTTCCCGTGCGAGGAACAGGATGGCTACATCTGGGTGTTTATTCCTGATCCCGATCATTGTGATGAAGCGGTGCCCGAAGCCCCTCGTTTGCCCACCTTCAGCGACAGCTATCGCCTGGAGCACCTGGAAGCGGAATTGCCATGCCATATGGACCACGGCATCATTGGCCTTATGGACCCGGCGCACGGACCCTTTGTCCACCAGTCGTGGTGGTGGCGCAAGCGCAGCAGCATCCACGAAAAAGAAAAGACCTTTGAGCCGATTCCCAACGGTTTCAGGATCAAGGCGCATTCGCCTTCGGCCAATAGCGCCGCGTATAAACTGCTGGGTGTATACGGCGAACCTATCACGACTACCATCCAGTTTGTCCTGCCCAATATGAGATTTGAAGAAATCCATTGCGGAAAGTATTGGTTTTCAAGCCGCACCACCGTTACACCCATCACGACAACGCGCTGCCGGATTGATGTGTGTGCGGCGTGGAACGCCTTCCGGTACGTCCCTTTCTTTACTTCGATTCTTCGTTTTTTCGGCAACATGTTTGTCGAGCAGGACCGGCTGACCATGGTGAAGCAGGCGGAAGGACTGAAACATAATCCTCCGCTGATGCTCATCGATGATGCCGATCGCCCTGCCAAGTGGTACTTTGCATTGAAGGCCGCCTACCTGAAATCGAAACAAACCGGCCAGCCCATGGAACACCCCATCGAAGGGCCGACAGCTCTGCACTGGCGGAGTTAATCGAAAACAAAGGTGAGTACGCGGAAATTACGCGGCTTAGCTGAGTATGCCGGCAAGCTATTCGCCCTGCCATTTTGGCTTGCGCTTTTCGAGGAAGGCTGCCAGTCCCTCCTGAAAATCGGCGGTTTTGCGAACTCGGGCGCTGGCTTCAACGGCCATCTCGGTTTCGCGGTCGAGATCTTCTTCAGAAAACTTCAGCAGAAGCTGTTTGGTATGAGCAAGCGCCACAGGGCTCATTTCGGCCAGCGACCGGGCCAGTTCACGCGCTCGGGGCAGGAGTTGATCATGTTCGAGTAGTTCATTAACGATGCCCAAGTCCTTGGCCGCTGCCGCACTGAAGATGCGACCGGAGAGCAGCAGGTCGCGGGCCCGCTTCTCCCCAACCTGGCGGACGACGTAGGACGAAACAATGGCCGGAATAAAGCCCACTCGTACTTCAGTGTAACCAAGCTCGGCGTCAGGAACAGCCAGAGTAAAGTCGCACACGGTTGCCAGTCCGCAGCCTCCTGCAATGGCCGGACCGTTCACTGCGGCAATGGTTGGTATCGGAAAGGAATAAAGCCGCCGGAAAAGTGTAGCGATCCGGCGGGCGTCGGCGACGATCTCGTCGTCAGACTGCGAGCGGAAATCCCTAAGCCCCCGCAAATCCATGCCGGCACAGAAAGCATTCGCAGCCCCAGTCAGGATCAGCACTCGCGCCTGAGCTTTCTCGACCTCATCAAGAGCTTTAAGAATCTCGCTGATCATATTGTGGGAAAGCGCGTTGCGTTTTTCTGGACGGTTCAATATGAGAGTAGCGATTGCGTCGTCGATTTCAAGGTTCAGGGTGTCGTAGGGCATTGGCGTTGCCTCGCATGGCTAATCTACATACTGCTTGCGAAGTTCCTTTGTTGCCTCGACGGCCGAAAGCATGGCCCATGGTTCAATGCCCGTATCCACTCCGTGTTCGGCGAGCGTCTGGACAACAATTTCGGTGGCGATATTACCTACCAGTTCGTCACCGGCAAAGGGGCAGCCGCCCAGGCCTGTGAGAGCGGAATCGAATCGCCGACAGCCGGCTTCATAGGCAGCCAGCACCTTTTCTGCGGCACCTTCAGCGCGAGCGTGCAGATGAACGCCCAGTTCCATGCCCTTATTAAACGGCTTCAAGTGCTGGAAAAGTTCACCTGTTTCTTTAGCTGTCGACACGCCGACAGTGTCGGCGAGCGAAACGGTCTGAACGCCGCAACCCTTCAACCACTCGATCGCGTCCTCCACAATTTCCATTCCCCACGGCTCGCCAAAAGGATTGCCAAAGGCCATGGAAATATAGACCACCAGATCTCTCCCCGCCTTGCTGGTCTCTCGCTGGATCTTTTCCACCAATTCGCGCGATTCTCGCAGCGACATATTAGTATTCTGGCGCCGGAAGTTGGCCGAGATCGAGTAGGGATATCCCAGCGTGGTGACGTGCGGTGTCGCGAGGGCGCGTTCCAGTCCCTTTTCGTTAACAACAATGCCGATGATTTCGGGTGTCGTGCCGTTCGTTGCGGCCTGCAGGGTGTCCGCGAGTTTCTTCACGACCTGCTCACTGTCTGCCATCTGTGGGACCAGGTTGGGCGATACAAAGCTGACCGCATCCAGATGCCTGAAGCCGGCCTTTAGAAGTTTGCCAAGATAGTCAGCCTTCACCTCCGTCGGGATAATCTTCCCCAGCCCCTGCCACGCGTCGCGTGGGCACTCAATGATCTTGACGTTTTCCATTCACTCTTCCTCTTGGCTTTCTTTACGCCTTAGCGGCTTTGCGTGAGGCCCCTCTTAAGTTTGCAGCACGCCGGTCTTGAATTCTTTTACCTCGGGATTCATTGCCGCTGCTTCAAGCGCCCAGATCAGCGCGGCCCGCGTTTCTGCCGGATCGATGATGGCGTCCACCCATAGTCGTGCCGCCCCATAGCGCGGGTCGGACTGATGCTCGTAAGTTTCGCGGATCGATTGCTGTATTTCCTGTTTTTCCTTTGCGCTCAACTTCTTTCCGCTGCGCTCCAGTTGCTTGATCTTAATTTCCACCAGCGTGTTTGCCGCTGAATCTCCGCTCATTACGGCGTAGCGCGCTGACGGCCAGGCAAAAATAAACCGCGGGTCGTACGCTTTGCCGCACATGGCATAGTGGCCCGCACCAAAGCTTCCGCCACAGATTACGGTGATCTTCGGGACAACGCTGTTCGAGACGGCATTCACCATCTTGGCTCCGGCGCGGATGATGCCGCTCCATTCGGCTTCCTTGCCTACCATGAAGCCGTTGACGTCGTGCAAGAAGACCAGCGGAACACGGTTCTGGTTGCAGTCCATGATAAAGCGCGCCGCTTTTTCCGCCGATTCCGTATAGATCACACCTCCGAAATGGATCCGTTTTTCTCCGCTCTCATGCGACACAGTCTGGACCGCAATTTTCTGGTTGGCCACAATGCCGACCGCCCATCCGCCAATTCGTGCATAACCGCAAAGGAGTGTGCGACCGTACTCGGCGCGGTATTCCTCAAAATTGCTGCCGTCCACAACGCGCGCCAGAATTTCACGCATGTCGTACTGTGCCGTGGGCCCGCTGGCAAAAGCTCCATAGATTTCGTTCGTCGGGTACGCAGGCTCAACGGTTTGCTGTTTATCAAATGCGAGCAATGGGTTACGCCCCATTTTATCAACTAAAGCTCGAATTCTGGAGATGCAGCTTTCGTCGTCAGGTTCGCGGAAATCGACTGTGCCGCTGATCTGTGCGTGCATCTTTGCGCCTCCCAGGTCTTCCGCGGAAGTCTTTTGGCCGATAGCCGCCTGCACCAGGGCTGGCCCGGCGAGGAAAAGCCCGCTGCCGTCGGTCATCAGAATGTGGTCGCACATCACGGGCAGGTAGGCACCGCCAGCCACGCACATGCCCATAATGGCCGTGATCTGCGGGATTCCCATGGCGCTCATCACTGCGTTATGGCGGAACACGCGGCCAAAATCGTCCGTATCGGGGAAAACGTCTTCCTGCAAGGGCAGAAAAATGCCGGCTGAATCCACCAGGTAAATTGTCGGGATGCGGTTGTCAATCGCGATCTGCTGCGCACGCAAGACTTTCTTGGCCGTCATGGGGAAGAACGCGCCGGCTTTTACCGTGGCATCGTTGGCCACAATCATTATGATGCGACCGTGGACGCGGCCGAGCCCCGTGACAACGCCCGCCGCTGGAGCACCACCCCACTCTTCGTACATCTCAAAGGCGGCATAGATGCCCAGTTCAAAAAACTCGGTGCCAGGATCGACTAGGAGGGCGATGCGTTCGCGGGCTGTCAGACGGCCCTTTTCGTGTTGGGCCTCGATTGCCTTCGCGCCGCCGCCTTCGCGAATGCTCTCCTCCTGGTTCAGGATCTCGCCCACCAGGTCTTTCATCAGACGGGTGTTTTCAGCGAATCCAGCGGAACCTGTATCAATTTGGCTCTTAATCATGGAGGTTGGCAACTTTGATTGACCTTTGCTGCAGCGAGGTCCCCGCGCAGGAATGACTGGCGAGCCTCGTTTCCTGCCGCTTATCGCTGAGAAATCTCTCTCCTGGCCACTCTTGCTGTGAAGTCCGCTGACTTGCCGCGCGGAACGGTTAGTGCGGTCCAGCGGTCGCCGGCAAAATGTTTTGCCAGATAGACGATCTGCCCGACGTGATAGGAATAATGGGCGACTTGCCGGTTGATGGCTTGCATCACGGAATGTGGCTCGGTGCGAATGCTTACCGTTCGCTCCATGTCGCCGTCGGTCAGCGGGGTTAGCGCATCAAAAACATGTTTCCATCCGGCTTCCCACATGTCCATGACTTCGGCTCGATTTTCCGGCGGAGCCTCGAATTCCGTATCACGATTCCGGTCCGGTTTTTCTCCGTCCGAGTTGAGGAAATCCGACCATCGTGAGCGCATATTGCCTGCCAGGTGCTTAACAATGGTCGCGATCGAGTTTGACTCTGCATCAAGGGTCGAGGCAAAGGCCTCATCCGGCACCTGAGCCATTGCCCGTTCCCCCAGCCGCTTGTAATACCGGAACATCTCAATCGAGTCTTTCAGATAGGAGGTCGTAAACTCGTGTGCCATCAGAATCCTTCGTTCAAAGTTTCCAGCCCATTGTCTCTTTTCAGAAAGCGTTACTCGCCATCTGGCCTATTCCGTCTGCTTCACGTGGGTCAGGATGAAATCCACAATCTCCTGCGTGGATGCGCCCGGCTGAAATACAGCAGAGACCCCTGCTTCTTTCAGTTTAGGGATATCTTCATCAGGAACGATGCCGCCTACGATTACAAGAACTTCCTGCATTCCAGCGTCGCGCAAAAACTGGCAGATGCGGGGAACAATCGTGTTGTGCGCGCCGGACAGGATGGAGATTCCGACCACGTCCACATCTTCCTGCACGGCGGCGTTTGTAATCTGTTCCGGCGTCTGGCGTAGCCCGGTATAAATCACTTCCATGCCGGCGTCCCGCAGCGCGCGGGCCACAATCTTGGCGCCCCGGTCGTGCCCGTCCAGGCCCGGCTTGGCAACAACCACGCGAATTCGTCGATCGATCATGAGTCAGAAGTCCTGTTTATCGAAATGCCGGCTCTTCGTAGGTCCCAAAAACTTTGCGGAGTACGTCGCACATTTCTCCCAGCGTCGCGTACGTGCGCACAGATTCCAGTATAAAGGGCATCAGGTTCTGGTCTGTTGCGGCAGCGGCACCAAGGGCCTCAAGCGTTTGCCGAACACGCGCGTTATCGCGTTTCTCCCTCAGCCCTGCCAGTTTTTCACGCTGGCGGCGCGCAACGCCTTCGTCGATTACCAGGATATCAACGGGACGCTCTTCCTCGGTAACGAAATCATTAACGCCCACAATAATCTTTTCTCTGTTTTCGACGGCCCGCTGGTAGGCGTATGCGGCTTCGTGAATCTCTTTTTGCGGGAAGCCCTTCTCGATGGCGGATACCATGCCGCCTAGACCATCGATCTTGTCGAAGTATTCGTAGCAGGCGCGTTCCGTATCGAGCGTGAGCCGTTCGAGGAAGTACGAACCTCCCAGCGGATCAGCCATGTTGGCCACGCCGCTCTCATGGGCGATCACCTGCTGAGTGCGCAGGGCTATGGTCACGGCGTGCTCGGTAGGCAGAGCCCATGCCTCGTCCAGCGAGTTTGTGTGCAGCGACTGTGTTCCGCCCAGCACGCCCGCAAGCGCCTGGATGGCTGTTCGCACGACGTTGTTGTAAGGCTGCTGCGCAGTCAGCGAGCAGCCGGCCGTCTGCGTGTGGAACCGGCAGATCCAGGAACGGGGATTCTTTGCCGCATAACGGTTGCGCATCACCGTGGCCCAGATTTTGCGCGCCGCACGGAACTTGGCGATTTCCTCAAAAAGATCGTTGTGGGAATTGAAAAAGAAACTGAGCCGGGGAGCAAAGTCGTCAACGTCGAGGCCTGCTTTCCGAACCCAATCAACGTATTCAATTCCGTCGCGCAGTGTAAAGGCCAGTTCCTGCACGGCCGTGGAGCCGGCCTCCCGGATGTGGTAGCCACTGATGGAGATCGGGTTCCAGCGCGGCGTCTCGCGGGCACTGAAGGTGATGGAATCCACGACGAGGCGCATCGAAGGCGCAGGAGGGAAGATGTATTCTTTCTGCGCGATGTATTCCTTCAGAATATCATTCTGGATAGTACCGGAAATGTGCTTCCGGTTGGCGCCGCTCTTTTCCGCTGACACCAGGTACATGGCCCAGATCATGGCCGCCGGGGAATTGATGGTCATCGATGTGGTCACACGCTCAAGCGGCAACCCGGCGAGCAGCGTTTCCATGTCTGCAAGCGATGAAACGGCGACGCCGCACTTGCCGACCTCCCCTTCCGCAAGTGGGTGGTCGGAGTCATAGCCCATCAGAGTGGGCAAGTCAAAAGCGATGGAGAGGCCTGTTTGTCCCTGCTTCAGCAGGTAATGGAGGCGCTGGTTAGTGTCTTCCGGACTTCCAAAGCCGGAAAACTGGCGCATCGTCCAGAGCTTGCCGCGATACATTGTGCGGTGGATACCGCGCGTGTATGGGAATTCGCCCGGATCGCCCAGGTCGCGCTGATAGGTGAAATCTTTGAGGTCATCTTCCGTGTAAAGCGGCTCAACCGGGACGCCCGAGAGGGTGGTGAACTTTGCCTGCCGCTCCTCCAGCGCGCCGGAGTTCCGCTTGTCCGGATTGACTCTCTTTGCCATTGCCTCAGGCCGCCACTTTCTGGCCCTATCTTATTCTGGCGACAGAGGCGAAGTCAAACTTGCGCGGCTTGAGAGCAGCTTGTCGTTGAAGGTGATGTCCCGCACAGGCAAGAGCCTTGAGATTGCGAGCAGACTTACCGGTGGCTGAGTGGATTTCAGACCAAGGTTGCGGCCTGCATGAAATTGCCAATGTACGGGTACCGATCAATCGTCGCGCATGGCCGAATCACATTTGGAAAAGCTAGCGGCGGTGCGGCATGCCGAGAATCAACTGGACCGAAAGGGCGAAGCTTGGCAGAATAGGATTTCAGCCGGTAAAGCACGGGCCGTATGGGATAACATGGGTTCGTGCTGCTTTCCAAACACCTGTCGGGGCGTGGCGCAGTCCGGTAGCGCGCTTGCCTTGGGCGCAACCGACCCCATCACGAGCAAGTCTAGTTCCATTAATGGATTAAGTTGATTATAAATGGCTTGCTGAACTTTTATCAAAAATGGAACTGGACTTGCGTACCGCAGGATTCCGTGCAAGGTCCCCACAAAAGTCCCCACGGTCCACACGCCGACTCGTGCATCCCCCTGCCATTGAAACACTACGTCTGCTCGAAAACGGGGACCACTAAAAGCCGACGTCGATGAAGCTCTCAGATACGCAGCTGCCACCTTGCGGGAACGTAGCCCTCCACCTTTGGATTGAGCCTCTATCTCTTTTTCTGTGACTTTCATATGACATTCATGATCTGAGAAAGAGGTTTGGAAACGGGGCCCGCTGAATCTTCCACAGTTAGCGCTTTCCAGGGCCTGCCCTTTTCTGCATAATCGCCTCCGGGATTCTCGTCACCAAACCGGTTTGCCGACTTACCGTCAACTGACCGAAAGCTTCGTAAGTCACCGGCAGTTTGTGGCTCTCACCCGGAGCGGAAAAGCCTCTTAGCCCCGCGGCCTTGCAGTGTATAATGCCTGCAAGTTATGGCACTTCAACAGGGGACGCGACTCGGGGCTTACGAGATCATGTCGCCGCTTGGTACGGGGGGCATGGGTGAGGTGTACCGTGCTCGCGACACCAAACTCCAGAGGGACGTCGCTCTGAAAATCCTTCCTGAGACGATGGCCCGCGATGCTCAGCGCATGGCGCGTTTCGAGCGTGAAGCGCAGGTGCTCGCGTCTCTCAACCATCCCAACATTGCTGCGATCTATGGCCTTGAAGATTCAAAAGACGTCCGGGCGCTGGTGATGGAATTGGTGGAAGGCCAGACGCTGGGGGAACGGATTTCTGTAGCGGCGGTGTCCCGACCGCCGGGCGGTTTTCCAGAGAGGAAGGCCGCCGGTGAGGACACCGGCACTGCAACAGGCGAACGACGTTCGCTTATGGCCACAGACGAGGCCCTGCCCATCGCCAAACAGATTGCCGAAGCTTTGGAATACGCGCACGAACGCGGCGTGATTCATCGCGACCTGAAGCCGGCGAATGTGAATATCACTCCGGAGGGTACGGTAAAGGTGCTGGATTTCGGTCTTGCCAAGGTTCTGGACCCACACGATTCCACGGCCACGATGGACATGGCGAACTCGCCCACGCTGAGCGCGATGGCGACGCAGGCGGGAGTGATTCTGGGCACGGCGGCGTACATGAGCCCGGAGCAGGCCAAGGGCCAGCGAGTGGACCGCCGGACAGACATCTGGGCATTCGGCTGCGTGCTTTACGAGATGCTTTCGGGGCGGAAGCCATTCGAGGGCCAAACAATTTCCGAAGTTCTTGCGTCCGTGATCAAGACCGAACCGGATTGGTCAGCGATACCGGACACAACCCCGCCGTCGATTCAACGTCTCGTCCGCCGCTGCCTGATCAAGGACCCGAAGCAGCGCCTGCAAGCCATCGGCGAGGCACGCATTACGATTGAAGAAACGCTCAGCGGTTCCACCATACTCCCAAGCCCTCTCCCGCCGGGAGAGGGTGGTCCCGAGGAGCGGGACCGGGTGAGGGTGTCGCCGCTACGCCGCGCCCTGCCTTGGATCATCGCTGGAATCTTGATTTGCGTGGCGGCTTTGTCAGGATGGTGGCTCGGAACTCGGAGTGTTGCTTCCCCGTCTGCCTGGTCGGGAGAGCTATTGCCCGGGCCAGCGATTGCTTTCTGGCCGCGAGTCTCCCCGGACGGACATTTGATTGCTTTTGAGGCCATGGTTGACAACCAGACACAGGTTGCCGTGATGGATCCCAGGTCCGGTAACTGGACGGTGCTGACTCAGGACCGGACTCATGGCCCGGTTGCAAGTCTCTGTTGGTCGCAAGACGGCTCTACGATCTATTTTGACCGGGTCAATCCTCAACCTGTCGGGATCTACTCGGTTTCAAGCCTCGGCGGCGAACAAAGGCTGGTCTTGAGCAACGCGGCTAGCCCCGAGCTCTTGCCCGATGGCTCTATGCTGGTTGTGCGGGTAGATCCCAACCGTAATTATGAGATTTTTCATTATTGGCCCGGTACTGGGAGCCTTCAGCCTATGGAAGCCTGGGTGAATCTCAATCCTTCCGCAGCCATACGGGTTCTCCCAGATGGAAAAGGTGCCGTGTTTTTCGGAACCGCCAAGGGAAAGCCTCAAAATTCCCCTCACCTTTATCTGCTGGATATCGCTACCGGCAAAACGCGGCGGCTGGCGCCAGATTTGCCGATCACGCAGTCGGCTCAGTTATTCCCGCTGGCAGTGGCACCGGGTGGCCGGTCTGTACTGATTGACCTTCCCTCCGGTAATCTGCATCGAATTGTTGAGATCCCCATTTCGGGTCAAAATTCCTTCCGGACCCTGCTGACACTGACTTCGGCACCCTGGGCGCTGGATGTTGCGCCCGACGGGAACCTCTATGTCGATCAGGTCAGCCGCCCACTGGAGGTACTGAGATTCCCGGCATCCGGAGGAACGCCGGTGGTGCTGGCAAACGTGGAATCCTACCTTTTGGCTAATGGGCCCGTGGCACCCGTTGAGTTTTCTGACGGGAAATTTCTCCTCCCCACTTTTTTGTCAGGCCGACCCCGCCTGTTGCTGGGCAAGCCAGGTGGGAATTTTGTCTCTTTACTTCAGACCGCTGAGGAGTCGGCACCGCCGATAGCTCGCGTTGGGAACGATGAAGTTGCGCTCATGGCAGGGAGCGGGCCGGCGCAGGCGCTCGCTGTTGCCTCGGTGAGAAACGGAGACATACTCCATCGATTCAAAGCGACGGAAGGGATGCAGATCGCTGCAGTTGCAGCATCCCCTGACGGTCAAGAAATCTATTACGTGGCTGCAGGGAATGTCTGGGTCGTTCCCAGCCAGGGAGGGACCCCTCGCCAGATATGCGCCGGCGACGGCGTGGCCGTTGCTCCAGACGGACGCTCCCTGGTTGTAAATCTGAACGAAGAGGAACACGTGCGCCTCGAACGGGTCCTCCTTCCTGACGGCATCTTGCAGCCTATTCATGTGAAAAGTGATTTTGCCGTAAGCCCGGTCCCATTAGGCCCGAACGCCATCAATAAGGAAGGCAAGCTGCTCGTGAACATAGCACCAAGTGATTCTTGGTTTTGGGGGCTCGGGGTCCTCTACCTTGCCACCGGCAAATTGACTCGACTTCCGCTGAACTACTCTGGTGATATCTTTTGTGCTGCTTGGGCGAGCGACGGCAGTATCCTGGCGACCGCTGATCCCCTCGGAGCTCACATCTGGCGCTTCCGGCCCGAGCATTGATGGAGCGACCTGCAGAATGAACTGGAGAATGACGCAAAAGAGATGAGTCTGACAACAGGAGAAAGGCTCGGCCCTTATGAAATTCTATCGCCCCTGGGTGCAGGCGGCATGGGCGAGGTGTACCGCGCGCGCGACACGCGCCTCGGACGCGAGGTAGCCCTGAAGGTGCTGCCACTGGACGTTGCCGGCGATCCTGTGCGGCGCGCCCGTTTCGAGCAGGAGGCCCGCTCGGCCAGCGCCCTCAACCATCCCAATATAATCACTGTTTTCGATATCGGCATCAACGATGGCATGGCCTACCTTGTAACGGAACTCGTGGAAGGCGAGTCCTTGCGGGCGCTGATCAACCGTGGAGCGGTTCCGGTGCGCAGGCTGCTTGACCTCGGCGTTCAGCTTGCCGATGGCCTGGCTGCCGCGCACGCAGCCGGAATCATCCACCGCGACCTCAAACCGGAAAACATTATGGTCACGCGCCACGGGCGGGTGAAGATTCTGGATTTCGGTCTTGCCAAGCAGACTGGCATCCTTACGCCTTCCGATGGTCCTACGGCCAGCGTTGGGCCGACCCGGCCGGGAACGATCCTTGGAACCGTGAACTACATGAGCCCAGAGCAGGCGCGGGGCTCAGACCTTGGCTTCCATTCGGACCAGTTTTCCTTCGGGCTGATTCTCTATGAGGCCGGCAGCGGAAAGAGGCCCTTTGAAAGGCCAGCCAGCGTCCAGACGCTTGCGGCAATCATTACAGAAGAAGCGCCGCCCCTCGATGCCAGGCTTCCCGCACCCTTGCGTTGGGTGATCGACCGGTGCCTTGCCAAGGAGCCACACGAGCGTTATGACTCGACGCGGGATCTTTACCAGGAGTTGCGCAGCCTGCGCGACCATCTTTCCGAGAGTTTTACCACGGCTTCGGGCGCCGATCTCCCGGTTTCAAGGGTCCGCCGCAGCCGGATGCCCCTGATCCTTGCAGTCCTGGCAGGGGCGCTGACCGTAGCAATCGGTGTATTCCTGGCCGTTTTGCTTTTCCCGCCACAACAGGGTTCCGATCTCACAAATTATCGCTTCACCCCGCTCGGCACGGATTTGTCAATTGCGGAACACCCGGCCTGGGCTCCGGACGGCAAGAGCTTCGCCTATACCGGCATCGTGAAAGGAGAGCCTGAGGTGTTCGTGCGGAGTCTCGGTTCAGCGGTTTCCACACGGATCACGCCAGGGCCGGCGGGAGTCGTGGCCTTCTGGTCGCCGGATTCAAGCCGTGTCTTTTATTACAAGGACTATTTCAACGACAACGGCAGCCTCTGGTCTGCGGCCGTAGCCGGTGGAGAACCCACATTGGTGATAAAGAACATAGACACCGCCGCCCTTTCTCCGGATGGTAAAGTCCTGGCCGTGCTTCGCAGGGCGGAAGGTGTGTACTCCCTTTGGATTTCTTCGCCGCCCGGCGTCCCATTGCGGAAGTACTCACCCGCCCCCTTTGCGAAAACGGAAATCATCAATTTCCCCGAAATGAGCTTTTCGCCTGACGGTTCCAGGATTCTGCTTTCCATAGCTGGGACCGCAGCGGAGAAGACTTTTTCACACCAGTGGTGGATGATTCCTTACCCGGGAGGCTCCGGAGACGTTCCCCGGCAGGTACTCCAAAATCTTCCGTCTCCGTCGATCGCCCCTCGCTTCTCCTGGATGCCGGACAGCCGCCACGTGGTTATTTCAATGGGAACCCGCGGCCAATCCGACCGCAACCTCTGGCTTGCAAATACGCAGTCAAATACCTTACGTCAATTGACCTCCGGGCTGGACGAGGAGGACTGGCCGGCTGTTTCACCGGACGGGCAGGAACTGATCTTCGCTAATCGGCGCTTGGACCTTGACATCGAGGAGGTGCCCCTGAACGGCGGCGTACCGCAGCCTCTGGTCAGCACGGATCGCTCAGAATTCAACCCGGCCTGGTCGCCCGTGGCACAGGAGCTTGTTTACGTGTCCGACCAGGATGGGCCGCAGGAGATCTGGCTGAAAAGCTCAGGGGAAGGCTGGTCTCGGCCTCTGGTGACGCCCAAGCAATTCTCAAATCCCACGGCAGGATTCTGGGGCCCTGTTTTCTCCCCCGACGGCTCGCGAATTGCCTTTACAAGGGTTAGGAGCGGCAAAGATAGCACGGCCTGGATTTGGATTTCACCCGTCAGGGGAGGAACCCCGGTCCGTCTTACGCATGAAGCCGGAACCGTTGGCGAAGGCCCGCCCGCATGGTCGCCTGATGGGAATTGGTTGGCGTATGAAAGGTTCGCAGGGGGGAAATCGGAATTGGCGAAATACAAGCTGGGAGGCTCGGAAGCGCCTGTAATCCTGGAAGGAAATGGATGCGGCAATGGGTTCATTCCAGCCTGGTCGCCAGAGGGGAATTGGATTACTGTTGAATCGGCGAACGGTGATTGGCTGCTTGTCTCTCCCGATGGCAAGAAGGAACGCAGCTTGGGACCGCTGAAAACCGATTATCTGCTCTGGTCGCGAGACGGAAGGTTGCTCTATGGCATTCATCCAGACAATGATCGTCACCAGATTCTGTTTTCAGTGGACGTCGCCTCGGGGAAGGAGAAATCTATTGAGGACCTGGGAATGGATTTCCTGCCGAGCGGAGTCTGGCAGCCTGGCGTACGACTCAGCCTGGCTCCCGACGGCAAGAGTTTCGCGGTATCGATTCGCAAGGAGCGCAGCGATCTTTGGCTGCTCGAGGGCTTCAACTCTGGCCCGGGGCTTTGGCGTTGGCTGCAGAAACATTAGCTGAATCTCGTCAAGGTCGATGCCTATCCGAGGCCTTCATGCAAATCTGTTACCGAGGCGCAACCGGCTGGTTTGCATGTGAAAGGTATCAGGGAACTGGACAGTGTCCCTGAAGGTTGCTGGCTCGAATCAGTGAAGGGCACGATCATGCTGGTATCGTGTATTGACGTGCGCCAGCGCTGCTTTCAGGCCACTGGCCAGTTCAGCCGGCGCGCCGATCTTCCAGAAGTGGACGAAAAACAAGCGCGGATGCTCCTCGATCATGTGGTTGTGGACACCAAAGATCTGGAATCCCTCCGCGGTCAGGGCGGATAGCACCGGGTTGAGCTCACTCGCCGTAACTGCCAGGTCTCCCGTTGCAGCTATCTTGCCAGCCGGGGCCTCCTGGAAAAACATATAGTTCACGTACCAGTAGTCGTGTATGGGACTCGAAGCGAAGCCGGCGTGCGGGACTCCCACTGTCAGGCCCCCATAGTCTGATGAATACTGCGCGTCCGCTTGGAAACCCAGAGCGTTCCCCACGGTTTTGGCCCAAGCGGGTGCCGCAGTCACTTGCCGCGGAGGAGGAAAGCTACCGAGTGGCGTCGAAGTTGTGGCCAGGGCAGACCGGAATGCACGCGCCAGATTTCCAGCCTGTCCACTGGCCATGAAATGAATAAACATGAGGCGCGGTGATTCCTCGATGAAGTGGTTATGGATTCCCGTAATCTCAATGCCCCTGGCCCGAAGTTTCTCCACGACCGTCGTGACTTCACCCTGGAGGGCGCAAACTTCGCCCATCATCTCGGCCTGATCGCCAGTCCCCACGAAGGTTGCGAACGAGTCAATGCTTTCGGGTGCCAGCCGTACTCCCTCGAGGGTTACCCCCAGGTCGGGACGGAAAAAGTCGACGACGTAAAGACCTCCAGTCCAGGAACCGGCCCGGCCGAGCGCGGTGTCAATCTTCGCCGTATCGAGCTTCGTCGCTGGGCGCGCAAATGGCGTTGCACAAATGACAAATAGAGAAACCAGAATGAACTTTCGAAACATGACTTGCCCTCCCATAGGCGGTCAAACCGAACGCAGCCAGTTTACGCTGTAGTGGCTGGTAGAGGATCGCGCAGCGACAAACGATCCCAAGGCCCCAGCCACTCGCATGGTCTGCCTTTGGTGCGGAAAGACGTCAAGTCGTCAGCCACCGACAGGCTGACGTAGGTATCGACGCCCTTAAAAGTATCAACGCCGGCCGGCCCTGAACTGTGCCAGCAGAGCGTTGCCGCATCGGGCACGAGATGGACCGGAACTTTGCGGCCTCCGGCCTCGATAGTGTCATGCCGGGCTCCCGACCGGTCGTACACAAAATGCGTTCTGCGCCACGCCTGCACCATGTCGACGGTGACATGGCCGTACTGCCTTTTGATCAGCCACATGAACGTCCAGAACCGCATGCCGGCGATGCTCAGCCCAAAGTGCGTCGGATGCTGGTTGCTGTTTCCGTGCTGGCTCATGGGGTGGCCCGCGTCGTGGACATTATCCTCGTTGTAACTGTCTTTGGCCTCGACGTTATTTGTAGAGACGATGTAATGGCTGCCGGTCTCGCCCATCTGTCCTGGCGTCCGGATCGCATAGCGCGCGATTCCTTTTTGATCGGCTGGAATGCTTTCGACCACAAAGGCTTCATGGCGGTCGGAAATCACCCAATTGACACCCAGCGCGCATTTGCCGATCACAATCTTGTGGCCCGACATGGCCCGGTATTCCGGCCGGCCGACGGTCAGCAACTCCACGGCGTGCCGCGCCGAGTCTGCAAATGCCGCCGCATAAAAATCGCCCACCTGCCAGTCCAGGGCTGGCCGGCGGTATCCTGAAAACGGGTGGGCCAGCGTTGGACCGAGAATTCCGTAATGGCCGCCCGCATATCCGCTCACCGTCACGCCGCGATCGTTTTGCGCGTGCTCGCTTCCTATCTCGCCCGCCGAGTCGGTCACAGTGTATCGGTGGGCTCGCCGATCGCTGGGGTGGGCAATGAAGGTGACAAGATATTCCTGTGGGAAGAAGTGCTGATCTTCCGAACTGACGTGGATAGCCTTGCCGTCCCGTGTCGCAGCACCAAGAATGACCGCGCCGCTGCAGCAGTGGACCGCACCCTCTGGAGGCGCCACTTCGGCAGTCGCCGAAACAGGTGGCTTCGCCTGCAAACCGAAATAACTGTTGATCATCAGAATCTTATAGAAATGGCTGAGTTCGTGGGGGAATGCCGAGTGTGAAAGCTCCGTTGCCGCACCGTCGGCGATGCCATGCATCATCTCAAGCGCCTCGGGCACCAGAAATTCATAGTATTGTTGCTGCTGGCGCAGATAGGCAGCTATGGCCTCGGGGCTGCCCTGAACCGGAAGCAGCTCCAGGTACCAGCCCTCATAGACCATGCGGATCAGGTCTCCGGCCCGCTCTCCATATTGCCTGCCGATTTGGTACCAGGAACCGTGAAGCTCGCCGAGATAGCGCGGATGCGGCTCATAGGCCGGATAATGCGGAGCAACGTAATAGCCGTCGAGCTTCCGGTTGCGGCCCGTCCATTGTGCGGGCGTACCGGGTGCCGTTGCCGCTGGTGGAGGCATTGCAGCCGTTGACATGGCCCTCAGGCCACCAGCAGAGAAGGCCATCGAGCCGGCCGATGCGGCGAGTTTTATCCACTCCCTCCGGGTAAATGCTGTGGTGGTGTTCTGCTGATGCGACTTTATCACATCCCCCTCTAGCTTCCATAACGGGCTGGATTTATCAGCTCTCAATGGTCCGAAATCTCCGTGAATCGATAAATTGTGCCTGAACCCCGCTGGATGCAATCGTGCCCCTTGGCACAGTTTGCCATTGGAGTATACATCGGACCGGCTCTGTTGCAATCACGATCCTATGGCCAGGAGGCGGACCGAGGCCACCTCAAGGCGAGGATATCCCCTTCGAGGTGGAGTGTGAGTTACAAATGTCCCGAGAAAGGTGGTCCGGCCCAGGATGCGCTCAGCGAGAGGCGGGGTAACTTTGAAGGCTCGCAAGACCCCTGACAGCATCGCATCAATAACGAATTGTGACCTTATGTTCATAGCTGATGGGGGAGACCCAATCGACGCTTCATTCGCTCGAAAGGAGGCGGAAAGACAATCCACATTGACGTATTACGGGCTACCCGCCCGCTCGCCCCGCTGATCCGACTTATCTTCAGGCCAGCCGTCAGGAGGCGGCTGGCCATGATGAGAAAATCAAAGGGGATTAGAAAGAAGACCCGTCGACCTAAACTGAAACTGGGGCTGCCTGATCTAGATCACTCTAAATCGGCGGTACTTGACAGCCTGCGCTCACCAGAGCCTCAACGCGGTTATCGGCACTCCATCGATGAATTCATCGCCTGGTATTGTTCTGAGCCTCGCCTGTCCTTCAACAAGACCGTTGTCATGCGCTACAGGATTCACCTTGAGAGTCGCCAACTGGCGCCAGGTACCATCAATGTTCGTCTGGCCGCCGTGCGCCGACTCGCGTATGAGGCTGCCGATGCTGGGTGTGCGTCTTGGGAATTGGCTAACCGCCGAGGATAGTCGACGCCTTTGGCAGGCACCTGGGAGTGACACGCTCAAAGGAAAACGCGACAGAGCGATTCTCGCCGTGCTGCTGGGCTGTGGACTGCGCCGTCGGGAACTTGCTGAGCTCACTACGGAACTGATTCAACGACGTGAAAATCACTGGGCAATTGTGGACCTTATTGGAAAGGGTGGTCATCTTCGTACTGTTCCAGTTCCTGATTGGGTGAAGCAAACGACGGACGACTGGCTCAAGGCGGCAGGAATTGTAAGCGGCAGGATCTTTCGATGCGTTTGCCGGGCTGGAAAGACTTGGGGCGACGGCATTACGGAAAGGGTAGTCTGGCATGTGGTGAAAGAGTACGCCGCCAAATTGACCCTCACGAAACTCGCTTTACACGACCTTCGCCGCTCTTGCGCTCGCCTGTGTCACGTGACAGGGGGAGAGATGGAGCAGATTCAATTCCTGTTGGGTCATATCTCGGTCGAGACAACCGAGATGTACTTGGGGAGCAAGCAGCGGATTCACGGCGCCGTGAACGATCGGATCGGCATCGAACCCTAAATCGCCGCCGGGTGAAGCCGGG
>JAJYLL010000058.1 GCA_021787735.1 Acidobacteriota bacterium | reverse complement strand
TGTTCAGCCATTGAAGCCTCCGCTTGAAACGTGTCTTAAGGATTTTCCTCGTCTGCCTGCGAGTTCGGAGCCAAAGTGAATTTCAAGCGTTCATTATACAGGAAATGTATCACTTACGAAGGCGCCAAAAGGCACGCATCGGTTCACGCCCAATAATTGCGGTCAAGCGAGCGGTACTGGATGGCTTCGGAGATGTGGGTGGCGCTGATGGATTCGGCGCCGTCAAGGTCGGCGATAGTACGGGAGACTTTGAGGATGCGGTCATGGGCACGCGCGGAGAGACCCAGCCGGGTCATGGCACTTTCCAGCAGTCGATCGCAATCGGCCGAGATGTTGCAGTACTTACGAAGCTGCCGCGGGCTCATCTGCGCATTGCAGTAAATCTTTTCTCCTTCAAATCGCTGCAACTGGCGCTCGCGGGCCTTCATCACGTGCTCTCGTATTACCTCTGAGCTTTCGCCGCCCGAACTTTGCCGCAGGTCGCTGTACTTCACTGCCGGCATGTCAATGTGGATATCGATGCGGTCGAGCAGCGGCCCGGAAATCTTCGACACGTAGCGCTGGATCATCGGGGGCGTGCATGAGCAATCACGCGAAGGATCATTGAAAAAACCACACGGGCAAGGATTCATTGCCGCTGCAAGCATGAAGCGCGATGGAAACGTCAGCGACATGGCCGCGCGCGAAATCGTCACCGAGCCATCTTCCAGCGGCTGGCGCATCACTTCCAGCACGTTGCGGGCAAATTCCGGCAGTTCATCGAGAAAGAGGAGGCCGTTGTGAGCAAGGCTCACCTCACCCGGGCGAGGGACAGCCCCGCCGCCTATCAGGCCGGCGTCGGAAATCGTATGGTGTGGCGCGCGGAACGGCCGAACACCCACAAGGCCCATGCCGGGATCAAGCACTCCGGCCACACTGTGAATCTTGGTGGTCTGGATGGCCTCATTGAAAGTAAGCGGCGGCAGGATAGTCGGGATGCGCTTGGCCAGCATCGTCTTGCCAGCCCCGGGCGGTCCAATCATCAGAATGTTGTGACCGCCGGCGGTAGCCACTTCAATGGCGCGCTTGGCGTGCATTTGGCCTTTGACGTCGTGAAAGTCCACGTTGTATTTGCTCGCCTGGTCCAGCATCTCTGCGGTGTTAACTCGTGTCGGACTGAATTCGCGCGCGCCGTTGATCAGATCAATCACTTCCGGGAGCGACCGCATGCCGTAGACATGAACATCGCCCACCACCGCCGCCTCCGGAGCGTTCTCGACCGGCACGACCAGCGTCCGGACGCCCTTCTGCTTGGCCATGGCTGCAATCGACAGCGCCCCCTTGACGGGCCGGATTCCACCATCAAGCGAGAGTTCTCCAAGGAAAATGTAATTCTTCAAATGATTGTTCAGCAGAGCGCCGCTGTTGGCGCCCAGAATGCCCAGGGCAATCGGCAGGTCAAAACCCGAGCCTTCCTTCTTGACGTCGGCGGGCGCGAGATTCACGGTAATGGTCTGGAAGGGATACTCGAGGCCGCAATTCTTGATGGCCGCCCTGATGCGCTCACGGCTTTCGCGGACAGCAGCATCGGGCAGACCGACGGTGGTGAAATCCGACTTGCCGGCGGAGATGTCTACTTCGACCTCAACCAGATAAGCGTCAATTCCGTACGTTGCCGCGCTGAATGTTTTAAACAACATGGTCGCCCTCAAACCTTTCCGGCAGAGTTGGCTACGATAACGGATGAGCGTGTTATTGACAAGGAGATTTTAGCAAGAGGGGCATTCCGCAGACCCGTGCGGACTCCGTTTTGAAATCGTGGAGCACAGGGGTTGTTCAGGAAAGCTAGCGTGGTGCCTTTTCTGAGCCTCGCATTT
The DNA here is from genome assembly GCA_021787735.1 of Acidobacteriota bacterium. Lineage (GTDB taxonomy): Bacteria > Acidobacteriota > Terriglobia > UBA7540 > UBA7540 > SCRD01. Next base: position 28,460 of record JAJYLL010000058.1, on the reverse strand, counting down.
TGGCCACCTGTCTGGGGCGTCGCTGGCAGTTCGGGCAGAAGTGGCTGCTGCGACCGGCGATCACGATGCGCCGGATAGGCGTCCCACACCGTGGGCAGGGCTCGCCGGTTTTCTGGTAAACGCGCAATCGCCGGAGATAATTTCCCGGCCTTCCTTCAATATCAATGTAGTCGCGAAAAGTGGTTCCCTGAAGATTAACTGCACGTTTAAGCACTTTCTGGACGGCCCGGTAAAGGCGGCGCGCGGAATCGGACGAAATGCGTTCCGGCTGGGCAAGCGGATGGATGCAGGCTTCAAACAGCGCCTCATCGGCATAAATATTCCCCAAGCCAGAAACCCCCTGCTGGTTCAGAAGCCAGCTCTTGATCGCTCCGCGGCGGCCGCGCCTGGCGCGCAGGAATTCTGCTTCCGTCGCCTGCTGCGCGTCCGGCCCCAGGCTTTTGAACAGCGCATCGAGTTCTTCGCGCGTGCAGCAGCGCAATCGGCCAAACCGGCGGACGTCACGAAAACGCAATTCCTCATTCCCACCCTCGAAAACCATCCGAACATGTGTGTGCGGCTCCAAGGGGTCGCCGACCGACTGGATGGTCACCTGCCCCGTCATCCCCAGGCGGAGAATCAAATAGCCAGTTCCCTGCTGCTTTGCTCCGGCCAGTTCCACTGCCAGCACTTTGCCTTTGCGCTGAACGGAGGCAACGGTCCTTCCTTCCGCCAGGCGCATGAACTCTTCCGGGTCTCCTATGATGATGCCCGTGTGAAGGACTTCAACCGCAGCAATTCGCCGGCCAAGCGCGCGTTTGCGGAGGCCACGCGAAACCGTCTCAACTTCGGGTAGTTCAGGCATGCCGTTTATTGACCTGTTTCAGATTCGGATGGGATGAGCGCGACGACCCGCGCAGGCGCCCCAGATCCTCCGCCCAGCTTAAGCGGCAGAGCGACAATACTGAAGCCGGTTGCAGGCAACCGGTCGAGGTTGGCAACGTTCTCCAGGTGGTAGATTCCGGCAGGCAGCGTAAGGTTGTGGACTGGACAATCCCTGGACGGACCGTAATCAACACTGGCCGTGTCAATGCCGATTCCCACAGGCTGCGCGTGGTCCAACAAAAAACTTGCCGCCTCCAGCGACAAGCCGGGGAAGTGCAGAACTCCATCGGCATCGGCATTCATATACTTCTCTTGTGATGGCCAGCGCGCGGCCCAGCCGGTACGGAAGAGTACCAATGCTCCCGAGGGTATCGCCCCGTGCCGATCGATCCAGCGCTCGATGTCCTGCGCCGTCACGCGATAGTCAGAGTCCTGCTCGACTGCGGAACTGACATCAATCACCACAGCAGGCGCGAAAAACTTCTCGACCGAAATTCGATCGGCGCTCTCCCTGTTCGCCACAAAGTGCAGCGGAGCATCCAGGTGGGTGCCAAAGTGTTCCGGTATTGCGAGATTGCGGGTGAAGTATCCGTCTTCCGCGTAGGTCGTTGCGACACTGGTGTGGAAAGGGCTTCCCGGTGTCTTTTCCGGCCAGTAAGGAGAGCCAGCTTCCAGGGTATGAGTTAGGTCAATAATGTTCATCTTGCCGTCGCAAGCCTCATTGCAGATCAGGTCAGGCACGAGCGTCTCCCGTCTTTGCCCGTTGAATACGCGCACGGGGAAACCAGTTGACGGGTCCGGTGCACTCAAAGAACTTAACCTGTATCGTTCCAGTTTTCGACCGGCAAGTAAAATCCTAGCGGCAGGCGAACGCGTTTGCCGGCCCGGAACAGGTCAGATAGCCACCTTGATGTCGTCGCCTTCGACCTGGACGGGATAAGTCTCCAGCTTCAGCAGGCTGTCTTCCAGGTTTTCACCGGTGCGGACGTTGTATTGCCACATGTGCCAGGGGCACGTCACAACATCGCCATCCAGCATACCTTCTCCCAGCGGCCCGCCCTGATGAAGGCAGGCATTATCGGTGGCATAAACCGTTCCGTTCACATTGTAGAGGGCAATTGACTTCCCGTTCACCTCCACTGCTTTCGCAATTTCTGGATCGAGTTCGGACAACTTAGCAACTGTCACAAATTCAGCCATAGCTCCCCCATTTTTCTAGCTCAGAGAGTCTCTCTCCGTCTGCCTCGATTGTCGAATTCGTTTTCAGAATTTTCTGCAGGCGCCCGGGTCCGTTCCCAGTCGAAATACCGCCAGCTTCGCGAATCCCGGCGGAAGTGATCTTTCACCGGGCAGCCCCACGTCACAGGTTTCAGTCTCAACTACCTGTTTTCGATCCTCATTATATCGCCAGCGAAGAAACTTCCACCATAATTCAAGTAACCTTTGGGTCGGAAGGTCACGGCCTGCGTCCTGCTGAACCTATTGTTTCTTGATTTCGTTGCGGACCTTGTCAGCGGCCGCAAACTCTCCGATTGCCTCCAGGGCATTGGCCTCACTCTGGTAGGCTTGCCAATAGTCCGGAACCACCTCGCGCGCGGCGTGGAACTCGGCAGCAGCCTGACGGTACTTGCCAAGCTTCATCCAGCACGTACCCAGATAGAAACGCGCCGTGACGTCCTGAGGATTGACCTTAACCGACCGCTCAAAATATTCTGCGGCGGTAGCGTAATCACCTTGCGGGAAATAAACGGCACCCAACGCGTCGCTCGGTTGCGAGCTGTCGGGCGCCGCGCGTTGCGCTTTCTTAAAGTCTTCAATCGCCTCCTGCTTGTTCCCGGTTCGCAACAGGATTCGCCCCACCGCCAGGTAGTAATCATGGTCCAAGTTTAATGGCCATGAACTCTTCTGATTCAGCCGCCGCGCTGTGTTGTATTCTCTAAGCGCACCTTCCAAATCTCCGTGCTCGTATTCAAGCACAACGCCTCTCGCCATGTGCAACAAGGGTGAATCGGGCGATTGGGTCAGTGAGTAATGGATCAAAGTATTGTTGTCGCGCCAGCGGGGAATGGCCCTCGCCGTCTGGACGGCGCAGAAAAGTGTTGCAAGGCCAAGTGCAAAAGTACCGGCATAGGCAATTCTGACGCGCGGGACCGTGCGCGGAAGCCAATCAAACAACAGATAGGCCACGGCAAGGCAGGGGCCAATCGAGGGGAAATAAAGGAAACGGTCTGCCAGAAGTGGAAAACTGAGCTGGCGGATGTCGAGCACCGGCAATAGCGTTACCGGCCACCAGGCAATCAGAAAGGCCAGCGAGGGCTCACGTTTGTGCAGCCAAAGCGTCCCACATATGCAAATCAAAGTGACCCAGGGCCACGGCGAGCGCAAGCTGGGGCCCAGGTAAAACATTCTGAACACGTTCAAGTGGACAGGCCAGAACAGGATTTTCGTGTCCTGTCCCAGGAGTCCGAAGGCAGCTCCGGCAACGCGCGGCGTGATTTCCCAAATGTGGCCGCCTTGCGTAATGTATCCCAGCGCCTGATACCGCACGACCATATAAGCTACGGTGGCCGCCACATAGGGCAACCAGCGCAACGCCCGCTGCCGCCAGCCTTCCGGCTTGCCGAGGAAGAACCAGTAAGCCAGCAGAAGAAACGGGAAACCAAGGGCCATCTCCTTGAAGAAAAGAGCCGCAAAGTATGCGAGTGCTGCCAGCGCATGGCACTGCACAGGCTTCGCGCCATCCTGCTCGGCACGCAGGAACCATAGGAATGCAAGCAGCGTCAAAAAAGCAAAAGCAACGTCGGGGAGAGCGGAAATCCACGCGACAGCTTCAACGTGGACAGGGTGGGACGCCCAAAGTAACGCGCCGCCAAGTGCCACAACGTCATTCCGGAAAACCTCCCGCGCCAACCGATACACCATCCACGCCGTCAGCGCGTAAAGCAGCAGATTCAGGAGGTGAAAAACTGCCGGATTGGGCCCGCCAATGCGGTATAGAATCCAGTAACAGACAAACTGCATTGGCCGGTAGAAATTGGTTTTGCCACCCTGAAATGACCACACCGAACCCGTAAAGATTTGCTTCCAGAGCTTGGAATTCAGGATGAAAGCGTTCTGAAGGACTTGCGGATTGTCGTCGTAAACAAAACCGTTGGCCAGCGAACCCGAGAAAAGAGCAAAACTAACGCCGGCTAGGACCGCTCCGGCCAGCAGGCGATGCTTCGCGATCCAATCGTTCAATTCATCGAACAACTCGGGTCTCCGCCTAGCAGACTCAACCTGCAGTGGACATGAAGTTGAACTTGTGCGCCGGACACTGGCCACAACGCTTTGTGTACACCTGCACCAAACTCAAGGTCTGGTCCCATGCACCAGAAGAGCGCCCACCTGGTGAAAATTCCTCATCTGCTCGGCATCCTGGAACCAGCGGCCGGAGTATTGATCCGGAACAGGGGTCGGGTCAGGGATCTGCCGGTGCCTGACATCCACAAACCCCGCCTCGCGATAAAACCGCATCCATTGCTCGGTTGAAAGCAGGCGCGTTGGGACGCCAAGAAGAGGGCCCCACTGGTGCGAGTGCGGATTCTCAAGATAAAAGTTGATGAGGATCCATGCGCTTCCGCCGGCGTCAAGAACCCGGAACATCTCCCGAACACTGGCCGCAGGGTCCGGCCAGTAATACGCCGACTCGACAGAAATAATTTTGTCGAAGGACCGGTCATCACAAGGAATTCTATCGGCGGTGCCCTCGTTAAAGGTGAGGTTTGCATATCCACTGCTCGCGGCACAGGCACGATGAAGCATTTCCTTGGCAATATCAACGCCCACCACCCTACCCTCGGGGACCCGCCGAGCAATCCGGCGGGATAGCCAACCACTGCCGCATCCAAGATCCAGAACGCGATCATTGGGTTTCAGGTCCATCAGCGGCAGCACCGGCTCCGTGATGGGAAGATGATGGTCTGCCATCTCCTCGCCGCGGCCGGCCTTCGCCCACTCGTCAAATTCATTGCGAACTTTGATTTCAGCTTGATTATCCATTATTGCCACCTGTCACTTTGCATGTGATGATGCCTCTGTGTGCAGCGGTTGCTACAAAGTTGCCCCGGAGATACAGCACAACAGCGCATATATGAAGTATAAAATGAATGTTTACCTTGAAACGACCTCACTTTCTGTGCAGAATGTCGAACTTGGCGGCCCGCAGCTGGAAAAGTAAAGAATTCGTGGGGCAGGTTGTGAATATGAACCTTGCAGATGATATTATGTTTCAGCTTGGAGAAGAGTGCGCCGCTTTGATAACGAGACATTGACCAAGCCTGACCTCGGGAAGAGCCGACTATGATCGAAATCATGATGAAGAACATTGAAGCCTGCAAGAGCTCACTGACTGAAGCAGTAAAGGGGTTTCAAAGTTTCAAAACGTTCTTTCTGGCAGCCACAACCGATTTCCAGAATGTTGCGTCTGTCGCGCCCAGCTCACGGCATCTCGCGCGAGCCATGTTGCAGGGGCTATCTCTCAATGAAGCTAGAACAGTAGTTGAACTCGGTGCAGGCACCGGGGCCATCACGCGAGTGCTGCTGGAAAACCTCCCTCCGAAGGCGACCCTCCTGGCATTTGAAATCAACCCGGAGTTTATCAGTTACATGCAGAAGAGATTTTCGGACCCGCGGCTGGTACTGTTGAACGCCCGCGCTGAAAACCTGGGTTACGAACTGCGCCGCCTCGGCCACAAACGGATCGACGCCGTAGTTTCCTCTCTATCACTACGCTTCATGCCTGATGACCGTCAACGCATTCTTCATGACGTTCTCGCGCCCTTCATGGACGAGAAGAGCGTATATACTCAGTACCAGTATATTCACGGTCTACGCTTCGAGAACGGCAAGTTCCTGCGGCACTCTTCCCTGCCGTTCTTGCGAGAATACTTCGCTTCCATCCAATGCCAAACCATCTGGCGAAATCTGCCGCCCGCGCAGGTGTTCACCTGCCGGAACAGGTTCCGAAGCAGGCGCGCATTGGAAGTCCACACCACAGGAAAGCGCCACAATTCGAATTCGCTTGCGGGTGAGCAGGCCTGATTTCCACCTCACGGCACACAGAACAAAGGATGAATGCATATGCATTGGATTGATGTCGTGATTCTGGCTGCGGTCCAGGGACTGACAGAACTTCTCCCCGTTTCCAGTTCCGCCCACGTGATCGTCACAGCCAAGCTTTTGCACGAAAACATGTCCACACCGGCCAACTCCCTGTTGCTGGTAATGCTTCACACCGGAACAATGTTTGCTGTGATTGTTTATTTCTGGAGCCAGTGGGTTGACACATTCTTATCGTCGTGGGAAGCCTTCTACCGTTTTGCCCGCAAAGGGTTTGTGGCGTGTTTCCTGAGCGGAGTGGTTGCATTACCGCTGATTCTTGGCGTGGAACACATCCTGAGCCATGGGAATCGACATGTACCGATTGAGGCACTGTTTAACAAGCTCAATTGGATTGCGCCGGCGCTGGCGTCCGTCGGAATTCTGATTCTCTGGGCAGGCCTGCGTGAAGCACGCAATCCCGAGACCCAATCAACTTCGGCGCATCGCGAGGTCAATTGGTTGCAGGCGATGGTAATGGGAATCCTGCAAGGCGTCGCGATCCCCTTCCGCGGATTTTCGCGTTCCGGATCGACCATCTCCGGTGCTCTGCTGGCTGACGGCGATCGTGTGCCTGTTGAATCCTTCAGCTTCGCCATCGTCGTGGCCATCACGCCGCTGGCCATCGCCCGGGAACTTTACCGTCTGGTGCGCGCGGACGCTCTGGCTGGGATTCACCTCGACCTTGCCTCAGCGCTGGCGCCCAGCCTGCTGGGCATGGTCTGCGCTTTTATTGCCGGCCTTATCGCCTTGAAGTGGCTCTCCCGGTGGCTCGAACAAGGACGCTGGTATTGGTTCGGGATTTACTGCCTGGCGGCGTCCGCTGTGGTTATGTTGCTCTACCTGCACGGATGGTAGGAGCCGCAACCAAAGCTTTGCGGCATAGATGGAGCACTGCCCTGACGCATCAGTCTTGTTCAAATCAAAAAGGGCCGGACTCTTCGGAACTACTTCTGCACCTTGGTCAGCAACTCCACAAACTTCTGCTCACGGTCTTTCTGGTTCATGCCCAGGTGTTTCTCCATCACCTGAGTCGTATTCATAGAACAGAACTTGGGCCCGCACATCGAGCAGAACGCGGCATCTTTGTAATACTCGTCGCCCAACGTTTCATCGTGCATGGAGCGCGCCATCTCCGGGTCAAGTGAAAGTTCGAACTGCTTATTCCAGTCAAATAGGAAGCGTGCGTAAGAGAGCGCGTCATCGCGGTCACGGGCGCCCGGACGTTGCCTGGCCACGTCGGCTGCGTGGGCCGCAATCTTATAGGCAATAATGCCCTGGCGTACGTCGTTCTTATTGGGCAAACCCAGGTGCTCCTTGGGCGTCACGTAGCAGAGCATAGAGGCGCCGTGCCAACCAATCATCGCCGCGCCGATGGCAGACGTGATGTGGTCATACCCGGGCGCAATATCCGTAACCAGCGGTCCGAGCGTGTAGAATGGGGCCTCGTGGCAAAGCTCCATTTCCTTATCGACCTGAAGCTTGATCTGGTCCAGCGGGATGTGTCCCGGCCCTTCGATCATCACTTGAACGTCGAACTCCCAGGCTTTCTTTGTCAATTCGCCCAGGACTTTGAGTTCGGCAAACTGCGCTTCGTCGCTGGCGTCCGCCAGGCATCCGGGCCGCAGACCGTCGCCCAGCGAAAAAGAAACGTCGTACTTCTGAAAAATCCGGCAGATGTCTTCGAAGCGCGTGTAGAGGAAATTCTCTTTGTTGTTCTCCGCGCTCCACTGGGCCATGATGGCGCCGCCGCGGCTGACAATTCCCGTGATGCGGTGACGCGTCAGGGGAATGAAATCCCGCAGCACGCCAGCGTGGATGGTCATGTAATCAACGCCTTGTGCCGCCTGCTCCTCGATGACTTCCAGCATGATTTCCGGAGTCAGATCGCGGACCTGCTTCACGCGTGAAAGTGCCTCGTAGATTGGCACGGTGCCAATAGGGATGGGGCTGTGGCGCAGGTTTGCTTCACGTATGGCATGAATGTCGCCGCCGGTGGAAAGGTCCATCGCTGTGTCCGCGCCAAAGTGCACAGCGGCGTGGAGCTTTTCAAGCTCACCTTGAAGATTGGAAGTCGTGGCGGAGTTCCCGATGTTCGCATTGATCTTGCATTTTGCCGCGATCCCAATGCACATCGGCTCGAGTTCGACGTGCCGGATGTTGGCAGGAATAATCATGCGGCCGCGTGCGACTTCCGAGCGGATCAGTCCCAGCGAAAGTTTCTCGCGCTTGGCCACAAATTCCATCTCTTCCGTCACCATGCCCTGCCGCGCGTAATGCATCTGGGTCACAATAGGGCCAGTCCGTTTCTTGACCCACTCACTCCGCAATGGATGCGACATGATATTCTTCCCTTCTCTGTTGATAAAAACGCCCCGCTGCAAAAAACCGTTTATTGGACCCGTGACGGACCCGAAGGCGGTTCACCGGAAGAACCCCCGTCCAACCGTTTGCGCCCCGCAAACCCATCTTCCAGGCCGTGCCAGTACTCGATCCGGGCCTCTCCCTGTTTCCAGCACAGGAAGGCTTCCTGCCCTTCAATGATGCTGGGAAAATCGATCAGGCCTTCATCAATATCCTTGACCAAGCAGCCGGTTTCCTGGATCTTGGCGATCGTTTCTACAATCTTTTCGGACGCCTCGTCTCGCTCTGCCTTCTTCTTTACCAAATCACTATACGGCGGATAGGACCCTCCCAGAACCACGATTCGAGACGAAGCCTTGGCCAGCTCCACCTGCGCGGCATCCACAGTTTGCTTATGCTCTTGCGCCACCTTCAGAAATTCCGCAATCATCGGCAAGAGTTGTTCTGCCTCGTGGCGGCTGAAATACTTCTCGGCCATATCGATCGTATCCAACACACTCGCCAGGAAAGTTGGCGATTGATTCTTGACTCCCGGCTCCGCACTCCCCCACTATTCACACAATCTTATCCGGGTTCTTACTGCGTCTTCCAGCCCCGCCATTCCTACGCAATTTCCAGCATTCGATCAAGAGCCAGATGCGCCCAGCGCCGCGTTCCCTCGTCAACCCGGACCTGGTTCACGACCTGGCCGGCCAACAGGCTCTCCAGCACCCAGCACAGGTGCTGCGGAGAAATACGATACATCGTGCTACAGAGGCATCCGCAATCATCCAGAGAAATGACAAACCGGTCAGGGTGCTCCTGCGCCAGCCGCTTCACCAGATGGATTTCCGTTCCCACGGCAAACTTGCTTCCCAGCTTGCCTTCCTCGATCTTCTTGATAATAAATTCCGTTGAGCCCACGGCGTCTGCCATCTCGCAAACGTCCCAGCGGCACTCGGGGTGAACAACAATCTGGATGCCGGGATAATCCCTCCGGGCGCGTTCCACGTGCTGCGGCAGGAAACGCTGGTGTACTGAGCAGTGCCCTTTCCACAAGATCACCCGTGCATGTCTGATCTCGTCTTCTGCCAACCCGCCCAACTCTTTGTGGGGGTTCCACACCGCCATTCGATCCAGAGGAATTCCCATGCGATAAGCGGTATTCCTCCCGAGGTGCTCGTCTGGGATAAAAAGGCCTTTCTCGCCGCGCCCCAGCGCCCACTCCATCACCTTCCGCGCATTCGATGACGTGCAGACGGCGCCGCCCTGCCGGCCCACAAATCCTTTGATGGCCGCAGTGGAATTGATGTAAGTGACAGGGACAACCTTGCCCGCCGTCCTGTTGGCAACGGCATCCCAGCAAACCTCCACCTGCTCCAGGTTCGCCATATCCGCCATCGAGCAACCGGCATTCAGGTCAGGAAGAATTACCACCTGGTTCTCGTTGCGCAGGATGTCCGCGCTTTCCGCCATAAAATGCACGCCGCAAAACACAATAAATTCCGCTTCCTTGCGGCTGGCGGCCAGGCGGGAGAGTTTAAGGGAATCGCCTCGGTAATCAGCAAATTTGACGATCTCGTCTCGTTGGTAGTGATGCGCCAGGATAACCACACGCGAGCCGAGCGCTGCCTTGGCCTCGGCTATGCGGGCGTCCAGTTCCTGCTCAGACAGTTCGACGTAATTTTCCGGTAATAAGCTTAAAGTGCTTGTCGCCATATGAGACCCATTGATGCTTTATTCTAACATTCTGCAAGCCTTCGGTGATCGCCCGGAAGAAATGAAAAGCGGGCGGGCTCTGCGTTCACCCGCCAATGTACACCATGGTCCGCGACGGCTGAACAAAATCCGGCTCGTTGATCCGGTGGCCCCGCTCCTTCTTATCAACCGCACGGCTGATGTATTCTTCCATTGTGGAGTCGTTCGCACCGTTGCGAAGCAACCCCGCCACATCATATTCCTCCAACGAAAACAGGCACGTGCGAAGCTTGCCGTCTGCTGTCAGACGGATTCGGCTGCACGCGCCGCAGAATGGATTCGATACGGGAGCGACCATCCCAATTTCGCCCTTGCCATCCTTGAAGCGATAACGCAGTGCCGTCTCGCTCGCCTCACGGCGCGGAACCTCGTCAAGCGGGAAAACTGGATGGATCGTCTCAAAAATCTCTCGCGCCGTCACCACCAGCGAGCGGTCCCAGTTGTGATCGGCATCAAGCGGCATGAATTCGATGAATCGTACGATCAGGTTCTTCGTCCGCGCAAGCTCAGCAAATCCGAGGATCTCGCCCTCATTAAAACCGCGGACCAGCACAACATTTACCTTTACCGGGCCGAGCCCTGCTTCCACGGCCGCGTCCACACCTTGCATCACGCGTTCAAAGGAGCCCGGTGCTCGTGTGATGGCGGCGAATCTATCGGGATCCGAGGAATCCATGCTCACGTTTACGCGGTGCACGCCTGCCATTGCTAACTCCCCAGCCATCTGCCCCAGGAGATAGCCATTGGTTGTCAGCGCCAGATCCCTGATGCCCTTGATTTGCTTCAGGCCTGACAAGAAATCGATGATGCCGGGCCGCAGCAGAGGTTCACCACCGGTCACGCGAACCTTTCTGATGCCAAGTCCGGCCATGACTCGCGCCAGGCGCATGAGCTCATCCCAGCCGAGCAGGTCCTTGTGTGGGAAGTAGTTTTTCGAGTCTGCCGACTTGCAGTATACGCACCGGAAGTTACAGCGGTCGGTCACGGAAATCCTGAGGTCGTGAATATCGCGGCCGTAGCTGTCCTTGAGCATGATCTCTTCGCCCGCTGTGATGGCCAGGGAGCCTGCCCGGGAAGGTCCCGCAGGCATGTCGAACCTCCAACCCTAGCCTACAAAAGAAAACGCCTACCCGTATTCGGCGTAGGCATGTTCCCCTTTCCAAATACGGGAGGCACTCGGATTTCTCCGCGTACCCTGCCGGCCTTGGGGCATGGATTGTTGGGTGCTCTTTAGCTCCCGAAGGCTCGGAGAACTCTCTTATCGTACCGCAACTTCAACACAGGAGCAAGGCAAGTCGGGTAGCGCCTTTTGACACCGTCACAAGCTCGCAGCAGCGGCAGCCAAAACCTGCCGCACGACGACATAAGCGCGCATCAGTCTCCACTCATCACCCAAACAAAAAGGCCGCCCATCATCATCTCGACAGGCGGCCTTTTAGCCTCAACTCCCCACGGAAAAAACCTACACAGGTACCTTTTCTGATTCCTTGGCTTTTTCAGCGGAGCCAATCTGCACCAGTTCGGACTTGGGCTTCTTGAGGACCACCTCTTCGTAGTAGGCCCGCGCCTGCTTGGCTTCCCAATCGGCCTTACGACGCGCGCGTTCTTCCTCGGCCGCTGTCATCGGGATATCGTGCTCGCGCTCACGGACCCTGTTGGCGTCTTCGGCGTTGATGGTCAGTGAGTGCTCGTACTCCGACAGATTGACCTTCTTGCCTGCGGCATAGATTTCATGCTTGCCGTGCGTCTTATACCACTCGCCAACGGTCGCATTCTTGTGCATGTTCTCGATGATGTTCCGCCATCCGATTCCGGTGTTGTAGGCGCAGAAGGAAATTTCGCCCTGCTGCGTCCCGTAAGGAATGATGCACATCTCGGTGCGGCGGAAGTCGTAGTTAAACAGGTCCTGGAACCACATGCCGGCAATAAAGAGGAAGTTCCAGGGGTCCGAGCGCCGCTTCAGCGTATCATCAAGCGTGCGATCGGGACTGGAAGCGCCGTAGACCTTGTCGGCTCGTTTTTCGCCGGTCAGGGCGAACGATTTGTCGAACTTCTTCAGAATATCGACAAGGGCCAGGCTGGGCGGAGCGCCAAACGGGTTGTAATTCTTCAGCAACGCCAGGCCCATCATCAAGTTTGAAAACCACTTGCCGCGGCCGGCGTCGGTAATCTTCTGCATGTCCATCACCAGGCCCGGGATGTTAAGGAATTGTGGCACCGGCGCCCACTCTTTGTTTTCCTTATTGACCATCAGAGCCGTCCCGACGCCGCAATTGGGATGGCAGCCACAGCTCACCTGGCCCCATTCCGCTTCCGGGCCGTGAACGAGATCGGCAAAGTCCGCGAAGGCGCCCATCAGCGAGAGCGGGAACCAGTCGCGGGTCGGCTCGGTAATGCCGACCTGTTTTTTCACGTCAGCCGCCATATGAGACAGCGTGTAACGCTGCCGCATGCGGCGTTCCGGCGTCACGTCCTCATCCCGCCCCGTAAAGGAAACCGGCTGGAAGGCGATGAAGGCGATCTTCTTGGGGTTCTCACGGGCAAAATTGATGATGGGACCCACCTGGTCGTTGTTCACGTTATTCACCAACGTGGTCACCAGAATGATCTCGATGCCCGCTTCATGCATGTTGTCAATGGCTTTCAGCTTGACGTCAAACAGGTTGCCCACCTTGCGGTGGCTGTTGGCGTCGTTGCCGATGCCGTCAAACTGCAGATAGGCGTACCGCAGACCGGCCTCAAACGCCCGCTTGCAGAATTCCTTGCTCTTGGCGAACTCAATACCGTTCGTGGCCGCCTGGACGCTGTTGAAACCCTTCTTCCGCGCGTAACGAACAGCGTCAATGAAGTAGGGCGACATGGTTGGTTCGCCGCCCGAAAACTGCACGGACATCTGCCGCCGCGGCTTGATCTTAGTAGCGTTGTCGAGAATTTCCTTAATGTCTTCCCAAGTCAGTTCATGGACAAACCCGACCTGATTGGCATCCATAAAACATGGGTCGCACATCATGTTGCAGCGGTTGGTCAGATCCACGGTCAGCACACCGCCGCGGCCATAGAGGACCGTGCTGGAACCGTGCTTGTGCAGGTCCTTGTCATTGTGGGCGCGGATGTCGCGTCCAGGGAAGTTCTTCTCAATCCACTTCAGGAAGTTCACATCTATGGCCATGATGTCTTCAAAATGGCCGTGAATTGGGCAATCTTTTACCATCCACACCTGGCCGTCCCGCTCGATGATCTGCGCCTTGATTTCGCCCACCTTGGTATCAACCAGGTCATGCCAGTCTCTTTCGCCTGAAATGATCGCTGCCCGCGCTTCCTTCACACAGCCGGGACAAAGCGAATCGGTTTCCCGCGGAAAGCCCAGTGTCGGCTTGGTCTTTTGCCAGGATTTCAACAGAGGCTTGTCAGACCACTTGGGCGTGAAAGCCGGGGCGGGTTTGTACTTATTGAAAAATTGAATCCCATCAAAAATCACGCCGGCAGTCGAAGCAACCGCACGGTCGACATACTTCATTGCTCGCTGACCTCGAATACGTGGCATAATGCAGCACCCCTCTTTGTTAGATTATTCACCCACCACACATCGGGGAGGGTGTTACTTTCCTCTCACGTCGGGCGAGGTCATCCCGCCGCAGGCTTTGAACCTCCGGCCTAGAACAACTCCCGCAAACAAAACTGTCGCTACGCAAAAGCCGATCTCCGTAATTCCCTCTCCAGACCTGACAACCAACCCAGAGCCTTCACGGCTTAAGCGCAGCTTCGATTGCTATTTGGTTTCTTTCCTTAAGTAACCCGCAATCTGATAGTGCAATGCCATTAATCTAAACTAGCAGTGTAAATTCTAGGAAACATCGCGCATACAGGTAAGTAATTTGTGCTGAAATGTCGTTTTACAGGGTTGGACGGGAATAAACACCCGCTGAATGGCGGCAGAGAATCTCCTTGAGATTCAATGCGTTGGCACAATTCGGCTGCCAATTCCTGATCAGTCCCTGATGAATGGAGGTGCTGTTGAATGGAACTTTCTGTTTCCAATTCCAGCCGCGCCACCGTCAGACCCGTTCAACCGCAGAAATTCCGTTTGTTCACGGTGCGCTATGATAGGTGGGAAATGTCGTTCAAACAGACGCTGAAGCAAAAAGCTCTTGAAATTGGATTTGATATGACCGGCATTGCCCCGGCAGGCGTCTGGAAGGACCTTGAGTTCGCGCGCCAGTGGGTTGAACAAGGGTTCGGCGGCGAGATGCGCTATCTTGAAAATCCCAGGCGGCACGACCCGCGGCTCGTCTTACCTTCCGCGCAATCAGTGGTTTGCGTCGGCCTCGTTTACAACACGCCTTTCCCCTATTCCACGGAGGCGGCCGGGCTTGCTTCACCAGAGGAAACCGAAACTGGGCACGGCCAATCAACCCAGCGAGAGGTCCCTCACGCATGGGTGTCCCGCTACGCGTGGGGGCGTGACTATCACGAGATCCTGCGCAGCAAGCTGGGGGAATTGAGAAAGGCCATAGAGGAGCTTGCGCCGGATACGGAAACGCGCGTTTACGTAGATACCGGGCCCATCGTTGAGCGTGCCTTTGCCCGATATTCCGGGATTGGGTGGACCGGCAAAAACACCTGTCTGATTAACGCTTCCAGGGGCTCATGGTTCTTCCTGGGCGTGATTCTGACCAGCCTTGCGCTTGATCCCGACCTCCCCGCTCCTGACCGTTGCGGCTCCTGCACGCGCTGCCTGGATGCCTGCCCCACTGGTGCACTGACTGCACCTCACGTCATTGACGCTTCACGCTGTATCGCCTACCTGAACATCGAACTCAAAGACTCCATCCCGGGACAGTTCAGGGAAAAGATCGGCTCCAACCTGTTTGGGTGCGACATCTGCCAGGATGTCTGCCCATGGAACAGAAGGCAGAAAGTGGAAAGCGGGAAGCAGAGCAAGACAGCCAGTCGTCAGCTATGCGCCTCCGATATTGCGACTGCAAGAAAAGGGTTTGGGCGCGCAGGCGCAGCCACGACACACCTCGAAGAGTTTCAACCCATCGAAATAACTTTGGCGGCTTCCTACGGCGACTGCGATATATCAGGCGGCAGTTCTGATCGAGATCCGGAATCCGGCGACGATCCGGCTCCGTCTTCCGGCCGGAGTTTCTCATTGTTCAATCCTCCAATCGAGGCTCTGGCAGCACTGACCGAGGAAGACTTTCGCCAGGCATTTGCACATTCGCCCATCAAGCGGGCCAAGTACCGCGGCTGGCTGCGCAATCTGTGCGTGGTGATGGGCAACTCCAGCGACAAAAGGTTTGTTCCCAGACTTAAAGAACTGGCCCGCCACGAAGATGCCATCGTCCGCGAGCACGCCGAATGGGCCATCAAGCAACTTGTGTCCAAAGAAACTACCCCTTAAAACGGGCCCGTCAATCCGGGCGGAAAGGACCATGAACCCAGGTAGCAAACAGCGCAACCGCGCCTTATACTGGGCCTAAGGAAACTGCTAGAGGTGGTGCATGACCGTTGCTGGCAGGCGGACGATTGTCGGAATTGCGGCCCTCGTAATCAGCTCTTGCCTCGGCTTGCCACTCTGCGCGGCGGCACAAAGCCTGCAGGGGCGCTTCTTCACCGCAAAGAGCACTTATCTTATCGGCGAACCTGTTTTCGTTATCTTCCATTTCACAAATAGCAGCGACAGGGCTCTGTGGGTTGACAGCCAGTTCGGGCAACCTTGCTTCGGCAAAGAGAACATTACAGTCGTAGGAGCCTGGCGGGCGGTCCACGAGTGGAAAACGGCGCTGGATTGCTATGGCGGCTGGGCCGGCTCTTGCCTTGGCGGTATGACAGAACTCAAGGCGGGCCAGACACACTCGGAACGTATCTTTGTCAACCACTACTATAAAATGGACCAGCCCGGGCTCTATGAGATAAGGATCGCACGAAAGGTTTCAACATACCTTCAGGGCAGTTATTCTCATCCTGGTCCGACAATCAGTGTCAGGGCCGATATTGACATTCGGGTTGTGCAGGGCTCCGAGTGGGAACTCAAGGCTGCATTTCAACCCGTATTAAAGGATCTCAAGAGCACAGACGGCGAACAAAGATGGCAGGCTGTGCAGGCTGTCACGGAATTGGCGCACCCGTTCCTTCAGCAAACCGTTATCGACATCAGCAAAAACCCCACGGATGTTTGGGCTGCAATCGAGGGACTCTACAAACTCAACACTACGAAGTCCCGCGAGCGGCTTGCTGAAATAGTTCAGGCCGGCGAGTCCGACACGATCCGCGAACGAGCCATGCGGGCCTTGGCCGCTCTTGGCGATGAGCACTACCTGCCGTTCTACTTCAGGCTAGCGCACAGCCTCAAAGGACACGAGCAAATCGTGGCAATCGAGAGCGCAGGGCTGCTTGGAGGAAGTCAGGCCGTCCCGTTTATCTCGTCGTTCCTGAGTAGCCAGGACCCTGCCGTGCGCATGGCTGCTATTCGCGGCCTTGCGGGCACAACCAGCCGCCATGCCTTGCCTCGGCTCATTGAAGAAATCCTCGACCCGGACCCCGGTGTCCGCCAAATCGCAGGGGCCGCGCTGGCCCAACTCACTCATCTCTCGACCGCGGACAATGCCCTCGCATCCGTACACAACCCCGCCCTGACCTTCCAGAAATGGTTCGACTGGTGGCTCTCCAATGGCCGCAACGCTCCGATTTACGGGCCCACGGAGTGCGCCGAGCCCCAGCCGCTGAACTGAGAGGCCGGGAGAGCCGATCTTGCACCTCCCCGTGCGACCGCAGTTGCAGCATTCGCCAACAACTTCCTCTTGACAATATTCGTTATAACGACTATATTGGGGTTGTGGCGAAGAAACTCCAGTCCGAGATCAAGCAAAACGTGCCGTTCACGAGCATCGAGCAGGAAGTCTACCTGAACCTGCTGCGCACGGGTGAAACACTCTCGCAGAGAGTTGAAAGGCTCCTCCGTGCGTCGGACCTTTCCGGCACACAATACAACGTGTTGCGCATCCTGCGAGGCGCCGGGCGCCAGGGCCTGACTTGCGGGGAGACGGCCAACCGCATGGTGACGCACGATCCCGACATCACGCGTCTGCTGGACCGGCTGGAGAAAAGAAATCTCATCACACGCGCAAGGAACACCCGAGACCGCCGCGTCGTTACGACGAGAATCACTCCGGAGGGGCTTCGCCTTCTGGCGTCGCTCGACAAGCCGATGGCCGAACTCCACCGCAGTCTTTTCGGGCACGTGTCGCAGCGGGACCTCAAGAAACTTTCTTCTTTGCTGGAAAAGGTGCGCTCGCCCGAAGAGTGATTGCTATTTCCGAATATATTTGTTGTAACGAATATCGTTCAAAGACATCTTGTACCAATAGGAGGTGCAACATGACACAGTCCCAGCAATCTCCGGCAAAGCCGGCAATCACCACTTGGAATATCGATCCGTCCCATTCGACCGCGCAATTTTCCATTCGTCATTTGATGATTTCAAACGTCAAGGGCGAGTTCACAAAGGTTACTGGCCAGATCGTGTACGACCAGAACAATCCCGAAAGCCTGGCCTCGGAAGCCTCAATCGATGTCAGCACAATCAACACGCGCGAACCGGACCGCGACAATCATTTGAAGAGCCCGGACTTTTTTGACGTGGCAAAGTATCCCTCCATCCACTTCAAGTCGAAGAAAGCCTCGAAGTCTTCAGACGGCCTGAAGCTGACCGGCGACCTCACAATTCATGGTGTAACCCGTGAAGTCACGCTGGACGTTGAAGGGCCGACCACGCCGCTGAAAGACCCATGGGGATTCACGCGCGTCGGCGCATCAGCCACCACAAAAATCAATCGCAAGGACTTCGGCCTCACCTGGAACCAGGCGCTTGAGGCGGGCGGCGTTCTGGTGGGAGACGAAGTCAAAATTACCATCGACGTGGAACTGGTGGCGCAAGAACAGGGCAAAAACTGACGCCGCAAGCAGTGGGGCGCTCGACCCGGTTCGGCTGTGTGCCAAAAAGGCGTACGGGTTACAGGCAGTAAGCCTCCTAACCCGTACGGCAGATTGTGCGATTACTTTCCTGCTGCGAAGCGCTTTGCGACGGCGTCCCAGTCCACCACGTTCCACCAGTTCTGGATATATTCAGGCCGGCGGTTCTGGTACTTCAGGTAGTAGGCATGCTCCCAGACATCCAGACCCATCACCGGGAACTTGCCTTCCATCAGGGGACTGTCCTGGTTGGCGGTTGAATAGATGTCCAGCTTACCCGCGCTGTCTTTCACCAGCCAGGCCCAGCCCGAACCAAACCGAGTGGCCGCGGCATTGGAAAACTTTTCCTTGAACTGGTCGAAACCGCCAAATGTGCTCTTGATGGCGTCTGCCAGCGTGCCAGCCGGCTGGCCGCCTTTCTTGTGTCCCATGATCGTCCAGAACATGGCGTGATTGGCGTGGCCGCCTCCGTTGTTGCGAACGGCGGTCCGGATATTTTCCGGCACCAGTGCGCAATTGTTGGCCAGAAGTTCCTCAACGGTCTTGCCGGCCAGGCTGGCGACCGACTCGATCGCCTTGTTCAGGTTGTTGACGTAAGCGGCATGGTGCTTGCCGTGGTGAATTTCCATTGTCATTTTATCAATGTAAGGTTCCAACGCGTCAGGTGCATAAGGTAGAGCAGGAAGAGTAAACGGCATTGCGCCTCCTTTAGCTTTCGTAGGTGAAGATCCCATCATAACCTCCTTCTGAAAGTCTGGTTTTAGCGGCCTCATTAGCATTGAGGCCGCAGCCCGCGTGCCCTCATCGAGCGGCACGGAGGAGCAGCATTACTGCTCACAACGCCTGGCGTGAAATTGAATGAACTCAGCCAGGCAAGAGGGCTTTCAGTCCAAAAAGAAGTGTCCGATCTCCGAATGTGCTTCGCCCCGTTTTTCATCAGTGCCACCAGTTTATCACAGCCACACCGGACCAGCGCCGGTTTGTCCCGCCGCACAACTTCAGCGGAGCCACACGCGTTCCGCTGTTTGGATTGTATGCGCCCTCGCAGCGAAATCCGCTCACCACCCATGGCGAGGCGGCGGAAGGGAGTGGGCCGAAAGCAGTAAGCGGAAGCCAGGCAGGGCATCAGGGTCGGTGTTTAACTCTTGGGGGTTTTATTCAGGGTAGGGCGTACTGCTGCTGAATCGCATACATCGCATGCATCGCAAAGGCTGCGACTTATTCACCGCCCGCGGCATAACTCAGGGCCATAAACGGGCCGACCTTTCTAACATGCATTTTCACGATTCTATCTCGGCGTCCAGGCAAATCTCCATCCAAGCATCTAAGCAAGCGACGCAGAGTGTGAGAACTGCAGGTCCCGCCTTTGCCTTCCAAACCTTCGAATCAGGGAGCGTACCAGAAATGTCGTAGCGAACAGGCACAGAAGGCCGCAAAGAATGGCGACAGGAATGAGCCAGGGGCCTAGCAGTTCGCGGACGGGTCCGTTGGTTGGACTTAGCGTGCCAAGCACGAAGGATACCGGGGGGCGCACGGAGATGCCATATATTTCTGTGGCCGAGAGGCGTCCGTTCCAGAATCCGAAGCTGAGCGTGTGCTCGGGGGCCAGCCATAAGCCGACTCGCGATGGGAAAAATGGTTTGAGCATGGCAGACAGGAAGAACACAGCCGTGCAACCGTATCCCACGACCATTGTGAAAAAGGCTATGACACCCAGCGTCCCTTTACGCGCCCAGCGCAATGTGGCTCGCAGCATAAGCCAGGGTGACGTGCTTCTTGAAGCTCGGTGGAGAATCGTTTGGGTTCGGTATTCGGCCGCGAGTTCCTTTGGATCGCCAACGGCCCGCAATATTTTCGCCAGGGCTTCCGGTGTTGGTGTTTCCTCGGCCTCAATCCGCTCCAAAATGTGACTGCGGACTTCAAGGACGATTTCGTCTGCCTCGTGAGAAGAACCCTTACCAAGCGCTTTTCGTAGGCGTGCGCAATATTGGTTTATGGCATCGGTAATGTCACTCGTCATCTCGGATATTCTCCTTCATTGAGATCCTCGCCGGATCCATCAAGGCGTTAAGGTCGGCTGAAAATTTCGCCCAGAACTTGGCCATCGCTCGAATCCGCTCATGCCCCGCCTGTGTCAGCCAGTAGTACTTCCGGGGATGTCCCGTGCCGGCATCAATCCACTCGGACTCAACCAGACCGTCGCCTTTGAGGCGGTTTAAAATCAGATACAGGGTGCCCTCCGCCAGCGCCAGGCTGGCGGTACCGTCAAGCGACCGAAGGATCTCAAGGCCGTATCGCCTGCCTTGCATAAGGGTGGCAAGGATAGCCATTTCCAGGCATCCCTTTCGTAGCTGTGCCTCCCATTGGCCTGCGGATGGGCCTTCATCCTTCGGCTTCAATAAGCTATTCGGTGCTCTATACTCTTCCATACAATGTATATTGCATGGCTTTCATTGTAGTGTCAAGTGGAATTTGGTCACCTTTCGGTGAACGCTCGGGCGATCAGCGGACAATGTAGAGCAGGTCGTCCCGCTCTGCGCCGCCGAGTCTATTTCGGCCTTAGCTTCTCGTTGGATTTTGCAGCAAGCAGGTAGTGCGCTCCCCTGCTTGGGGGGTTCGCGACATTTATGCTCCTGACGGGTACAAGAACTACACAACGCGTGACGGGCGGTCTGTCCTGCCACGGCTTTGCGAAACCGCAGACCGGAAGAATCCTCGATCTACCATGGCGCGACCGTGGCGATTTGTCTTCTTCAGGGGCTAAAGCCTACCCTGTCACCGTGCCTATTTTGTTGGACCTGTAAGGTACAACCCCCTGGAAACATCAGTCATGCCCAAGGCCCTGCCGCAGGAGGTTGCTCAAGAACGCCGCCTCGTCATGCTGAGCGAAGTGAGGCATCCCCGAATTTGGTAAATGCCGAGATCCTTCGCTGCGCTCAAGATGACAGGAGGAAAGACCTCTTTTCAGCAACCTGCCAGGGGGTCGGAGCTTTAGCTCCGACATTCGCAGGCTCCTCCATACAAGGGGCTTCAGCCCCTGAAGCATCATCGCGGGGCGATTTTTCTTGACTTTTGTGGCCTAGCATGGTAGTCTTTTTTCAGCCTGGCCGGGGCTGATCCAGGTGGCAAATGGGACAAATGGGACAAAAAAAGATGTTATTTTGAAAAACGAACCCGAGATGCTGTTGAAAACAAAGAATCTCCTTAAAAAGCGAACCCAGCCTAACCCAAAAGCGAAGCCGGGAAGTTGTTGAAAACACGTAGCTGTGGAAAAAGCTAACCCGAAAGCGAACCCGGCCATGTTGTTGATAATAGGCGGTGACGAAAAAACGAACCCAAAACGAACCCGAGATCAACTCAATCGTGTACCTAGCCCCATTCACCATTTTCATGGCCTTCCCAGATAGCCAACGCCATGCCAGGGTCCCAGTCCTGCCCGGCCGCGCATCCGCCCATGAACCCTTTCCCCGAAAGGCGCATCAAAATAGGATAGAGGGCGTTACAAATCACAAAAGATCTTTCCTGGCGTCTTTCACCTGATTGTGCAGGCGAAGGGTCATGTGGGGCTTCCTCTGAAGTCTTAAGTGATAAAATGTTGCAGTTTGGAAGCTTTTGATAGAATGCAAACGCGTGATTAGAAGCAGCGCCCAAATTTGCGTGCCTGGGGATGCCTGAGGATGAGCGAAAAGATCAAGAAAACCGCCGACTTTGAAAATCTGGCTATTTTGCCGGTTCGGGACACCGTTCTGTTTCCGAACGCGATTCTTCCGCTGACAGTGGGCCGGGAGAGTTCGCTGGAACTGATCAATTCTCTGCCCGAGGGGGAAAAGTTTATTGGCGTGATCGCGCAACGCGATCCGCGCGTGGACAACCCGCAACCCACCGATCTCTATCAGATTGGCGCTGTGGCCTTTGTCCACAAAATCATCAAACTTCCCACCCAAAGTCTTTTTATTTTTGTTGAGGGATTGGAACGCATCGCTCTGGAAGAAGTTCTCCAGATGGAACCTTTCATCCGCGCAAAGGTCAAACCGCTTCCGGACGTCGTTCCGGAAGACAAGAAAGCCGAATTCGACGCACTGGTGCGCAGTGTCACCACGCTGTTCCAGCAGGTCGTGCAGCTTTCACCCACGCTTTCCGATGACCTGCAGACGGTGGTGATGAACATTGATGACCCGGGCCGCCTGGCGGATTTCATCGCCGCCAATCTTCCCTCGCTCTCCAGCACGGAAAAGCAGGAACTGCTGGAAAGCCTGGACCTGAAAGTCCGACTGGACCGCTTGAACCACCTGCTGGCCCGCGAAGTGGAAGTGCTGCAGTTGCGCTCCAAGATTCAGTCCGACGTGCAGGACCAGGTGACTCAAAGCCAGCGCGAATATTACCTGCGCGAGCAGATGAAGGCCATCCAGAAAGAACTGGGCGAGGCCGACGAGCATCAGGAAGTCGAAGAACTGCGCAAGAAGATCGACGCCGCGGGAATGTCGGAAGAAGCGCGCAAAGAAGCGTTGCGCGAGTTGAACCGGCTCTCAAAGATGTCACCCGCCGCCGCCGACTACCACGTGACGCGCACTTATCTGGACTGGCTGGTGGCGCTGCCCTGGCAGAAGATCGGCGAACTCAAGGTGGACGTGAACAAAGCACGGGAGGTGCTGGAAACCGACCACTACGACCTTGAAAAGATCAAGGAGAGAATTCTCGACTATCTGGCCGTCCTGCAACTGAAACCGGAAATGAAGGGCCCCCTGCTCTGCTTTGTGGGACCGCCCGGAGTGGGAAAGACTTCGCTTGGCAAGTCGATTGCCCGCGCTCTCGACCGCAAGTTCATTCGCATGTCACTGGGCGGCATCCATGACGAAGCTGAAATCCGCGGGCACCGCCGGACATATATCGGCGCGCTGCCGGGACAGATCATGCAGGGAATCCGCCGCGCCGAAACGCGCGATCCTGTCTTTATGCTGGACGAGGTGGACAAGATCGGGCGCGACTTCCGCGGCGATCCCTCCTCCGCCCTGCTGGAAGTGCTTGACCCGGAGCAGAATTCGCACTTCCGCGACAACTATCTCGACGTGCAATTCGACCTTTCAAAGGTCCTTTTTATCTGCACGTCGAACGTGCTGGACACCATACCGCCTCCGCTGCTTGACCGTATGGAGATTTTGGAGCTTCAGGGCTATACGGAAGATGAAAAGATTGAAATCGCCTTCCGGCACCTGATCCCCAAACAGACCGAGGAGCACGGCATCAAGCTGGGCGAGCAAATCGAATTCACCCGCGAAGCCATTGCCGCCGTCAGCCGCCACTACACTCGAGAAGCAGGCGTGCGCAACCTGGAGCGCGAGATCGCCACGCTGTGCCGGAAACAGGCCCGCAAGATTGCCGAAGGCCACCCGGAAAAGCTGACCGTCACGCCCGAGAACATTTCGGAATTTCTCGGTGTGCAGAGGTTCCGCACGGAAACGGAACTGGTTGAGCGCACTCGCCAGCCCGGCGTGGCCGTGGGACTGGCGTGGACGCCCACCGGTGGCGACATTCTCTTTGTCGAAGTTACTTCGATGAAGGGGGGAAAGAATTTCACCATGACCGGCCACGTGGGCCAGGTTATGCAGGAATCCATGCAGGCAGCCCTGGCCTGGGTGCGCGCGCACGCCACGGAGTACGGCATTGATCCGGACTTCTTCCAGAACCAGGACATCCACATCCACGTTCCCGCCGGTGCAATCCCCAAGGATGGTCCTTCGGCCGGCATCACCATGGTATCGGCGCTGGTTTCCGCTCTGTCCAACCGGCCGATTCGCCCTCGCGTGGCGATGACCGGCGAAATCACGCTCAGTGGACAAGTGCTTCCCATCGGCGGCATCAAGGAAAAAGTGCTGGCCGCCCGGCGCGCCGGCGTCAAGGAAGTGCTGTTGCCCACGGAAAACGAGCCCAACGTTAAGGAAGATCTTCCTGACGACATGCTGGAGGGCGTGGAACTTCACTACGTGAAGACCATCAACGAGGCCATTGATCTGGCGCTGGAGAAGAGTCCGGCTCCTGCTGAGGTCCCGGCTTCTACCGGCACGTCCGCGTAGGCCAAACGCTTCAGCGTTTCTTCAGCGTTACGGAAAGCCCCGCTCCCTGCATGTAAAAGATTGTTTGCAGGTCGGGATTGGTGGTTACGGCGTGGACGTAGTCGGGCGCCATTTCGATGTTGTGGGCAAGGATCAGTCCGCCCGGGCGAACCAGCGGCAATACCTTCTTTAAGTAATCGCTGTATCCGCCCTTGTCAGCATCGATAAAAACCACGTCGATCGGCGCTTTAAGTTTCAGGACGTTCTGGTGGGCATCGCCTTCAATCAGCGTCACCCGGTCGGCAACGCCGGCTTCCTTGAAGTGTTGCATCGCTTCGGTCGCGCGCTGGTGATTGATCTCAAAAGTGGTAAGGTGGCCGCCCGTCGCCGTAAGAGCCATGCAGAACCAGAGACCCGAAAAACCGGTCGAAGTGCCGATTTCAGCCACCTGCTTGGCGTTTACGGCTTCGGTCAGAACCCACAGCGCCTCGCCGTCTTCGCGAGGAACGCTCAGATACGTCTCATTATCCTTCGCCATACGGACAAGTTCCGCCAGGATTTTCTTCTCGGCGGGTGTTTTGGCAAGCGGCGGGTTCGAAAACGGTGACTGCTGAGCAAATGCCGCCATCGCCACGGCAACCAGGGCTCCCATAATGACAATCGTTCGCTTCATTGCCTTTCGCATCTGTGACCCTCCTTCTCCGGCAATGGGGGTAGGTTCGAATTACTGATTTATTTAGACCAAAAGGGCACGGTACCAGCATGCGAGAGGGGGGTTATCGGGTTCATGACAATTCCATCTGCATGCAGCGGTTCATCACCGGTGTCACCTCTTCAAACAGGGCCATCATGGATTCCACAAGGTCCACTCCGGTTGAACTGCGCACATCATTCTCATCCATCGCGTAAAAAAGCTGGAAGCCCGTCCATGTATCCCCCGGCGCCTTCCGCAGCGCGCGCGCAATGCCGGAAGACCCCGTAAAGTTCGCTTTTGTAAGATAGCCAGGTTCCTCTTCCCAACTGCCGGCGCGAATCCTGAAACCTTCACGCATGACAAGGCGCTTCAATTCTTTTTCCAGAGGGCCGGCGGGCTTGAGCGCGCGCATCAGCCGGTGCCAGTCCCAGTCACGCTCAAGCTGGCAGGAAGTAAAATCCTGCGGGGCTTTGACGTACCCCCGCTCCACCTGCAATCCGCACTTGAAAAGCCTTTCATCGGTATCAACCGAAAGGAAGAATTTCGAGCAGCCGAAACTGACGCGGTTTGAAACCGGCTTCGCCTCGCGGTTTGCCCGGGGCAGATATCCAATCCAATGCCAGTAGACACCGCGCCCCCATCGCTCGGTCACAAACGGCTGCCGGTATCGCGCTTCCAGGCCGAGTTTCAGGATGCGCGTGATCCGCTCGTTGTCCTCCAGGTCGCCCACGTGGATGCCCCGCCGGAAGTCTAGAAACTCCGGCCGAAACCCGATGGCTGCTGTAGGCAGAGCGTACGAAGTCTGGGGAAAGTCTCTCTTTTGTCGCATGGGAAAACTCTTCCCAATTCTACCCCAATCGGATTGTCAAATGGGCTGTTCGTGCAGGGCTTGAAAGAGGACAGAAGACGCTGCAAGGATGTTCAAACGCCAAGCTGACTTCCGGGCGTAGGCGCTTCTACATCGATACTTCCACAGCCGTCAAGGGAGCCCGGAATTGCAACTCGCGATTCCGCTCGCGTATCAGGGCATGAAAGGAAACAAGGTGATAAGATTCAGCACAGGAACTGAGTCAGCAAACATACCCTGCGACTGGCTCGTTCACCGGGGGCTGGCAGTCAGAAAGCAGGTCTTCAACAACAACAAGGATGCGGTCTTCTCCATGGTAGGGGGCAAGTCGGATCATGGTAATGTGTACGGACCGCTCGCCGAGTAACCCTGCCCGGATAAAGGTGTTAAAGCAGCAGCTTGCCGCGGGGTCAGAGCGCGCCAGCAGAGCATTGACCTGCTCTGTCACACCATCTGCCCGAACGACCTCCTCGATGTTCCGGCCAACAACCTCTTCGGGCTCTTGAAATGTGCTGTCCAGGCATTTCTGATTGGAGAATCGGACGCGCAGGTCCGAGGAAACGATCAGCAATCCGGCAGGCGTGTTATCTTTGCTTTTCGAGGAGTTTCGACAGGGACCCCACATGGCGGCATGGTCTCTGACCTGAGCTTTGAGTTTCCTCGAGTGCCATGTTTCTTTTACCAGCAATCCGGAAAGCAGCGGAAACATGACTGCCACCAAAATAAAAGTGGAGGCCTGGACGGTTCCAGCGGTTGACGAGAGCCAAATTGCCGCCAGAATGCTCCCTGCTACAGCAGCCACAACAAACACCACCAGCGACAAGTGAGAAAGATCCCGCAGATTCCGCTCACTCCTACCGGGAAATCCCCAGCTTTCCGCCTGCCAGGCAGGGCTTGGTGCATTTCTAATGGATTCCATCTTTCCCCTCAGTTGTGGAACAAAAGCATGCCGGGCCTTGAGGGCCCGGCCACCTGTCTTGCTTCATGCACAAGGGTTATCGGAAGGGAAAGGATGGAACTTTAGGGCGTTCGCTCCCAGCCCGGCATCCCTGCCCGCTGGTGAAAGCAAGGAGGGACCTTGAGCGTGGGCCGAACCGGCCCCCAGGAAAGAACTGAAACGCCGATTATTGGTTTGGGGAGGAGAAATTCCGCTGGAAGAACAGGATAAACACGAGTAGAATCCCGCTATTAGTTTCCGTGCTGGTCCTGTTCAGAATCGGGCCCCTGAAAGTCTCTGTTGTTGAAAATATATCGAAGGAGACTCCTCCATGGCGAACACTGCACTTCCACCAAGGAAATTCATCAACCGGCTCATTATGTATCCGGCGATTATCACGCTGGTGATCACACTGCTAAGGCTGACCGGCGAGTTGCTCCGCTGGCCAGCTCCTCTGTTCAGCACAGCTGAAGGCGGCGGCTTTGCGATCATCGGAATCAGCTGGCTGCCCATCATCTTTGGGCCTTACTTTGCCGTCAAGCTGTTTGACCGTAACCTGAGACCCTCAGGCTTTGGCAAAACGATTATTTTCGCCATTGCCGGGTTCGTGCTGATGGGGTTTGGCGCGACAGTGGCCTTTACTTCCAGCATACAGTTCAGCTTTCACATTTTGGTGGGGCTGCTGCTGATTGTAGGCGGCGCTGCGTTGCAATACATTCCGTGGCGCGAACTGGCGCAGACATTGATAGCCTATGCTTTTCTGGCGCGAGTCCCCGTGGTCATTGTGATGTTTTTTGCCATGAGGGGCAACTGGCCAACGCACTACAGCGCCGTGCCGCCTCCGTTCGACAAGCTGGCATTTTGGCCGAAGTTCATGTACCTCGCCGTCGCGCCACAACTGGTGATGTGGGTTGTCTACACGATGACCATCGGCGCGCTCTGCGGGGGAATCTATGCCGCCATCGTTCGCCGCAAGTAGCTGGCAGCGTTCCCAGTCACACGTAAGATATCACTGGCGGCCCAGGTGGCGGAGGAACCTCGCCACAGTTTCCCGCACGTGCAGGGCCCCATCGTGCTCGGTGCGCAGCGGGCGGCCGTTACGGTGCGCGCGAAGTTCGGGATCCTCGCCCGTCGGAAGTTTGTTCGCCAGGCCAATCAGTTGCCGCTGAAGACCGGTGAGCGGCGCGGAAGAAGCGATTCCCGTCTTTGCCGCGGTCGAAATCTCATCAATGCCCGGTGCCTTCAGGCTTGCTTCGATAATTCTGCTGTGCACACTGGTTGAAACATCCTCAGGAGTATCCGTCCTCGGGCTTGCAAGATCAGGGACGCCGGAAAGGGTTTGCGCGTTTGCATCCCTGTTGGTCAGGAATGAATCCAGCCTTAAAAGATCTTTCAGCGTGGCGGGAATCGACGTATGGTCAAAAGTTTCGCCGACAATTGTTCCTTTCCGAATGTAAGGAGAAATCAGGATGGCCGGGACTCGCACGCCGTAACGGTCAAACTTGAATTGCGATTGGTGCTGGTCTGGGGGCGTGGCTTCCTTGGGCGTAATCACGTGGTCGTAGAACCCGCCATGCTCGTCGTAAACAATCAGCAGCAGGCACTTGTCCCACAGTGGTGAAGTCCGCACGCAGTGGTAAACGTCCGCAATCAGAGCCTCGCCTGCCTTGATGCTGTGGGGCGGGTGCTGATCGTTGGCGCCGCCAAACCACCAGTAATATTTCGGCTCAATGAAAGAATAGTTCGGAAGCTTTCCTTCCTTTGCATGTTTCCGGAAATCGCCGTAAACCTTGAAATTGCCAATCAGTTCCGGAGTGTCCAGCCGCTGCAATTCCCACGTCTGAGAGATTT
>JAJYLL010000057.1 GCA_021787735.1 Acidobacteriota bacterium | reverse complement strand
GATCCGGTTGTTTTCCCACTGCCGGATATAGGCGAGGACCCTGTGATTTTCCGGGTTCAGAAATTCAATGGTTCCCCGCCCAAACGCCGAACTTGCCTTGCGCAGCTTGACGATCCGTTGCATCCAGGAAAGCAGGGAATGCTCCGAGCGCTGCTGCGACAGCACATTCACACCCTGGTAGCCATACACAGCATTTGAAATCAGCGGCGAATAGAGGCGTTCCGGGTCGGCAGTTGAAAATCCGCCGTTCCAGCCGCCGTTCCACTGCATTGGCGTGCGGACGCCGTTGCGGTCGCCCAGAAAAACGTTATCACCCATGCCGATCTCATCGCCGTAATATACAATGGGCGTCCCGGGCAGTGACAGGAGCATTCCATTCATCAGTTCAATGCGGCGGCGGTCATTGTCCAGCAGCGGGGCCAGCCTTCGCCGGATGCCAACGTTGAGTTTCGTGATCTTTTCCTTGGCGTATTCGTCGTACATGTAGTCGCGTTCTTCATCCGTGACCATTTCGAGCGTCAGCTCATCGTGGTTGCGAAGAAAAATCCCCCACTGGCAGTTCCCGGGAATCTGGGGCGTTCGCTGAAGGATTTCAATGATCGGCTTGCGGTCTTCAAGCTTGATGGCCATAAACATCCGCGGCATCAGCGGAAAATGGAACGCCATGTGGAACTCATTGCCGTCGGCGAAGTAAGGCCCCAGGTCCTGCGGCCACTGGTTGGCTTCCGCCAGCAGCATGCGGTTGTGAAAATTTTCGTCCAGACGCTTTCGCAGTTCCTGCAGGATCACGTGCGTCTCGGGAAGGTTCTCGCAATTGGTGCCTTCGCGCTCCACTAGGTAAGGGACTGCGTCCAGCCGGAAGCCGTCCACGCCCATTTCCAGCCAGAACTTCATTGCGTTCCAAACTTCCTCGCAGACCTCGGGATTGTCATAGTTCAGGTCCGGCTGATGGCTGAAGAATCGGTGCCAGTAGTACGACTTGGAGATAGGATCCCATGCCCAGTTGGACATTTCCGTATCAACAAAGATGATCCGCGCGGTCCGGTAGCGGTCGTCGGTGTTGCTCCAGACGTACCAGTTGCGGTAGGGATTGTCCGATGAACTGCGCGATTGCTGGAACCACGGGTGCTGGTCGGAAGTGTGATTCACCACCAGTTCTGTGATTACCCTCAGGCCGCGCGCGTGAGCCTGCTCCAGGAACGCCTTGAAATCGTCCAATGTTCCGTAGCTCGGGTGGACGCTGTAGTAGTCGGCAATGTCGTAGCCGTCATCCTTCAAAGGTGAGGGATAAAAAGGAAGAAGCCAGATGGCGGTTGCGCCCAATTCCCGGATGTAATCGAGTTTCTGCGTGAGGCCGCGAAAATCTCCGATGCCGTCACCGTTGCTGTCCTGAAAGGCGCGAACGTGAAGCTGGTAGATGATGGCGTCCTTGTACCAGGTCTGGGCCTTGTCGGGCCGCCGGCGCTCCGCGTGTGTCACTGGCGTCGCCTCAAACTTCAGTCTTCCCGCAGCAGGTGCTGGCCGCTTGCCCGATACGGGGCAAGAAGGCTGTCAGGATAGCCAAAGTCCCGGCCACCTGGCATCTTAATTTAAATTCTAACCGATTCTGAATCCTCAGGCGGCATCATTCACTGTATCAACACTGTTCCCGAGTGCGAAATATGAAAACCTCATGTGGACTCTTGTGCCCTTGAAAGCGTCTAAAGGGTATGGGTGCAGAAAGACACAACAGGGAGGCGCGCGAGTGAATTTGTGGCACGGAGCTGAAACACGAAGCCTCGTTATGCGGCCTGCGATGATGCTGGCGGTTGGCCTGGAGATTGCGACCGTTCTGTTTTCAGCGGGAATAAAACTGAACGCTGGTGAATCAAGCGCCGCGACAGTCGGGCCTCCGCTGACAACTTCCCAGGTTGTAAGCAGGATGGTGGAGATGAACGGGCGCCGAGAGAAAGCCCTTCAGGGCTATACATCGGTGCGCACTTATCACCTGGAATTGCATGGCATACTCAAGCTGCACGCGGATATGGAGGTCAAAATGACCTACCGCTATCCGAGCGGCAAAGACTTCACCATTCTTTCTGAAAGCGGTTCCGCATACATCTGCAATCACGTTTTGAAACGCCTGATAAAGGCGGAAAACAATGCATCCCATCCGGGCGAAAATCGCCAGGTGGCCATCACGCCTGAAAATTATGATTTTGAATTGGCGGGCTTCGAGCAGCATGGCAACGACGGGTATTTCATTCTGAACGTCACGCCCAAGGTTAACAGGAAGTACCTTTTCAAGGGGCGCATCTGGGTTAACGACCGGAGTTTTGCGATCACGCGCATTGAAGGCCAGCCGGCAAAGCCGCCGTCCTGGTGGACGACAAAGGTAGACTTCGTGGCCCAATATCGGCGGGTGGGAGACTTCTGGCTTCCCGCGTCAAACAAGTCTGTCACCAGCGTTCGTTTTTTCGGGCACTCGTTCCTGACGATCAAATATCAGGACTATGATTTGGCCAAAACGCTGAATGTGAAAACGATGGCACCCGTGAAACTGCTCTCGAGCGAGAGCGCGGCCAGCAGGGTCCTCGTCCCGCCTTCCCCAGCAAACGAATAAGCCGCTCAAACTCCGACTTAAACGCCGGCATCCGCAAAATCACACCGCGCTGTGACAGTGATTACATCGCCTCGTGGCCGGCGGGTTAAGGAGGCAAACCAGGCCAGGACGATCGCTGCCGTATCTGGCAGTGGCATTTTTGTGCTCGGAGTCAGCGTCTGCGCTGGTGTGTCAACTTCTACTGTCCTATGAATACTGCTCCGAAACAGCTTGTAGATGAGTACCTCAGACGCAATTCGCAAATAGAAACCGCCTGGGAGGCCAGCGGATATCACCTGGAAAAATCAAAAGCCCCCTAGCGCGCGACCGCCTGGTGGACCATCTTGCGATACTGATCGAAAGCCTTCCGGCCCGCCCGTGTGAGCTTCAGGAGGGTTTGCGGTACTTTCCCGCGATAGGCCTTGGTGATTTCAACATATCCCGCCTCCTCCAGCCGGGCAAGATGGCTTGAAAGCGTCCCTTTGTTTAGACCGGTCTCGTGCAGCAGAAAGAGGAAGTCTGCTTCCTCGATTCCTGAAAGCATGGCCACAATCATCAGCCGTCCGGGCTCGTGGATTACCCGGTCGAGCATGGAAATGCTTCTGGCCTGTTCGTTCATTCCGCACCACACTCCGGAACCGGGTGTTGCCGGAGATAAAGGGCAAGTGCAATTAAGCCCGAAATCGCAAAAATCAGGCCCTGCAACACGAATGGTAGAGTGTCAGACCATAACGGCCCCATCGGAAGCGTAGTTACAGATGGAGGGATGACAAGCAATGCTAGCAGGACAACCCACCTCCAAACCGAGTCCATCCGGGTGGTGAAGGCATAGAACAAACCCCACCCTGCAGAGGCCAAGGCCATCTTCACCATATTGGGGGGATATGACGCCGGGTGGCGCAACAGGAAGACCGCGGCAATTGCTACTGCAACTGCCGTCAGGCCCGCAATCGAAATCCTTATTGTGATTCTGTTTGACCGGTACTTCACGTACCCGGTGCGTGGATATGTGATGCGCTTCTTAAGAGCTTTGTAACCATATAAATATGCAACTGCGAGGGCGACTGCGGATACGAAGAACGTCGTATTGCAGCGCCAAGCAGAACTTGAAGGTGCGGTCGAATGGAGAAGAGTCAAAAACATTAGCATCGCCCACAGAACTCCGAAAAACAACTCGCCGAGCCCGTCGATATTCTCATACCGCATGGGCCGTTTGACGTAATCATTAATTTGGTCGGCCATGGGCGACCTCCTTGTGCCTACTAGTTTGCATTGCCAACTGGTCTGCGTCAATAAACTTCTTGAATAAATACCTTGCCATCGTGTGGCTCGTGTGTTGCGTCGTTCGCGATTTGTGCAATGAAAAAAGAGCGCGCCGGGGAAAGTGCTTGGCCGTGATTCGCTCTTCCCACTCCGCTGCGATTGCGCTAAGATGCACAATTCAGCAAATCCCAGACAGGAAAGACGAAACGATGAGTTCACCTAGAGACCAGTTACTTGCCTTCAAGCCGCAGCACGAATTCTTTGTCGGCATTGATTCCGACGGCTGCGTGTTTGACTCGATGGAGATCAAGCACAAAGAATGTTTTATACCCAACATCATCAAGTACTGGAAGCTGCAGGCCATTTCCAAGTACGCGCGCGAGGCGGCGGAGTTTGTGAACCTTTATTCAAAATGGCGCGGAACCAACCGCTTCCCGGCGCTGACGCGCACCTTCCAGCTTCTGCGTGAGTGGCCAGAGCCGATGCGGCGCGGCGTCAAGATTCCTGCCGTGCCCACGCTGCAGGCGTGGATTGATTCCGGGGTGCCTCTGGGCAATCCCACGCTGGAAGCCGTAGTGGCCAAAACACGCGACCAGGTGCTTGAACAGACGCTCGAATGGAGCCTTGCTGTCAATCGGTCGATTGCCGACATGGTGGAAGGCGTTCCGCCGTTTCCGTATTTCCGTGAGAGTGCGGAGAAGTTGCGGCGCAATGCGGACATCATCTGCGTTTCCGCCACGCCCAACGAAGCGCTGGCGCGCGAATGGCAGGAGCATGACATCGCCAGGTACGCTGCGGTGATTGCCGGGCAGGAAATGGGAAGCAAGAAAGAACATCTGAAGCTGACCACTGAGGGGAAGTACGAGAAGGATTGCGTGCTGATGGTGGGCGATGCTCCCGGCGACCTGGCCGCCGCTCGCGCCAACAATGCACTCTTTTATCCCGTCAACCCCGGCCACGAGGAAGCATCCTGGCAGCGTTTCTACGATGAAGCCATCGACCGCTTCCTCAACAAGACTTACGCCGGCGACTATGAGGCGCAGTTGATCGACGAGTTCCAGAAGCTCCTTCCGGAAACACCTCCCTGGAAAAAATGATAGGTAGCACGTCCGCTGCTGATTATGTTTTTGAGTTTGTAGCCACGGTCAACTCTTCCTGGAGTTGACCGTAGCCACACGGCTTTGGTTTCAAGCGGCGGATTTACTGCCCCGCGCATAAACCCGTCGTTACAAGATGAGCACCCGCACCGCCGCGGGTCATTGCTTAAAGGTAATGGCCTGGTTCGGGCGTGCAAACCGGATTTCAGTGATGGCAGGTGTACCGTCGGGCCTCGTGTCGTAAAGGACTTGATTTGTTGAGTACTCATCGGAGTGGTTCACAACCTTTCCTTCGACAGTTGCAACGACTTTTCTGTTCAGCACAAACGTAAGCTTTGCGGTTGTGCCATCCGTCTCACATTTCACGCGGTACTGACCACTATTAAGGTGTGTGCCTGCCACGGTGCCCGCGTAAGGAACATAAACACTCTGCGTCTTGCTTCGCGCGGCCTGTAGACTGACAGCGCTCAATAGAACCGCCGTCGAGAACGCAACTGCCAGCATTTTTCTTAACTTCATTCGATCCTCCTGATCAGATGTGTTGTTGTGTTGTCGAATGGCGAACCAGCTTTATACACCCGTCGCGCGCAGCCAGGCGCACAGCGGTCCGACGCACGGTGATCAAGGCTACGGCCGCGCCACAGGGGGCAATCTCACGTCGTTTCCCTGGAACTCATTGGGAACATCAATGACCCCGCGGCTAACGGATGCAGCGCAAAGCCTGCACTTCTTGATCCCTGGCCGGTTTCCATGGCTCTGGAATCCGGCCCTTCTTTTCATACGTCCGGCCTTCTTCAGTTGTTCCCCCGGATTGGCCCGGAAACTTGCCAACTCAGGATGAAAGCCTCAACAACTAATACGCACGGGCGCACTATAGGTTCTCAAAAAGTTTGCAAGCCATCGGGAAAGTTTAGTTGCAAGTGGAAGAATGCTTCTGATGCCAATCCGTGCAAGAAAGTGATGCGTGCAGAACTTCGCCTCCGGGAGTTTGCAATCTGCCGAATGGCCGGTCAATACTCCGCGGATCTAATTGTCCAGCAATGCCATAAACGCCCTCACGAAAGTGCCCTCCTTTTTCGATAACGGGGTCAGGGCGCGCGCCAGATCAGGTGGTGCTTATTGTCGTTCCCGAACATCACAATCGAGTCGGCGGTAGTCTGCGACGTCTGGCCAGAAATAACGGCGGTGAGATCGACAGCTCCCAGGTCCATCATGTAACCTTGGGAGTCCTTGACCTCAACGCTGGGAGAGTTCGCGTTGACCACAACGTAGCTGCCGTTGTTGCTTTGTAGCGACAGCAACCCGCCTCCGCCCGAGCCGCTTCCAAGTTCGGCCGTGACGCGGGGCTTGCTTCCGTTGGCGGCAACGCTGAATTGCAGATGGTCGCGCAGCAACGTCGCTGTTTGCGCCCCGCCGGAAACGGAAAGGGTGCCGGCGCCAATTGAAGTAACCGGCTTTCCGTCCTTGTCGAACATTTTGATCGAGGGCCAGCAATTCGTTGCCGGGGCACAGTCCGTGGCAATCTGAACGCGCACTTTTCCCGCGCCATCCACCACATCAAATTCGCGCGCCGTGACCTTCTCTGCGCTGGACTTCCCGTTGGCTATACTTCCACCCGAAGAGCATGCGACGGCGTAAATCACCCCAAGGAGTGCGGCCAGTGCAACGCCGGCGGCGGCAATGCGCTTCAGCCGCTTGTTATCGCGCTCCAGTTTTTCCAGCCGCTCTGCAAAATCTTTGTCTGTCATAACGAACCTCTCTGTGCCCGAAGGTTGTACCCTCCAGTGGAGCAAGTTTACCACTCCCCCAAAATCCCTGGGCAGTCCTTCCTAGTGGTCGGAAGATCGGCAGCGCCTGCGCGAAATTTCGGGCAAATGCTCTTTCTATTTTTTTTCGGCGGCGGGTCGGTTGGCGGCCCGCGCCTGCTTCATGATCTTGCCGTAGCCTTCCTTATCAAAAGGCGGGCACCCTGTGGGGAATTGACCCAGCTCATTTTTCTTTGAGCGCATCAGGTAGGTGCAGTAGGAAAGCGTCTTGCAAGTGCGGAGCGGATCGAGTTCGGCTTTGTCGAGCGCAACGCGAGGAATTTCCGGGTAGGCCAGCACTGCCCGGCCAAGGCCTACCAGTGTGGTGCGATGCTGTTTGATGTTGGCTGCCGCCGCATGGATCAGGAAGTGGCGGAGCCAGGAATAGCCAGTCCCCACCACGGCCAGGTCGGGATAGGCGTTCTGGATTTGCGCGGTGGCGGAAAAGTGCCGCGCCACACCCAGCAACGGATGCTCGGGCGTTTCGTAGTAGCCTTCGTTCGGCTTGTCAAAAGGGCGGCCGAGGTGCGGGTTGGCGTATGGGATTCCGAGGGAGACGTTCAGCAGACGCACGCCAGCCTGCCTGAGCCAGCCGATAAACTTGATGGGCTCCGAGAGGTCCATACGGTAAGGATCGTTCGGGTCAGTGCCAAAGCCGTAATTGTATGGTGTCGGAAAATCTCGCGGCACTCCAATCGAATTTTCACTGCCCACAGCATATGGAACGCCATCGTAGACGCCCAGGCGCACGCCTAGCAGAAAATCATCGCCAACTTGCCGACGGACCTTTTCTGCGACATTCAGCGTAAAGCGGGCACGGTTTTCGAGCGGGCCGCCATATGCGCCTTCGCGTGTGCGCGCGCCGATCAGTTCGGAAAGCAGATAGCCGTGCGTCATCTTGAGATCGACGCCGTCAAAACCAATCTCGCGGGCCAGCGCGGTGGCCTGGACAAAGCGGTCTTCAAGCTCCGCAAGGTATTCGTCACTGGCAAGTTCGGGTAGAGTTTCGCGCGGCGGCAAGTCCTCGCGATTGACCAGCGGGTACAGGTCCAGCACCGGATGCCGGGAAGCCACCTTCTGCTTTTCGAAGGAGTAGCGGCCGGAATGGGTGAGCTGCAAAACCGCGAGGAAATCCTCGCAGGTGCCGAATTCCTTACGGTGCGCGTCGCGGCACGTTTCGAGAAGTTCCCTCAATCGATTTGCTGAGCCGGGATGGATCCAGAGTTGCCGAGGGTTGGCCCGGCCTTCCGGGACCACCGCGCAGGCTTCAAACCAGATCAGCTTGGCCCCACCCGCGCCAAAACGCCGGTAGCGGCGCGCGGTCAGTTCGCCGGGATTGCCGTCGAGGTCGCCGTCGCAACCCTCCATGGGATGGATGGCGAAAGAATTTCCAATCCGCCAGGTCTTTCCGCCGAGGCTTTTGATTTCAACCGGCCGCGCAAGAATGCTGCGGATTTCTTCGCTGTCCTCGACGAGAGGAATGTCAACACCCAGTTCCGCAGCGTGGCTGCGAAGGTCAGCAAGGCCTTTGTAGTGGAAGTATTGTATTGGCACTAGAGTATCGTGTCAGACGGTTCCCGTGCGGCGTCCCGTTCCGTTTTGCCCCGTGTTTTGCGGCCTGCCTGTCGCAGCGCCGAGTGGATAGAAAGGAACTCGCCCACATTGTCTAAAGTCAGCAGCCCAACCAGCCGTCCATCCTGCACGACCGGAAGCGAGCGGCAATTGCATTCCCGAATCATAACCAGAGCCTGCTCCAGCCGCAAGCGCGGATCGACAGTGGCAATGTCGCGGCGCATGCAATCCCGCACTCGCAGATCCGGGCCGCCCTGCGCAAGGCCCTTGGTCATGTCCTCGCGGGTGAGCATGCCCAGAACGTGGTCGCCGAAGGCGACCGGGAAATCTTCGCGCCATCCCGCCAAAACGTGCCCGGCTGCGTCCGCCAGTGTGTCGTCCGGGCGAAGCGTGTGAAAATCCCGCAGCATCACATGCTGTACGGGGATATCGCCCACCGAAATATGCATCCGGGCGGCGGAGGCTTCCTGTTCTGCGCCACTCCACACAAACAGTGCAATAAAGATCAGAAAAGGATCGCTGAAAATACCGGCCAGGCCGAAAATGCATGCGATGCCCTGGCCAATGCGGGCGGAAATCCGCGTGGCCCGTCCGAACTCAAGCCGCCGGGCCAGCAGCGAGCGCAAGACGCGGCCGCCGTCCATGGGAAACGCCGGGATCATGTTGAACGCAACCAGCCAGAGATTGACGATCATCAGCTTGTTCAGGAAATTGCCCCCGAACCACTCGAACTGCCCGAAACTGATTCCACCTCCGGCCGACACGATCACCACATAGAGGAGGGCGGCGATGCCGACGTTTACTGCCGGACCGGCAAGCGCAACCCACAGCTCCTGCATGGGATCGTCGGGCATACGCTCAAGCCGTGCCAGGCCTCCTATGGGGAGCAGCGTGATGTCGCGCGTCCGGACCCCAAAGCGGTGGGCCGCCAGAGCATGGCCAAGCTCGTGCAGCGTGATGCAGCCAAAAATAACCAGAACAAACACAGCTCCATAGAGCGCTGTGATGAGGTTGTGCCCATGCGACCAGTTCATGAAAAGGATAAAGAAGATGAGGGCCCAGAAAGTCACATGAACGTAGAGGCCGATTCCTGCCACCTCTCCGATTTTCCAAGACCAACGCATATTTCCCGTACTTGTATGAAGGAGACTGGCCAGATCGTCTGCTGCGGCGAGTCACGCTCTCCTTGGCAACAATAAACCGCCGCGGCTGCGCACAGTCCCTTCGTAACGTTATCATTGCCGGACGGCCCGCGGCAAGCAATGGTTGGCCACTCTCTTGCCTTCCGTTTGAGGCGTAAACAGTTTACACTTGGCCGTTTGGGGGGTTGCGATGTCGAATCAAGTGCGAAAACTGCAGCTGGCCGAACGCATGTCCCGTCTTGGGTCTGAAAGCGCCTTTGAGGTACTGGTTCGCGCGCGAGCCCTTGAAGCTCAGGGCAAGGAAGTCATCCATCTCGAGATCGGCGAACCCGATTTCCCTACGGCGCCCAACATTGTGCATGCCGCCAAGCGCGCGCTTGATCAAGGATGGACCCACTACGGGCCGCCCGCCGGCTTTCCGGAACTGAGGGAGGCCGTGGCAGAAGATGTGGGCCGGCGGCGCGGAATTTCGGTGGATCCTGCGGAAGTTGTCATCACGCCAGGCGCGAAACCTATCATGTTTTACACCATCCTGGCGCTGGTCGAGCCGGGTGACGAGGTGCTCTACCCTGACCCCGGTTTTCCCATTTACGCATCGATGATCAATTTTGTTGGCGCTCGGCCGGTATCCTACGGCTTGCCTGAAGAACGCGGGTTCGACATCGACGTTAAGGAAATCATCAGCAAGATCAGCGACCGCACCCGGCTGATGATCACGAACTCGCCCAACAATCCCACCGGCGGAATGATCAGCCGCGCGGAAACAGAAACGCTGGTGGAGGCTTTAGAGGACCGCAACGTGATGGTCTTGTCCGACGAAATTTACAGCCGGCTGATTTATGACGGTGAGCATGTGAGCCCCGCAAGCTTTCCGGAGTTGCGCGACCGCGCTATTATCCTGGACGGATTTTCAAAGACCTACGCCATGACGGGCTGGCGGCTGGGATACGGCGTGATGCCCCCGGATCTGGCTCGTGAGATTGCACTGCTGATGACCAACTCGAATTCCTGTACGGCCAGCTTTACGCAGATGGCGGGGGTGGAAGCGCTGCGCGGCGACCAGAGTTCGGTCAATGCGATGCTGGAACGATTTCGCCAGCGCCGTGAAGTGATTGTGGAAGGACTGAATCGCATTCCGGGATTCCATTGCCGTGAACCCCAGGGAGCGTTTTATGCCTATCCCAATATCCGGGAAACCGGAAAAAGCTCACGCGAACTGGCTGAGGCTCTCTTAAACGAAGCTGGCGTGGCGTGCCTTTCCGGCACGGCATTCGGCGAACAGGGCGAAGGCTACCTGCGCTTTTCCTTTGCCAATTCCGTCGAGAACATCAGGAAAGCTCTGGCCCGCATTGACGCGTGGACAAAGAAAAATCTGTGAGAACCTTATGAGCGAAACAAAAAACAACATTCGCGTTTTTGCCACTTGCGACATCGGCGGTGAGGCGTTGGACGTGCTGCGCAAGCGTGGTTATCAGGTGGAAGTTTACAACCAGCTCGAACCCCCGCCGAAAAGTCTGATCCTCGAGAAAGTGCGATCCGGTGTCGATGCGCTGATCACCACCTTGCGCGACCCGATCGACCGTGAAGTTTTTGAGGCGGGCAAAGGAACGCTGAAAGTAGTTGCGCAGGACGCGGTGGGGTTCGACAACATCAATCGTGCCGACGCCAACGAATATAAGGTCCCTTTTACTAACACGCCGGAGGTCCTGACCGAAGCGACGGCGGAGTTTGCGTTTTTCATGCTGGGTGCGGTCTCGCGCAAGCTGTATCCCAGCGAGCGTCTGGTGCGGGAAAACCGCTGGGGCGCCTGGCACCCCTACCTACCGTTCCTCGGAGACGAGGTCACCGGCAAGACCATCGGCGTGATCGGTCTCGGGCGTATCGGCCAAGCTTTTATCAAGAAGGCCCTTGCGTTCGACGTGAACTTCCTGTGCCATGACTCGAGCTTCACGCCTTCGGATTTCCTGAGCAAAGTCCAGGCGGAATTGGACCTGCGCCACAGCAACGGCTTCACGGACGAACGACGAACCATCCAAACGGCCAGCCTGGGAAACGTGCTTGCCGGGTCGGACTTTGTTTCACTGCACGTGCCGCTGGTGCGCGAGGGAGCAACGCCCACGTTTCATCTGATTAACGAAAAGACCCTTCGCATGATGAAGCCCACGGCTTACCTGGTGAATACTTCGCGCGGGCCCGTGGTGGATGAAGCGGCGCTGGCACGGGCGCTGAAAGAAAAAGTAATCGCTGGCGCGGCACTCGACGTCTTCGAGCGTGAGCCGCTGCCACCGGATTCTCCATTGCGCGATCCGGAGCTTGAAGACCGCGCAAGATTGTTCCATCACTTCGCCAGTGCCGGGCGCATCACCCGGCTCTCCACTGATCCCAACCGCGGCATGGCGGGACGCACCGTCCGGTCGCTGATCGATGTGCTGGAAGCGAAAGGCAGCCTTGCTGACGTTCCCTGCGTCGTCAACAAAGAGGCCTTCCGTTGAACGTGACCTTACGCGAGAGATGCAAATTTTACACACTGTTCGGGGATTGAACAACTTTCGGAATGTTAGAGTTGAAT
The DNA here is from genome assembly GCA_021787735.1 of Acidobacteriota bacterium. Taxonomy (GTDB): domain Bacteria; phylum Acidobacteriota; class Terriglobia; order UBA7540; family UBA7540; genus SCRD01. Next base: position 18,423 of record JAJYLL010000057.1, on the reverse strand, counting down.
TGGGCCCTGAATTTTAATTAAGTCATTTATAATCAATGCATTAAAATTTGAGAAGGAAAGGCGAATGAAAATCCCAAATGTCCCATTCTGAGAGCCGCCTTCCATGTGTAGCCTACACATAGACGCTAGGCACTGTCCGCGCTTCGGGCGCGGACCGTTCCGGCTTCGAGTGGCGCAGGACAGCCCCGCCCAGACCACCGACTGGTGCGGGCCCGTCTCCTGCCACGCCTGCCCCCAGGGGCCATTAACCAAGTCCCATTGCACGGCGCCGCTGGGGTCCGTCTCCATGGTGGTGGAACCGATCGCGTCCGCGTGGTCGATGAAGGCGCTGCCGCCGCCCATGTTCAGCCTCTGCCCCGCCACCCGCGCCCAAGACAAAAGATGATGATTTTCTCAGATGCCTGCGCCGCTCGCCGGCAAGCCCTCCCTTACGCAGTTCGCCTCAGCCAATAGAGAGTGCCAAGGTTACCTATAAAGTGGTAGAGAATCATTGGTATCAATGACCCCTGCCACAGGAAGAGAAGCGCAGAGACCGCTCCCTTTAGGGCGACGGCGAGCGCGGCGGGCAGGCGATACTCAAGGTGTTGCACCCCGAAGACGGCTGCCGTGGCCGTGATGGCGATAAACGCAGAATGGCCCGTTGCCGCCATACTGACAAGGCAGAAGGCAATCCAGAACTCTTCCACTGAGCTCCCGACGAGGAATACGACCACCCAAAGTCCGACCGACCTCCTTTGATACCGGTCCGTGGTTGGAAGGGGTTCCATGTTGGGATAACGTCTAACCAGGAGAATTTGGATCAGGATGAGCAAGGCGCCTGCTGTGACGCCAATTGCCACATTGCTCCCCCAGTGCTCCGTCCGCAATCCAACCGCTGCGGGCCCGACCCCGCTCCATAACATAAGGATTACAACAAATCCTGCCGTAAGCGCGTCCGTAACAAAGTCGAAATAGCGATCAACCGACTCTGCCTTGTCCCGCACTGCAACTGGCATGGGTTCGAAGCCGTGATGCAGGCCCCAGGAGAACCTGACCGGGTTGAGGGCCAGCAGGGAGGCAACCGGAAAGCTTGCCAGCGCCAGATAAGGGAATAAACGACTCACCCTAGTTTCCCAAACACAAATTGCCAAATAACGAACCTAACCTACCCGTCACCTCGAGCAAGTCCCACAGTTCCGTTCCGAAACCACTTGCCAGGGACCTGAAAACGCTAACGCTCGCGCAGGTGCAGCCCGGGTCCCTTCGGCCAATAGACCTCGAGCCTGGGTGGAATGACGTACTTCACGAACCTGACCGACAAAGAGAGAATAGGATAAACAACAATCAGCTCAACGACGACGAGATGCAACCAGGACAAGCCGCACGCCCAAAGGATCAGGGCCGGAGCCAAGATCGGCGCCCAAAAAGCCAATGATATGTAATTGTCCGACACCTGAAGAGTTTCACCGCACGACGGACAAGGAAACAATGTTCCCCTTGGCATGATCTCTTCATATTTTAGTAGTGTGCCGCACTTGGGGCACGTACGCTTCGGTCTGCGCATAAGAACCCTCTAATGAATGAAGTATCTAATTATAGCGTTAACAATACCTCCAAGAGTTCCGGCTCTCGTACGAGGTGCCCTCGCTAGACCATTAACCGCACCTTGGGCAAATTCCGTCGCCTCGTTAGAATGCGTTAAGAGATACCCAAATCCCGCCTGTGCCGCTGGCGCCGCCGCAGCGGCAACCTCTGGGGCCGCGACCAGGGTAAGCACCGCACCCTGCTCGAGAGCGACAGGCAGCAGAAGCTCTTTATCTCCGGAAGCGGTTTCAGCGGCTACTTTATCAGTAAACTGTTTAAGATATTCCTTCGAGCCAATGGGCGGGCCTGCTTGCTGACCGAGGAACTGCTGTTTCTTTTCCTCTATGGCCCGGCGGTAAGCCTGGTTGGCCCTCTCCAATAGGTTTTCCTTCTTCCGTCGCTCCGAGTTGGCGGGGTACGCCGAATCGTGACTTGAGTTTTCTTCGGAAGCGGAGGCATGGGCGTTGTTCAGCACTTCAAAGCACGCAATCAGATTTTTATAGCTGCACGCCGGCGGGCGGGCCGTTCGGGGGGCAGCAACAACTGCTCAGATGGATCGCCGCCGAGTTCTTTGATAAGGCGGACAATGTCCCTCTGCAGCCCGATCGCCTGCCGCCGAAGTCCCCGCAGATCGGCCTCGTAGATTACCGCGAGCACAGATATTAGGTCCTTTGGGCTGGATTTTCTGTCCAAACGGGCTAGCTCGCGGAGGTCTCTAGAGAGCGTAGAAGCATAAAGCATGCAGCTCCAACAGCGAGAGACAAAGTCCCCGGATAGCTTTTGGTCTAAGCCGGGAGATATGGTGTCAAACGCACCATTGAGTTTCTTGGTCGGCGGACACAGCCGGTCGACTTCGTCTTGGAATCTAGTGCCGCCCTTCAGGGCCATGTTTAGCATACGCAGTTCGCGGCCAAGGCCCATCTCCTTCAGACTGCTAATCACCTCAGGCGGTAACTCCAGTTTGGTCTTACCGGAGGCCACCTGCCGCTTTCGTCTTGGCATTTGAAAATTCCTCCCAATTTCTAGCTCAGGTTTTTCGAGTGAAATCATTCCCCGGGCAGCGCCGACTGTACCTGGTCAATCAAGGCTCCCACCGCATCTTTCCAAAGTCCGGGAGACATTCGGTTCTGCCAGACCTTCGCCCTTTTGATCGCGGCCTGCACCTCCCTCCGCCAGCCACCTCTGTCATTGGGGTCGTGCGAAGGATCTTTAAATTTAGCGATGTGCCTGGCCGCGACCTCGATTTGGCTCTTTACGTGCCTAATGGCATCCTTGTTCTTGTAAAGAAAATAGCCCGTTGCTACTACGCCAACGGCGACCGTCGCGACTGTCTCGGCTGCTCCGCAAGGCTCAGCCGCGACGCATCCGGCGGTTGCAAGCACGGCTACCTCCGCAGCCTTCTTTCTCGCCGAGTTGACTGCTTTTGCCGAACCGTGGTCCACGAGCGTGGAGTCCTGAACGTTGTTGGGGTCCGCAGCCTCGCATCCGCTGTTCTCATTGGAGAGTTGGGAGTTGCAGTTGCCATGGAGCCCGCTGGGGTCGTTGAGCGTGGTGGGGTTGTCGGTGACGTAGGCGTACATATTCCACGTCTGCGGGTTGGCAAGGTTGACCACCTTCGTGCCGCCGGGGTCGGGGGTCATCCAGCGGCCGAGGCCGTCGCTGTATTCGCGAGTGGCCGAAGGAATCAACGGGTCGTTGACCTGCCAATCCATCCCCGCGAACACCTGCGACTGCCGCGTGCCTGTCTGCTGCCACACCTGCCCCCAGGGGCCATTAACTACGTCCCATTGCACGGCGCCGCTCGGGTCCGTTTCCATGGTGGTGGACCCGATCGCGTCCGCGTGGTCAATGAAGGCACTGCTGCCACCCATGTTCAGCCTCTGCCCCGCCACCCGCGAGGGAGACTCGCTGCTTGGCTGCCACGCTATCCCAGTTCGGCGCTGCCAGTTTCCTCCGGCGCGTACGCCAAGGCTATTTGCTCCAGATCAGAAGGCCACGGCTCGTCATAGGTGAAGGCTTCAAGCATACTCAGCCGACCGCGCTCAACGAACAGGACGAATCCAATTCCGTGCCGCAGACGAGGACTATTTCCGCAGACACCAGAGAGCTGGAACCGCGGCTCATCGGGCACGGCGGCGGAAGTTTCGGGGACTTCAATGTCGACAAAGAACCCGCACCCCGTGAAAGTCCGCCTCACCACCCGAGCCGAATGGATTTGGTCGCGCAAATATCTGGCTCGGCTGTCCTTGAACTGACTGACCATCATTTCGAGCACGCGCTCTTCGAGCAAGTTAGCGTCTGTCATTTGTAAGCCGTCCCAATTCTGGCTACTCCGTTCACAACCTTACCCTCGACAGTCACTGTGTGGCTACCCACCTGGACCGATTCCTTGAACACCCCCATGAGTCCCTTGGCGGGTGGCGCAGATTCGCGTTTTGTCGAGTCTGCGATCCCGCGCAGCGGGACGTTTCTGCCTGTCATCATGGCATCCGATCCATTGCGATGATCGATTTGTCTTCCAAAAAATAATATCTCCAGCTTGACCACGGCCATTCACTCGGGGAGTTCACCAGCCTTCGCTCCACCGGATTATTGTGCATGTAATCCAGCTTCTCGTTGATCTTTTTCGAACTCCAGATGTTCATGTCGTAGAACCGCCGCTGCCACACGCGGCAATTCGCCTCATCGTGCACGGTCGGGGGCAGCGTAAACCGCGCCAGCATCCTGACGCACCAGGCGTGGCTCCGTTCCTCCCGCAGAGTCTTCAGGATTGACCGCGCCGTGCGCCCCTTCAGTCTTTGCATGATTTGGGAAGGATTGGCCGCCTCGGAGGGCCACACCAGCAGATGGAAATGTTCCGGCATCAGGACATAGCCGAGGAGGCGGAATCCCAGTTCGGCGCGCAACTCTGCCAGCGTGGCGACGAATTCTCCCTTGAAGCGCTCGGATTTGAAAACCGGCGTGCGTCGGTACGTGCTGGTGGTCAAAAAGTGAAGATCGTTTTCTCCGTAGTATCGAGGCGGATGTGACATCCGGCTTTTCTAACCCCTCTCAGCTTCGCTGATCGTCCCGATCTATCGGGGCGCCACCCGCCCGCTAAGTCGTACTTTTTCGCCGAATCCTCAACGCGAACCATAATAGATAAATTCCCAATCCTATGGGAAAGGCCAGAGCGAAGACGTCACCCCAATGCCAGCCATCACGACAGGATTGCATCACGCCATATGCGGCGCCGCCAAAGAAGATCAGGCTGCATTCTAGCAAGAGCCAAAAGGGCTTCGTCGTCACTCGGGAAGGGTCCGAGCGCCTCCAGTAATAGACAATACCAAGCAGGATAGATATAACCCCGACTAGAATAAACAAAAATCCAACTCGCAACACGCTTCCGACGAGGATAAGGGTGGCCGCCGTGGCTCCCATTGCCACTGCAATCGCTTTCCGGTAACCCGACCCAGGCATAAACTCGCTCCTTTCAAGCAGCACTAAAAGGCATCCTTCACTTTCTGAATGAACTCAAGGACTTTCGCTGTGACCTGTACAGCGGATCCGTTTAGCAGGTCCTTTGGACTCGAGGTAAGAACACCGGCCCACGAAGCATATCTGACCGCCTTCCGCACGTTACCTCCTGTGGCTACAAGGGTTATTGCACCGACCGGACTTGTGGCCGCTGTCATGGCCTTGGTCGCATGATCCGCCCCTTCGATTTCGCCTGTTGCTGCCCCCACGAGTTGCGCACCCCCGGCCGCAATATTCCCGCTCGCTGAAATAGCAGGTAGCGCAGAGTTGTGCGCGGAGCGCATTACTCTGCGGCCTTTTCCACGGCCGTTCTGGCCGCTGGCATCGACATTGAAATCATTAATATACGTATTATTAAATATACAATCATTTACAATCAACAAGCCGCAGAGTTACAAAACAACTCTGCGCTACCTGCTACTCGCTTTCAGAGATCGCTACCTGCTACCGGTGGAGAAAATGCGCTATCAGAACGAGCGCCGCAAACACGGCGACAACGCCTCCATCCCATTTCAGGAAGGCGAGCCATCCTGCCGAAATCGTTGGCATCTCGCGAGGCCGCCAAGGGGCCCAGCCCCCCAGTCGGAAGAGGAGGCGAAGCACACCCTTGGTGTCGAGGAAAACCCAAGCACCCAGTAACAGGGCCACAATGAATATTACCAAATCAGCGCTTCCAGATATTACGTCCAGTGTCATGGGCAGCCTCCGGTTAGCACCCGCCTGGCGTCGAGCAAGTTTCGGTTGTGATCGAGGATACCGATCCACCTATCGAAGCACCGCCGTACGGCGGACTGATTGAGAGTTCCCAGATACCGTTGCCTGTTGATAGCTGAATGGTGGCCTGCACCGGACCGTAGCCGACGTTAAGCGTCCTCGTTTGAAAATGGCCCGATAGCTGGTTTGCAGACGTGGCGTTCGTTACGAACACGAACGCGCCCGCTCCTGCGGAAGCACCCAGATTTCGTGCGGGCCGGTCCTGCTTGGGTGCGCCGGCGTCTTTCTTCCCTGCGTAGGCGACCGCCCCTCCGGTGGTCGTGGCTCCGGTGGACAGTCCCTTTCCTGGCTTATAGAACACGCCTCCGGCGATCGAGCCAGTCGCTGCAGCGCCGGTGATTACGACGCCTGCATCGGCGGCCCCCCCGACGCCCACACCGCCGCCGTGCGGCCACTCGCTCGGCTTCTGCTTATGCTTCGAGTTGGCGGGGTACGCCGATTGATGACTTGAGTTCTCTTCGGAGGCGGATGCGTGGGCGTTGTTCAGCACTTCAAAGCACGCACTCAGATTTGTATAGCTGCACGCCGCGAGCCCGCTGGGATCGTTGAGCGTGGTGGGGTTGTCGGTGACGTAGGCGTACATATTCCACGTCTGCGGGTTTGCCATGTTGACCACCTTCGTGCCGCCGGGGTCGGGGGTCATCCAGCGACCAAGGCCGTCGCTGTATTCGCGAGTAGCCGAAGGAATCAAGGGGTCGTTGACCTGCCAATCCATCCCCGCGAACACCTCCGACTGCCGCGTGCCTGTCTCCTGCCACACCTGCCCCCAGGGGCCATTAACCTCATCCCAGTCTACGGTGCCGCTGGGGTCTGTTTCCATGGTGGTGGAACCGATCGCGTCCGCGTGGTCGATAAAGGCGCTCGCGCCGCCCATGTTCAGCCTCTGCCCCGCCACCCGCGCCCAAGATGGGTTGTCCATTTGCGATGCTACTCTCCGTGAACCTGAAGCGTGACCTGGCTGAAGAGACCTGCTGTTTCCCGAGCGAGACGGTCAGACGCCATTTTCCGGTAATGCGGGTCGATCTCGACACCAATGCTGTTGCGGGCGCATCGGGCCGCTGCGACGCTGCTGCTGCCGGTTCCCAGGAAGGGATCGAGAACCGTGTCGCCCGCAAAGCTGAACATGCGGATGAGCCTTTCAGCAAGTTCGACGGGGTACGGAGCAGGGTGGTCGCGGGTTGACGCGCCGGGTAGGTCGTCCCACACGAGGCGAAACCACTTCTGGTAGTTCTCCTCTGAGATCACGCTCATGACGCGCGTTGCCACGGAGGGACTTCGGTATCCTCCCGGCTTGCGCTGCATCAGGATGTATTCGACATCGTTCTTGATCACCGCGTTGGGCTCGTAGGGCTTGCCCAGGAAGCCGGAACCGTTTTCAACTTCGTACGCTGCGTTGGCAATCTTGTGCCAGAAGATGCCCTGCAGGTTGTCAAATCCGAGCTTGCGGCAGTGCTCCTGAATTGAGGCGTGCAGAGGCACAACGGTGTGGCGGCCCTTGTTCCGGCGCCGTGACAGGCAGACGTCCCCTACAACGATGATGAGCCTCCCGCCCGGCACGAGGGCGCGATAGCAATGCGACCAGACCCGGTCGAGTTCTGCAAGGAAGCCCTCGTAGTCCGAGACATGGCCGAGCTGCCCTTCCGTATCCCTGTACTCTTTGAGCGTCCAGTAGGGAGGCGAACAAACAACGAGGTGCACACTCTCGGGGTGGAGAAAGTCCATGCGCCGGGCGTCGCCAGGATAGATTTCATGCCGCGTCGGGACTTGCCGGAGAGCCTGGTCGATTAACCGGGTGAGATGAGGGTCCTTGGCTATGCGGGGCAGAGCAGTCTGGTGATCGCGGCCGATGTGCCCGATCTCAGAAGGAACATAACTTGCCAGGTGATGGCCGCCCTCGGAATGCACCTCAGCCGCCTCAGCAGGTGACTCCGCCGGGGGCCAATCAGGCTGGCTAATGATTGTCGCAGAATTTGTGGCGTGATACCTGTTTTCCATCGCTGGGCCCGCCTGCGTATGAATCGTCGGATTTCTCCCGCATCTTTAGGGTAACTAACGGGACACCCACACCGCAAACTGCAACCAAGAATATCACAGTTGCAGGTCTTTTCCCTCCCTCGATGAGCCACCCATCGCCGCAAACCCAGAAAGCGCTTGACAGCGTGAATCGGGGGTGTACCATCGCACGTGAATGCGGCAGGGAGCGGGTCACGGCTTTTCCATTTTCATACTGGACTTCCGGTACATTGAGCTCGCTCCAGGGTGCCGCAAAATTATTATGAGGAGAAAGGCTGCCGCGGATTGATCCACCTCAGGCGCCACATGCAAACACCATGAATCGCAGACAATCACTCGCAGTGCTTTCCGGAGCGGCAATCGGGATACCCCGTGCAGGCGGCCAGGGCGAGCGGCCGCGCAGGAGGCTCCTGCTCCCGCGGGGCAGATCACGCCAGAGAACCTGCTGCTGAAGGATTACCGCCCAAAGTCGATTTACAACATTCCGGAGACACGGATAACCAGGGCGAAATACCCGGTGATCGATTGCCACACGCATCCCTACGCGCGCACAGTGGCCGACGTGGATCAGTGGGTCAGGAACATGGACGCTGTCGGCCTGGAAAAGGGCGTTGTCCTGACCATGGCAAGCGGCGAGCGGTTCAACGAAATTCAGAAGCGTTTTGCTCAGCACAAGGACCGGTTTGAGATGTGGTGCGGATTCGATTTCACAAAATTCGATTCGCCCGGGTTCGAGCAGCAGTCACTGGAAGCTCTGGAAAGGTGCCATGACCTGGGGGCGACCGGAGTAGGTGAACTGGTGGATAAAGGGCGAGGCATTGGCGCTCCCATGGGGACGGAGCCGGCAAGTTGGCGGGTTCGGTCCACTGGGCCCCGGCCCCACCCCGACGATCCAGAGCTGGATGCGTTGTTCGACAAATGCGGAAAGCTGGGGATGCCGGTCAGCATTCATGTCTCTGACCCTCCGTGGGCATACCAGCCCATGGACCAGACAAACGACGGGCTGATGAACGCCTACAAGTGGCGGATTGAAGTGAAGCCGGGCGTCATGGGGCACAAGGAGCTGATCGAGAGCCTGGAGCGCGCCGTGAAGAAGCACCCCAGGACGATATTCTTCGCCTGCCATCTTACCAACCAGTGCAACGACCTTACGTCACTCGGCAAGATGTTTGACCGCAACCCCAACCTTTACGCCGACATTGGCGCCCGCTACGCCGAGACCGGCTGCATCCCTCGCTTTGTGGCGGAGTTCTTCAGCAAATATCCTGACCGCATCCTCTATGGAACGGACATGGGATACGAGCAGGAGATGTACCGCACCACGTTCCGAATACTGGAGACGGCCGACGAGCACTTTTACCACTTTCAGTTTGGCTACCACTGGTATTTGAACGGCTTCGGCCTGCCCGACGCTTTGCTCAAGAAAATCTACCGGGACAATGCTCTCGCCGCATTCGGACGGGCGCGGCAGAATATGGCGTGAGCGGGACAATCGCAGGCTTAACGCCGCGGGAGGCGCATGCAGGGCGTAGTGTTCCATGCGTGCGGATGCCCGCTCGAACCTCTCGTACTTCATGTTTTGCTTTCTCCCCTTAAACTGAGAGGTGACTTACCAGATCCTGCCGCCTAAGCAACCGAGGCTCAGTTGACGGGTTCGATGCCGGGGGGTGGTGGGGTTACAGGCGGGCGGTGGTCGTCAAGCCAATAGGCCCAGGCGATGAAGAACCAACTGAAGACGCCGGTCCATTCCACGGCGTTCACGCTGGGCGGAGGCGGAGCCATCAGGGAAAAGAGGTAGATCAAAACGAGGACTGCGATAAAAGTCTTGAAGCTGTACTCGCCGATTTTGTCCTTCGGGCGGGTACTCTTGCTGTAAATCCTGGCGCAGGCGACAAACAAACCGCCTTCAACCAGCAGCGTTGCCGACACCGAGTGCCACAACCCCAGCCCCACCAGATGGCTGCCGGGATAGATGGGAAGGTCCGCCCGGTGACTGATAAAGTCCAGCAGCCAATGGCTGATGACGCATGCCCCGATGACAAACGCCCCCCGCTTGTTCTTTTTGATGATTAGATAGATCCCTGCGAAAAGCAGTCCCCAGCCGAAGTCGGCCAGCAGGCTGTGGGAAAGCGGATAACTAGTGAAATCCAGAGGACTAACGGCTGTGATGTCGGGAACGATGCGAACCCGTTCCCACCCCAACATCAGGAACAGGGGCCAGATAAGGTCCGGCCACTGCGCTGCCAGCAACAGCGTCCCGAACGAGGTTTTGGGCGATGCCCTCTTTGCACCCAGCGCAACTGCGACGTGACCAATCAGCATGAGCGATACTCAGCGACCTGAAGGGAAAAGCTTAAGATACCATACTGTGAGGATTCCCACATAGACGACTGAGATAATAAGGCACGTCCAGAAGGTTTTGCCCCAGAAACGCTCATTGACCTCGCGTCGCCAGGCGGCGAGACTGACAGCAAACAGCAAAATGGCCGTCAGCCGTGCAAAGCCATTGAGAGGCGTGCTCATGGAACTGATGTCTTGCCCTCCGAGGCACCGGAAGAGTGAACGGAAATCGGGGTAAAGTCCGCCTATCAGGACATCCACGATGAACCACACTGGGGGAAAGACGGTTCCCAGCATGTAGGAATAACGGTCTTCTCCAAAGAACACCATGAGGCTGATTGCGATAAAGATCGACGATGCAGCCAATTGGAAATAGAAGTAGGGTGGAAGCGCAAAAGCCCCAGCCACCATGAAAGTGGCCGTCAGAAAAGCTGCGAGGAACACCCATCGGTTGGACATGGCTCAACTCCTTTCTGTGGAGTCGCCGCCCTTCTGGAGACAACTTGACGGCCCCGCACGTCTCTGAGAGGGCGCCACTCACCTTGACCGGACAAGTTCCCAGTTACCCTGCTCGCAGACTACACCTGAAAGTTAGCAAATTGGATATCACGATTCTGTGATAGCCGTCACCGGTCAGTGACCGGTTGCCCAAGGCTGCACGGGCGGGCTTGAATCGCAGACCGTCGGCAAGTGGGTGCGCTACAGGCATTGCCTCGGGCCAGAAGAAACCGCTTGACAAGTAAAATCTATATATGTAGAGTTTCCTGCATGAAATCCATTCGCCTTTCGCAGCAAACATTGCAAGTGCTGGACCGTTTTGCGATGGAGCCCGCCTCTTGGCTCTACGGCTACGAGTTGAGCCGGGAAACGGAGCTTAAATCAGGAACCCTTTATCCCATTCTGATGCGCCTTGCCAAACACCAACTGCTTGAGACCCACTGGGAACATGCGGGAGAAGGTGTTCCGCCCCGGCATACCTACCGCCTGACTTCCAAAGGAATTGACCTGGTTAAGTCCGAACGCGTTGCAGCGCGAAAGCAGCTTGCTACACGAAAGCCGGCGACGGCGGGGGGGCGTGCATGATGCCCAACACGCTGTTGCACCGCGTGGCGGATTGGATACTCCGGGCGGGAATTCGCCTGGCCCCCGGCGACGCGCGCGAATGGGGCAACGCCATGCTGGGCGAACTCTACTCCATCGAAGGAAGTTGGGCGGCGCTGGCGTGGTCGCTGGGCGGCGCGGGCGTGCTGGCAAAACAGGCTCTGATCGCTTTGCTGCTGCCAGCGAGGAACCGCCGAGCCGCACCCGTCGGCAATCCGCTTGCAAGGGAGGCCAAAATGCACAAAGCCAGTCTGCTAGTGGGCGGCGCTTGTCTCGCTGCTGTCTTATTGTTTTTTCTCGCTCCGGTATTCCGGCAGGCATTTCGTGTTTCGCTTGCGCAGTGGCAGAGCGTCATCCACGCTGACCCCAACCAGGGGTACCGGCAGCCGGAGATTGAATCATTCGCTCGGCGTGTTGAGAAGAATCGTGACCCGGAGGGAATGGCCTTTGTTGCGGTGCGGCTCCATGACGGTGCTGAAAGCGTGCAGCTGGCCGATGAAGCTGTGCGGCTTGATCCAAAACTCACCTGGGTCTTGGGCATTGTCGGTGGGCGCTTTTCAACTGCTTCGAGTGTCCCCGGCTGGGTCCAAAAACTTGAACAGTGGGACCCGGGGAACGCTGTGCCGTACCTGATCGTGGCACAACGCAAAGACCTGCAGGACATTAATGACGGGAGTTTCTTTCATCACCCACAACCCAACGCTGCGTGGGTGGATGCGATGGCGCGGGCGTTCAATTCAAACCGCATTGACGACTATACGGAGCAGTTGCAGGCGCTTGACCGCAAGGTAGCGCAGCGCTACAAGCTCAGCGACCCTTACTATCTTGTGGAAAGCGGTATCAGAGCCAGGTTGCCCTCCTACGCGCTGGTTAATTTGTTTCGTTACGCAAAGCTGACGATGGCCTCCGGCGACAAGCTGGAAGCCGGCGGAAACGCCAAAGGCGCCGTCGAAGAATACCTGCAGGTTGCGCATTTTGTCCACATGCTCGATGCATTCAACGACTACCCGTTATTTGTGGACAGGATCATGCCGGGGCTTTATACGCGCCTGGCGGCGGCTTATAAAAAGATGGGCAATGATCCTCAATCGGCCTATTTTGCCGGCCTCGCTTCAACGGCTGAACACGAGTTGGGCCAGCGCCGCCTAGCGTGGCGCAGCAGAATGGAGAACCAGGGTGGCATTTTTGGTGTCACCCCCTGGAATGCACTGGTCGTGGAACTCGCGGACGCCGCAATGCTGTTGTCCGGCTTCTTGCTGCTAGTCGCCTTCATGATTGTGCTGGCGAAAAGCCGAAGTTTGAAACCACAAAAACTGCGAATGGGACCCGTTACAACAGGGCTGGGATTTCTGGGTGCCGTTGGGTTGCTGGTATCCAGCGTCACGCTCTACGTTGCCTACCGTCCCTACGCGGCAATTTACACGCACTTCCTCCAGACTGGCGACGCCAGCCAACTCGGAATCTTGCGTAACCTCATTGAATCCACCCGCACACCGATTGGGACGCAGATCTATCGTTTCACGCCGGGGCCTCTCGGACCAGCTTTTTTCGGGCCATACGTCTCGACTGTCGACTTTACATTCTATTTCTGGCTGGCGATCACGGTGCTGGGTGTGGCCACCTTGGCTGTGCTTGGAGGACGGCACCTGCTGAAGCGCTTCCGCCCTCGCGCCGGTAACGGGCCAAACGCTGAGATGGCTGGTTTATAAACAAAGCAGCTTCGCGCGTGCGGCATTTCCAATGTTGTGAGCAGGGCTCTCAGCGCCTCACCCGACGCCATGCCAACCTGCCATATGCCATCTGCTCTTTTGCCAGGCAGTGGTATAGAATTCCTGTATGAAAATCGGCCTTGGACTTTACCGGCACATGCTGAGCCCGGAGAATTTCCGGTTTGCGCGCCAGGCGGGCGCGACGCACATTGTGGCCCACTGGGTGGACTACTGGGGGACGGAAAAGATTCCCGCGACCGACGGCCAACGAAACTGGGGCATGACGCACCAGCAGGGCCATCTGTGGACGTTCGAAGAGCTGAGCGGCCTGAAGAAGGCGGTAAACGCCGAGGGGCTGGAGCTTGAAGCCATCGAAAACCTCGACCCCTCGCACTGGCACGATATATTGCTGGATGGCCCAAAGAAGCAGCAGCAGTTTGAAGACGTCAAGAACATCATTCGAACCATGGGGAAGGTCGGCATTCCAATTCTGGGCTACAACTTCAGCATTGCGGGCGTCTGGGGACACGTGCAGGGTCCGTACGCGCGCGGCGGGGCGGAGTCGGTTGGATTTCTGGGAGCGGAAGGGCCCGAAGAAACTCCCATCCCGAAAGGGCAGGTCTGGAACATGACCTATGATCCTGACGCGCCGCCGGGAAATATTGGCAAGGTGACTTCCGAACAGCTCTGGCAGCGTCTCAAGGACTTTTTGCGAGAGGTGGTTCCCGTGGCGGAAAAGGCTGGTGTACGCCTTGCGGTGCATCCTGACGATCCGCCGATGCCGGAGATCCGAGGCACGGCGCGGCTGGTCTACCGTCCGGCGCTTTATCAGCGTCTGCTCGACATCTACCCCAGCCGCTCGAACGCCATTGAATTCTGCCTGGGGACCACTGCCGAGATGGCCGACGGCGACGTTTATGAGACCATCGACAAGCTGACCCGGCAGAGGAGCATCGCCTACGTACACTTCCGCAACGTGCGCGGAAAGGTGCCGAAGTATCACGAAGTGTTCCTCGACGAAGGTGATGTGGATTTTGTGCGTGCCATGCGGATTTATCTGAAGAACGGCTACGACGGCGTCATGATTCCTGACCACACGCCGCAGATGACCTGCGCTGCTCCATGGCACGCCGGCATGGCCTACGCGCTCGGCTACATGCGGGCGCTGATTCAGGCGCTGGAGCCGGGAAGCAGGTAGTTCGCGGTCGGATACCGGGCATTTGTGCGGGCACGATTCACCATCATTTTGAATAGCTCTCGGTCAATCAAAAACGATTGATCGTGGCGGCCCCGCAAGCAAACCCTCCGATCCTTCAGAAGCATCTTTTTTGTTTGTGGATTCTAAGCAATACTCTATGTCCTGTTGTTGGCAGCTCAATTGGAGAACAATGATGAAACGGCGTGTTTTCTTAAAGAGTTCACTGGCAGGTCTGGGTGGCGCACTCATGGGTGGTTCGCGGGCATTTGCTGCGGGCGGTTCCTACGACGTGGTGGTTTACGGGGCGACGGCATCGGGAGTGGTGGCAGCAGTAGCCGCGGCGCGGCAGGGCGCGCGGGTTGCGCTGGTCGAGCCGGGTGCGCACCTGGGCGGCATGGTTTCCAGCGGCCTGGGACATTCGGACACGGGAAGGAAGGAGACTATCGGCGGCATCTCGCTCGAGTTTTTCAAACGCGTGGGGCAGCACTACAACCAGCCTGTTACCTGGGACTTTGAGCCGCACGTCGCCGAAGATGTTTTCAAAGCAATGGCGCGCGAGGCCAAAGTAAACGTGGTCTATAACACACGCCTGCGCGAATCCGACGCGGTGAACAAGAAGGGCAACAGCATCGCCAACATCACGATGGAAAGCGGCGACGTTCTTTCCGCCCGGGTCTTTATTGACGCAACGTACGAAGGCGACCTGATGGCGCAGTCCGGTGTCACGTTCACCTGGGGGCGCGAAGGGCGGGCGCAGTATGGCGAATCCTTCGCCGGGGTACGCGACGGCCATCGCTATGCCGGGCATTGGTTCAAGGTTCCCGTCTCCGCTTACGATAGCCACCACAAGCTGCTGCCCAACACCAATCACGGACCCCGAGGCAAGGATGGGGCCGGCGACAAAAAAGTGCAGGCGTATAACTTCCGGCTGTGCCTTACAAAGGACCGCCGCAACCAGGTCCCGATCCCAACGCCGTTTAACTACGACCCGCGCGATTACGAATTGCTGGCCCGGCTGATTGCTGCCACCGAGAAGGCGCAGAGAAGCGCGCCTAGGCTGCATCAGTTCATTATCATCTCGCCGCTGCCGAACGGCAAGACGGACATCAACAACAACGGGGCGTTTTCAACGGATTATATCGGCAGGAACTGGGACTATCCCACCGCCGGTTATGAGCGCCGCGGCCACTTGTGGCGTGAACATGCGGATTACACGGCCGGATTTTTCTACTTTCTCGGCCACGACCGTCGCGTGCCAAAGCCTCTGCGTGACGAAACGCAGGAGTGGGGCCTGGCCGCCGACGAGTTCACAGACTTGGGAAACTGGCCGTTCCAGCTTTACGTGCGGGAATCGCGGCGCATGGTGGGCGAACATGTGATGGTCCAGCACGATCTTGAGACGGAAGTGACCAAACCCGATCCCATTGGAATGGGTTCATACAACACGGACTCGCACAACGTGCAGCGTTACGTCGAAGCGGACGGCAACGTCCAGAATGAAGGCGACGTGGAAGTCCCAACGGTCCCTTTCCAGATTCCTTACCGGGTGCTGCTGCCCAAACGCGAACAATGCGGCAACCTGCTGGTCCCCGTGTGCGCGTCGGCATCGCACATCGGGTACGGAGCGTTACGGCTGGAGCCGGTCTATATGATTATGGGTGAGGCGGCGGGGGTTGCGGCCGCGATGGCGGCCAGCAAACATCAGGCCGTGCAAGCGCTCGATTCGGGTGCCTTGTCAAAGGAATTGAAAAAGCGGGGCGCCGTGATGGAGTGGACAAACCCGAAGCACCTGCAAGTGAAACCGGTTGATTGACTTTCGTGCAGCGCCATGCCGGGGCAAGCTGAGTTTTAAAGTGCCTGCGCCGGGCTTTATGTTTGGAGCGCGGAGGCAAAAAGAAAAGGAGACAACATGCCAGGGATTTTTGAACCGCAAGCGGAGACCTACATCAACTCACTATTGCCAAAGCGGGATGCCGTGCTGCGAAAGATGGAAAGCTACGCCGCAAAGCACAAAGTACCGATCGTCGGCCCCGCATGCGCGCGGGTGCTTCATCAACTTGCCCTGCTGGTGCGGGCACGGCGGGTGTTTGAGATGGGTTCGGCCATTGGATATTCAACGTTGTGGCTGGCCCGGGCCGTGGGGCCCCGGGGAAAAGTATTCTATACGGACGGCGATCCGGCCAACGCCGAGCGTGCAAAGGCGTATCTGGCCGAAGCCGGAATGTTGGGCCGCGTGAAATTCATGACAGGCGACGCGCTGGAATTGCTGGAAGCAACGCCGGGACAGTTTGACCTGATTTTCAATGACGTCTCAAAGACGCAATATCCCGATGTGTTCAAGCTGGCTGTGCCCAGGGTCCGCGCGGGCGGGCTGTTTATTACTGACAACGTTCTGTGGTATGGAAAGGTTGCGCGTCCTGCGCCCGGTGACGACGCAGAAACACGCGCTATCCAGAAATTCAACCGGCTGGTTTACAAAGCGCCGAACCTGCTGACCACGATTGTTCCGCTACGCGACGGGCTCGCCGTGTGCTTGAAACAGGGATGACGCGCGGTCCTGTCACCCGCGCATCAATTCATCATGCCTTTGATGCGGCCAAGCATCACGAGGACCTCCTGCACTTCAGGGTCCTCCTCTTCGGCCAGTGTCAGGTAGGTCTTTAACTCCTTGACCGCGTCAGAGTAGCGGCGCATGGCGAAGTAAACCATCCCGCGGTCGCGCACGTTGGAGACGACGTCCTCACCCGTGGCAAGTGCCAGTTCGATCATGGCGAGGACCTTGGGGTAATTGTTGCGACGGTAGTACGATCCCTTCAGGTTGTTGAGCATGCGCGCGAGGATCTGCTTTTTGGTGGCGGAGGCAAGGTACTCCGGTTTCAGTTCTGCCTCCGGTCCGAAGCCGTCCTTCAACATGGCAGAACAATCGGCGTGCGACAGGATCGTTCCCCGATTGTAGGGATCAATCACAATCTCTGCCGGTGGCCCGGGATGCTTCACCAGAAAATGGCCCGGAAACCCAACCCCGGTTATCGGCAGACCCTTCCTCCGCGCCACTTCCGTGTAGACAAGCGAGAGGGTGATGGGGATGCCCTTCTTGCGATCGAGCACATCGTTCAGGAAGCTGTTGCAAGGGTCGTCGTATTCCTCCCGGTTGCCGCAAAAGCTCTCTTCCTCAAACAACACCTTGTTGATGGCGGCGATATTGGCCAGGGCTGAAAATTCCGGCCCGGCCTGCACGCGCGCGGCCAGACGGTCGAGGGCCTCGATCCACGGTGCGGGATCGAGATCGTAGTATTCGGTTGCGGCGATCGCCAGGGCCGATTCCGCCAGGTTGATCTGCTCGTCCTGGCAATCCGCTAAGCCCTGAAAATGCCGCATCGGATCGATCTTGGACAAAAGAAAACTCCACCTTCTGAGGAGTGCCGATTTCCAGGCGACAAAGTCAGTCTGGAATGATGACCTGTTCTCCGGTCGGCGAAGCGCCAAGGGACACTACGGATTACTTGCTTTGAGAGTGTTCCGCCAGGAACCTCTCGGCGTCAATGGCCGCCATGCAGCCCGTACCCGCTGCCGTTATGGCCTGCCGGTAGACGTGGTCGCGGCAGTCGCCCGCCGCAAAAACTCCCGGAACGTTTGTCTGCGAACCATCGTGTGTGATCAGGTAGCCGACGTCATTCATGTCAAGCTGGCCTTTGAAAAGCTCGGTGTTGGGCGAATGGCCGATGGCGACGAAAACGCCGTCGCACTCCTTGGCCGTTTCCTCTCCCGTTTTGACGTTCTTCAGCCGCACCGCTGTTACCTCACCCTTGGAGGGGTCAAGCACTTCGGTCACCATCGAGTTCCAGACCGGTTTGATGACCTTGTTGTCAAACACGCGCTTCTGCATGATCTTTGATGCGCGCAACTCGTCGCGCCGATGCACCATGTTCACCTGTTTCGCGTAACGGGTAAGAAAAAGTGCGTCTTCGGCAGCGGTGTCGCCACCCCCTACCACCACAACTTCCTTCCCGCGATAAAAATAGCCGTCGCAGGTGGCACAGGTTGAAACGCCGTGGCCCAGCAGCTTGCGCTCAGAGTCAAGCCCCAGCAGCCTGGCTGAAGCTCCCGTCGCCACAATCAGCGCCTGCGTCTCAATCTTGTCCTGGCCCATTTCAAGCGTGAAAGGGCGGTTCGAAAGGTCGACGCGGGTAACGTCTCCTTCCAGAAATT
>JAJYLL010000168.1 GCA_021787735.1 Acidobacteriota bacterium | reverse complement strand
GTAACGGATGCGGGCGGGGGGTTTGTTGGAGGTATAATCCATCGCGTTAAGCCTTATAGAGGGCCTACTCAGCCGGATTGTTGTAACCACCCATTCCGGCCGGTTGGCGCCATACATCTTGACTAAAACCTGGAGATGACAGTGAAGCTAACCAACCGCCTCTGCGTGCCCATCCTGCTTTCGATCGTGTTCGGCGTCTTGCTATCGGCTGGACCGTCTGCTTCACAGACTGCTCAGCCGCCGTCTTCCGACTTGCCCAGCGAAACGCCAGCTAAATTCACGCCGGTCACCAGCAGTTTCAATTTCACCCGCCGCGACGTTATGATCCCCATGCGTGACGGTGTGAAGCTGCACACCGTCATTCTGATACCGGAAGGAGCCAGGAATGCTCCGATCCTTCTGACGCGCACGCCATATAACGCTACCGCACTTACAAGTCATTTCCCGAGTTCTCACCTTGGCATGGCCCTTCAGGGTTATGACAACGCCACCGACGTGATTCTGGAGGACGGCTACATTCGCGTCGTGCAGGACATCCGCGGCAAGTACGGCTCGGAGGGTGACTTTGTCATGAATCGGCCTCTGCACGGCCCGTTGAACCCGACGCCTGTCGATGAATCTACAGATACCTATGACACCATCGATTGGCTGGTGAAGAATCTTCCGGAAAGCAATGGCAAGGTTGGTATCCTGGGGATTTCTTACGACGGCTTTTTGCCCCTGATGGCCCTGGTGCATCCTCACCCGGCGCTGAAGGTAGCCGTGCCCATGAATCCCATGGTGGATGGCTGGATGGGTGACGATTGGTTCCACAACGGCGCTTTTCGAGAGCAGATGATGCCTTACATTTACGAGCAGGAAGCGTCGCGAAGCAACGACTTCGCGTGGTGGACAAGCCACTTTGATGACTACGACACGTATCTCCAGGCGGTTTCAGCAGGCGCGTTGGGTCGCAGCCATGGCATGGAGCAACTCGGCTTCTGGCGGAAGATTCTTCAGCATCCCAGCTATGATTCCTTCTGGAGTCAGCAGGCCATGGACAAAGTGCTGGAGGCCCAACCCCTTAAGGTTCCGGTAATGCTGGTTGCCAGCCTTTGGGACCAGGAAGACATCTATGGCGCAATCGCCGTCTACAAGGCCATCAAGCCCAAGGACACGGGTAACGACAAAGTTTTTCTGGTGATGGGTCCGTGGCATCACGGACAGGAAATCGGAGACGGAAGCAGCCTTGGCGCATTGAAGTTCAACAGCGATACAGGCCTCTACTTTCGGCAGAAAATTCTGCGGCCATTTCTTGCACAGTACTTGAAGGACGGAGCGCCTAAGGTGAATATCTCTCCCGTCACGGCATTTGAAACCGGGGCAAACAAGTGGCAACACTTGCCCGCATGGCCGGCCGGTTGCGCCAGCGGTTGCACCATCCGGCTCACTCCGCTCTATCTTGAGCAGGGACTGAAGGTCGGCTTCACGCCGCCTCAAGCCGGCGCCGGTGGTTTTGACGAGTACGTTTCCGACCCCGCCAAGCCGGTTCCATATCGTGTGCGGCCCATTATGCCCATTGGTTACAGCGGCCTTCGGACCTGGCCCCAGTGGCTTGTTGATGACCAGCGTGAGGCATCCGGACGCCCGGATGTCCTGGCCTTCACATCGGACGTTCTGAAAGCTCCGGTAAAGATCAGTGGGCAACCGGTAGTGCATCTGGTTGCTTCAACCAGCGGTACGGATTCCGACTGGGTGGTCAAATTGATCGATGTCTATCCCGACGAGGTGCCGAGCGAAGAGACCTTGGGCGGTTACCAATTGATGGTTTCCGCGGATATCTTCCGCGGACGCTATCGCGAGAGCTACGCGAAGCCTGAGGCCATCACGCCCAACAAACCTCTGCTCTATCGCTTTGATCTGCCCACGGCAAACCACGTCTTTCTTCCGGGGCACCGGATCATGGTGCAGATTCAGTCAAGCTGGTTTCCGCTCTACGATCGCAATCCTCAGACGTTTGTTCCCAACATCTTCTGGGCCAAGCCGGGGGATTACCGGAAAGCAACGCAGCGCGTTTACCATGAACCCGGCGAGGAGAGCTTCATTGAACTCCCACTGGTGAAGGAGCAGTGAAAAGTTTCCGGGTGCTTCCAGTTTGATTGGAAGATAAAAGCTGTGACGCGGCCTGCAAGCAGGCGGAATCAACCTGCCAGGTGAACGGTGCGGGCTGCCCGTCCGTTCGCCCCGTGTAGCATCGTCCTTTTGTGACTGCTCCGCGCAAGGGTTGAGCATTACAACGGCGCGTCGCCAGGCTTGCTCCATGGGCTCATGCTTGCCCGGTCCTTCGACGCGGGCCGCTTCCTGACAACGCTGACACCCACCAGAACGATGGAATTGCCGCCGACGATTTTCCCCTCGGGGTTGGTGAATCCGGAAATTCCTTCCAGGCGGATTTCCTTGACAAGCTTTCCGAAGCGCGGATTGGCCCATTCGAACGCGAAAAACGTTATGGGTTCGTCCGCCTGTTTACCGCAATCGACAAGCTCGGCCTGCCACGCAACGTTCCGCGGCTCGTGGCCCTTGCCCCAGCCGGCTTCCAGAATGTTCACGCCGTAGCGGATGGGGGCTGGTTCCACAAGTCCGTCCTCATAGACAAACTGGTAAAAACCTAACAGGTCCGCCGTGTCGGCGTTGTCCCAGGTTTCGCGAAACGCCGTAGAGTTTTGCGCGGGCAGGGAACAGGCGTGGAGGAAAAGGACGCTGCTGACGTCTTCCCGCAAAGGAATTGTGACGGTCTCAGATTCTTTTCGTTGGCCCCCGGTCGCAACAAGAATGGCATTCCTGCCGCCGCTCTTTTCTGGATTCGCCAGATCGAACACCTTGTCTCCTGCGCGAACCATTCCGTTTCGCAATGAGGCAAATTCGATTCCTGGCAGGCCATTGCTGCCCGAAGGTGTGTTCAAGTGGGAACTGATATCTACCGGTGTGACCGGATCGTCGTCGCTCGGCCAGAGTTTCATTGCAACTCTTCGCCGAAAGTCCGGGAGAGCCTGTTGCACCTTCTCTGAAAGGTCTCTGGATTCCAGTGGCCGCATGGACCAGGTGAGATTGGCGCAACCCATAATGTCATACATCATGTCCTTGCCAAAATTGAATTCAGTGGTGGGAGCCCAGTAGGAAGGTGCTCCGCCCAGCACGCTCTTCCTCTGGCTGCGCCGCACGTAATCCTGGATTTCCGGAGTCATGTTTCCATACACCTGGTGGAAACCAAAGTCCTGCACCTCGATGTCGTTGGCCTCGCCAGACCCTTCTTCTGTATTGTCCCAGAACCAGTTGAAGATCAGGATATCTTTGGGAATCAACTCGCGGACCTGCTGGGGCGAAAGCGCCCCTGGCATCTGGTAGGAATAGCCCTCGGGACTGCGGGCGCGGTGAAATCGGTTTCCGCGAACGCGCTCGATCAGATGGTCGCCCCACATCGCAACTTCAACATTGTGGCGCTTCAATAATGAATAGATCTTGTTGACGTCCTGGGCAAAGAGGACCGTTGGATCTTTTCCTTTGCATCTGGGACAGATTCCCCAGGGCATGCGCCATTCATCGTGGCCGATGTGGACCATGCGCGGTTTCATCACCTCGATGTATTCCTCCATCACGTCGAAGGCCAGCTTGTAACTTCCCGGCGCACTTGGGCAGTAGGTGTCGGGCCACTCGGCGGCCTGGATTTCTGCCAGCTCGCGATGCCGAGTCAGCAGGTAATAGCTGTGCGTTAGCGTTGAGATTTCCGGAATTACATCCACGTGGTGCTGCCGCGCGTATTGCACCAGGTCCGCCACCTCTTGTTTTTCCAGCACCCCGCCGTCGGTGAAAACCATATTGCCGGAATCCTGGAATTGTTCGTGTGGTCCGGTCGAGCGCCCGCGGCGCGTATATTGCATATCTTTGGTAAAGTCAATCCACCCGGCATTCAATTCCGGATGCCGGTCGAATTGCATTCCGGCGTCCATTTCCACGATCAGCTTGTTGAGCTTGCAGGGCGCCATGACCTCTCGGACGAATCGCTTGAAATAAGGGATGTGCCGCCGGCCGGGAAGGAAAATATAAATGCCGCGGAATGGCTGGTGCGGCGCATCCACAATCCTCTGCGCCGGGATGGACACGCTGCCTTCGGAGCGTTCGATCATCTGCAGGAGCGTTTGCAACCCGTAAAAAGCGCCGGGCTTGTCGGAGCCCATAATCGCAACGCACTGGTCGGTTGCGTCCAGAACGTAACCTTCAGACGCCGGAGCGCCGCCCGCGGAGGGGGCGTCTTTCGCTCCGCGATATTGCCGCAGCAGCGGATTGGAAGTTTCACCCATCAGAATAAAGCGCTCTGTTTTCGGGATAGATGCCGCATGCCGAATCCTCACCGCAATGCCGTAACGGCTGGCGAGTTCGGCCGAGAGGAACGACGCAAGAAACAGGTCGGAATCAGACGCCAGTTCCGGCACCAGAATCACCAGAGATTCATTAATTTTCAGGCGTCCATTCTGTTTGGACACTTCGCGCGGGATGGGGAAGATCATAGGGCGCTCCTGTGAAGTAACTTGAGCATAAGTGAGAAACGGTTGGTTCTGCCGGAGCATGAGGCCGGCGGATATTGATGCGGCAAGCGGTCCCTCTATTCAACCCCCTGCGGGCGGGGAAGTCGCATTGCCGATACAAGCTAATCTGTTATGCCCGCAAGTTGTCTTTCACTGCGCGCTCCGTGACCCAATCGGTCCAAAGGGCGGTCCGTCCGCTTGACAGCAGTGGCTTGCAGTCCAGGACCGCCTCAACAAAATTCTCCACGCAGGGGAAATGAATGTTCTTGTGCGGGGGAATCTCCTCGCGGCCCTCGGGAGTTACCAGCGTCGGACCATTCAGCGGGCTCAATTCCAGTTCGCCGCTGGTGCCGATGATGCGAAACTCGTCTCGCTCCACGCGAGAGTGCCAGCGCACATCCACGATGGCGCGCACGTTGTTCAGGTATTCGATCAGAACGGTGGCGGAATCTTCCACTTCGGTATTGTTGACGGCGTTGGACAATTGCGCACGCACGCGCGCGGGCTCTCCAAAGATGAAATTGAACAGGTCAATCCGGTGCGATGCGATATCGTAGAGCGGTCCTCCGCCGGCCTTGTCGGGATCAAGCAGCCAGGAGCGGAATTCGTCTTCCGCCTTGAACCACGAATGGCTGGAGGCATAGGCCAGCACCGGCTGCCCGATCACGCCCTCGCGCATCAGGGCCATGGCGCGATGCACCTTGGGATATGTCCGCCGGTAGTAGGCCACGCCCAGCGTGCGGCCGGTTGCCTCTGCCGTCTCTACCATCATCTCGGCTTCGGCATAGTTCATGGCCATGGGCTTTTCGCACAGCACATGGCAGCCTTCGCGGAGGCAGATCATCGTCTGTGGGGCGTGCATGAACACCGGCGAGGCCACGTAAACAGCGTCGGGTTTGACTTTCGCAAGTGCTTCCTTCAGGTCCGTGAATCCCGGCACTCCGTAAGGCTCGGCCTTGGCCGGGTTGCGGGTAACGATGCCGACCAGCTTGCTTTGCTCTTCTTCCTGGATCGCGGGCAGCACCCGCTTGGTGGTGATGTCTCCTACTCCAATAACAAGCCATTTCATCATGCCGATATTCTACGCCAATTTTTTCCGATTCCCGGCACGAGAGTCTTCCGGTGCAAAAGGGCCCCGACAAATCGGGACCCTTTCGAGTTTTGGTCCGCTGAGCTTTCAGCCAGCGAAGTACAGCGTGTCTGTACTGTTTACCGCGAGGTGACTGCGGGCCCTGGAATCCCTGAAACAGGCATCGCCAGGACGTAGCCGAAGATGTTGGTGACGTAGAGCGTTCCCCCCACGATCACCGGTGACGAGGGCCCAAATGCTCCCCCAATGTGTTTGTTCCCGATCAGAGAGCCGTCGGCAACCCGGACGGCGGCAATGTCACCCGACTTGTAAGGCACGTAAACCACGCCATTCGCCACGGCTCCACCAGCGCGGATTTGCGCTCCCAGGTGTACCTTCCACAGTTCCCGGCCGGTCTTCAGGTCGAAGGCGTAATAGTTGCCGGTTACGGGACTGCCTTCAAAAACCTTGCCGCCGGCGATCATGGGTGTTGCGGTTTTCATGGCTGGCGGCACCGGACCTTTATCAAAGCGATGTTGCCAGACGATTCTTCCCGTTTCTGCGTCGAGCGCAAGCAACACGTTGGCCACGGGTCTTGCAGGGTCGCCGGTTTCGACAGTGGCTTCCTGCACCACCAGGCCGTCGGCGTAGGCGGGCGTGCAGTCGCCCATCCCGGTTGCCACCAGG
>JAJYLL010000167.1 GCA_021787735.1 Acidobacteriota bacterium | reverse complement strand
CCGATCTCGAGGCGTCCCGGCGCATTCTGGTCCGGCACAAAGTCAAACTGGCCTCCGTAACCCGCCGGCCAGGCAGATTCGAATTCCGTGTTGGGATAATTCCCCACCAGCCAATGGTGCCCGTCCACCGACACGTCGGAGTCCACATAGTAGTTGTCGCTCAGCCCAAAGCGCTCGGCCAGCGCGTGATGATTGGGCGAGACGCGTACATGCTCGTAGGTTGGCTCACCCTTTTCCTTGACCGTGGCATCATCCCCGTAGTACGCCAGCGAGGGATCGCCGTTCACCTGCTGCCCGCCCACTGATTTCAGGTCGCCGAAAACCTGGTCAAACGTGCGGTTTTCTTTCACGATAAAAACCACGTATTTGATTTTCTGGCTCGCCTGGCCGGCCGGCGGAACGGGAAAATCCGCAGCCCGCACCGGTTCTTCCTGTGGAATGAATCCGTTGTTGCGCAGCACCTGTTCGGTCAACTCTCCGAGTTTGCCGGCTTCCGGCGCCGGCATTATGGAAATCACACCCTGTGTGATGTCGCCGATGTAGTCGCCCGCGGGGCCCTCATGAAAATTCGGTCCGCCGTTCGGTCCCGCGCCGAATCCTTTAGCGTTGTCCACGTAAAGCGTTTTGCCGTCGGGGCTAACAATCACGCGTGCCGGGAACCATCCCGTTGGAACGTAACCCAGCACTTTCTCCTGCTGCGTATCAATTACTGCGAGCGCATTGATTCCCGCGCAAGCCACATACAGGCGGCTGCCGTCAGGACTCAGCGCCAGCCCGAAAGGCAGCAGGCCGCGCAGTCCCGCAACGCTTTTCGCGGGCTCGAGCAGCAGCGTCTTCTCTTCCTTGCCGGTGTGCGCGTCCAGAATGCTGACGCTGTCCTGGGCGGAGTTGCTCACATAAACTTTGTCCGCGCCCGCCACAACAGCTCCGGGGCTCGATCCGCCCACGGACTTGGGCCCGGTGGGAATGCCGGTGCGCGTCCTCGCCTTCACTTCCGGATGGGCGGGATTCGCAATATCGAGCACGTAAACGGAATTTGATTGCGGAACGTTCGGGCTGCCCAGCCCCGGAATCTTCTTGCCCTGTACAACCGTGCCGTCCTCGGCTTCCTTCGACGGGAAACCGAACGGCGGGAAATCAAGTCCCGTGTGCAGAGCGTCCTTAGGGTTGTAGCCGGGCACCAGCGAGTAGCGGAACATGCCCACGTTGGTCACATAGGCCGTCTTGCCGTCGGGCGAAAGCGCCAGGCCAAACGGTAGCCGCCCTACGGGCACGCTCGCAATCATGCGGCGTGAGTGCGTGTCAAAGACCACCATGCGGAAATGCGCCAGGTCCAGCGCGCAAAGGTCCCTGCCGTCCGGCGACAGCTTCACGTCGCCCGCCAGGCTGTTCTGATAGTTCGTTCCCTGGAAGCGGCCGTCCAGGCTCATCGTGCCTAGGTCGCGCCGCGTTTTCAGGTCGAAGATGCCGATCTTGCCGTTGTTGCCTTCGGAAAGATAAAGCGTGCGATTGTTCTGCGCGATGGCCACGCCCAGGTAAACGCTCTTGGGATCAGGTTCTGAATTTCTCGGGGGATACCCCGGCGGAATCTGATCCACGCCAGGATTATTACTGGATAGATCAGAAATGATAGAGACCGAAAACGGCCACGTCCCGCTGTTGGATGTCACCAGTGTCTTGCCGTCGGGCGAAAGCGCCAGCCCGTAAGGATGCGGCGCAACTTTTACCTGCACGCCCTGCGGCGTCACCAGGCGGCCATTCGGCAGCACCGTCTCGCCTCGCGGATTGATTTCAGTGGGCCGGTTGCCGGCAGGCGCCACAAGTTCGGCGACCTGCGCCGGACGCTTTGCGCACCCCGAAAAGAACATTGCTACCGATAGAAATACGGCGAAGATCACCGGACGAATCCCTGAAACCCGTATCAGTCTCACGTTGGTTCTCCCCTTGTCATGAGTTGGCAACAGATACTTTTGGAGTGGCATTGCGCCCCGAAGAGTCAGGCCCCGCATGGCAAATGTCTCGCCTGAAGAAGAAACACTATAACAAGGGTTTTGCACGAAGTACACCGCGAATCGGCAGGCAATGAAATACCCACGCGTGGGCACCTGAAGATTCAGAAAAAACAGCTATTGTTCGGGTTATGAATGTCCGCCAGGAGCACGGCCCTTACACTCGGAATTCAGTAAACAATCGTGAAGCTGCCGTTGGGGTCTGTGTAAACGCTGGGCATGTCCCAGACGGGAACGCCGGGAGCGTGGCCGACGGCGCCGAGGGGCTGGCCTGCCTTGCTGAAGAGTTGCCAGGCAAGCGAGCCGCCCTGCTTCCATCCGGTTCCTTCTGTCCAGGCCAGCAGAACGTCGCCACGCGAATTGGCAGCCACGGCGGGATGCTTGCGGTCGTTGCTCTGACCGGGCGCGGCGAATGCCGATGAGAGTTGGAACGTCGCGGGATTG
This sequence comes from Acidobacteriota bacterium, assembly GCA_021787735.1. Classification (GTDB taxonomy): domain Bacteria; phylum Acidobacteriota; class Terriglobia; order UBA7540; family UBA7540; genus SCRD01. Next base: position 3,888 of record JAJYLL010000167.1, on the reverse strand, counting down.
ATCCTGTCGAAATAGACCTCGCCGGCTTTCTCCCATGCGGCCAGCACGTGGCGCCCGCCCTCGGTCAAATAGTCCGTGCTCATCGGGCATGCGTTCAACTGCCAGGATGAAACTTCCTCCGAGCGGAATGTGCGGCCGTGGTCCGCAGACACCAGCAGCGTCATGTTGCGATGGATGTTTTCAGCGGCGGCGCGATAAAGAACGAATAGCGCGCCACGGCGATCAACAAAGGCGCGCATGCCGCAGCAGCCGCAGGCGCCCAGCGCAGCGGGCGAAACAGGAACTTCGCGCGAGAACGTGCGGCCGCTGTTGGTGGAACGCGCCAGGTAAACCCGCCGGTTCGCTTCGCCGGGAATTTTCCCCGTGGCGTGCCACACAACGTAGACATCTCCCTTTTGATCGGCGGCAACGGAAAGCCCCCCATCGAGCCCCTTGGCGTAGCGCACCAGATTGCGCTGCGGGGTAAAGGCTGACCCTGAAGCATCGAGGCGCGAGAAGAGCAGTGGAGTTGAACCCTCCGGGCCCTTCGGAGTCGCCTTCGACGAGCCGAACCAGACCACGTAAACCCGCCCGTCCTGTCCGACTGCCATCTGCGGCCCGCGCACCGTGCCGACCGCAAGCGCGCTGCCCGGCTGGCTGTTCACTCGAATGGGTTTTGAGAAGGCATCTGCGCCGGGCGCGCGCCGGACGTATTCAATGTTGCCCGCCGCCGCGTCGCCCGTGAAGTAGATCATGTGCAGCACGCCGCGCGAATCGACAACGGTCTGCGGCTGGATGCCGCCGACGGGCGTTCGCAGAAGCTCCACCTGCGGAACCTCCGGCATTCGCGCGGTTTCTGAATAAACAAGCGCGGTGGCCGCAACAAAGGCGATAGCTATTGTCCACGCGATGTTCAGAAGGGATTTCATGAGTGAAGAGCCTCCCAAGTGCTAATTCTTTTTCGGCGGCTGTGACGGCCGCATTTCGATTCGGCTGGCGAGCGCCGTCTTCGGAAAACGGTAAAGGTCCACCACGGCCTTGGCGATGTCGTCCCCCGTAAGTTTCCACGAAGCACTGGATTTGCTTCCCGGCGCCGCGCCGAAGTCGGTATCCACGCTGCCGGGCATGATGTAGCTGACGCGAATGCCGTCGTGCCGAACGTCCTGCATCATGGCTTCGCTGAAACCATTCAGCCCGAACTTGGAGGCGTTGTAAGCGCTGCCGCCCGCAAACGGATTCACGCCCGCCAGGCTGGAGATGTTGAAAATGTAACCACCGCCGCGCTGGCGCATCAGGGGAATGGCTTCACGGCAGCAATAGAACACTCCGGAGAGGTTCGTCTGGATGGTTTCGTCCCACTCTTCCGGCGTCAACTGGTCCACGGGTTTGAAATAACCCAATCCGGCATTGTTAACAAGAATATCAACGCCTCCAAAACTTTCAGCCGCGGCCTGCACCACTCTGCGGCAATCTTCATAGCGGCGCATGTCAGCGGCCATCCCGTCCACGTTGCCCTCGGATTGCTTTCCGAGCGCCTCCAGCGCCGCATTCAGATGATTGGCGTTCCGCCCGCAGATGAAAACTTTGGCGCCCTCGGCCAGCAGCCGTCGCGCAATGCTGAGGCCGATGCCGCGTGTTCCGCCCGTTACGATTGCAACCTTGCCCCGAAGTTCCTCTGCCATTCCCGCCTCCAGTCTTTTCATTCCATGATAACACCGGCGCAAACAGGATCGGCCAGCCCTGCCGCCTTTGATCTTGCAGGACACAGTTTCCGATTGTTCATTGGGTCCATTTTCCAGGACGTGCCACCGTGCCTGAGATTGAATTAGAGAAATCCTTGAATGCGTCTCGCGCCTCGCTTCGCCACGCTCGCGACAGATCGCTCAGGCACGCAAGGTGTGACAAAGAGGCCGTTGATTAACGGCCGTGGATTTCTGAATCAGCGGGGTGAGTTATTCGCAACTCTGGCAGACGAACGGCACGGGCGTTCCCTTGGCCTGACCGGCAGTGGCGATTTTTCCGGGAGAGGTGAGTACAAACGTCAGCTCGGTGCCGGGCTGGAGTACCACATCTTTGTGATGCTTGGCCAACGTGTGGATCAAGCCTGCAATCGCTCCGATGCCTGCACCGTAAAGGGCTCCAGTGCCGCCGGCAGCAATTGCGCCACCGCCGGCTCCGATCGCGGCGCCGATGCCGCTTTCCTTGGCAGCCTGAGTTTTGCTTTTGCCTTTACCTTCGATAGTCCCTTCGCTGCCGTTCACCTTAACAGAGGATCCGGGATCATCGGTAAGCTGCCCGGAGAAAGTGTATTCGTGGCCGTCCTTCATCACAATGGCGTCGGCCAACAGGCGCATCTCGGCTTTGCCCTTCACGCGGCCAGGCGGCTTGACGAAAGTGACGTGCCCGCGCAGCGTGCTGCCCGCATGAACCACTTCAATGCCATTGGCGAAAATCGGGTCCTCGACCTGCGCCGTAAAGGTGTCGCCTGCACGGTCGGCGGAAGAACTCAGAGTGGAAATCAGCGTCACGCTTACCCGGGTCCCAACGGGAAGCTCCGGCTTCGGCAGGTCGGACGCCAACAGCAACGCCGGCGCAAGAAGCGCAAGGACTAGACCCGCCATCCTGTTTTTCATATGAATCATGTCGCCTCCCATCGTGCCGCCCGCGGCCTGTCAAACCTCTCTTCTTAGATTACCAGACCGGGGCTGCCGTTGTCCGCCGTGCCCATTTTGCAAACCAGGTTCCGGCCACGAACGGTTCAGGAAGTTCACAAAAACAGCAGCTTATGCGCCATTTCCACTTTGGACTGGTCAACTTTTCCGGAAGGAGCCTGAGGCGTGCGAACCGCCTTGCCAAGGTGGAAGGAGCGAATATCGGTCTCGCGCCGCAGAGTGGATAACATATCAAGGCCCAGTCCGCCCAGAACAAGCAGGCGGTGCGGACCCAGCGCGGCATCGTAGGCAGGGATCCGTTTCATTCGTTCGGCAAGGGTGCCTGTGCCACACGGAACCATGGCCCGATCCACCTGCGGGAAACCGCTCAGGGAACGCAAGGCTGCCAGCGGATCGTCAGTAAATTCGATTACATTATGAATCGTGTAGTGCGTCGCGGGTGCTGCATCAATGATTTCGCGCAACGTTTCAAGGTCGAGCTTCCCGTCGCGGCTGTAACCCGTCAGCAGGCCCTCGATCTTAAGGCTTGCGAGCGTGCGAGCACGGGATTTCAGCTCATCAAGCTGGGCCTTGCTCCTCAAGGCGAAATCTGTCGGAGATTGAACGTCCAGCCGCAGCATGACTCGGGCGGGGAGCGGCGCTTTGTCCAGGATATCCTCAACAAGCTGCTGCGGAGGCGTCAGGCCCGCGTCGATCAGGCTTGCTTCGATGGCCATACGGGTTGCGCCTCCCCGGTAGGCGGCAAGCGCATCCTCAACGGAAGAAACAATGATTTCGAGTTCCACGATTCTACTAGGGGCCTTGGCGCCTAAAGATCGGGCCGGAATTGCAGCAGCCACTGTAAAAGGTCCTCGCGGAATATCACGCCGGTCCAATCAAACCTCCCCGTATAGTCCGCCGTCAGAATTCAACCGCTTGCCAACTACGCCCTCGTGGAATCATTGCCGAGTGCCTGAGGCCAGCCGCGCTGCGTAATCCAGGGCGCGAATGAAGCTGACCGTAGAAGCTTCACCCCGGCCCGCAATGTCAAAGGCAGTTCCGTGATCGACGGACGTACGGACAATGGGCAAGCCGAGCGCAATGTTAACGCCACCCTCAAAGTCGAGCAGTTTGCTCGGAATATGACCCTGATCGTGATACATGCAGACGACTGCGTCAAATTGCTTCCTGCGCACAGCCAGGTAGAACACCGTGTCAGGCGGCAACGGCCCTTCGACCTGCCAGCCCTGGCTGCGCG
>JAJYLL010000166.1 GCA_021787735.1 Acidobacteriota bacterium | reverse complement strand
CACGAATTGCCCAACCTCTGCCCCCACGAGTTGTGGCAACTGAGTGCCGCCGCTCGTCAGGCCTTGCGGCGCATGCGACGCCGGCCCACGCTGGTCGCAGCGTTCCGGAAACAAGCCGAACTGTTTTCAATGTCACTGTATTATGTAATGGTCATTAAGTGGCCCTCTCAACGTAATTTTTGGCGGGTGGGCAACAAGCGGAATCGTCACGTTGGGTAGCGGGCTGCCGTACTCGGTTACATTCACGAGTTCGGTGGAAGGATGGCCAAGCAGCCGGGCTGATATTGTTGGGAACCCCGGAGTGTCCAACCCTTCAATCAAACAGTGGTTCAATCCCGCAGCCTATGTGGCGCCTCAACCTTTCACATATGGGGACTCGGCACCGTACTCGCTCTTCGGACCTGGATACAGCGACTGGGACATGTCCATTTTCAAGGATTTCCGCCTGACTGAGAGGTTCAGGCTGCAATTCAGATCGGACTTCTTTAACACTATCAACCACCCCAGCTTTAACAATCCGGCCAGCAACATCAGCGTGCCAACACAGGTTGGGCAGATATTTTCGACCTCGAGCGCTCCGCGGTCGATCCAGTTTGCGCTTCGGCTGTCGTTCTGAAGCGACTCTTAGAACCAGCTGGGGAGTGAAAAAGCAACCAACGGGGGATTTCTACTACGGCAAGTAAGTATTACTCGCGGTCGGTGGAAATCCCCACACCAGAAAAGACGTGAAGAGGCGGTTCCGGGATTGCCGCTTAGAGGCGAAACTATTGGGAGAGCAGAAGCCGAGATTTGCTCGACGCGAGGCTCTAAAAACTCTCGGTGCCATTTCCTTAGGAGCGTTCCTGCCAGCTCCATCGTCCGGAGAGGCTGGGCACAGGCTCGTGGCTGGGCGTCGCCAAGAGGCCCGGCTTGAATTGATTCCGCCGTCTCTGGTTACCGATAAGATTGTTCTCGAAATCAGGGGGGCGGTGGAGAACAACAGCGACGCCGACCGCGACTATAAGGTTTCAACCTATCTTGACAACGAGTCGCCAGCCAGTCTGGTCTACTCGACGAAGGTGTCTGTTCCTGCTCATAGGAGCCGTGGCATTTACTACCGCCATCCCACGGCGGGCTGGGCGGGTCATCATCGCCTGATTCTTTTCGCAGCGAGCGGCGCGGAGCAAGTCCGAGCCGAGCGCGAAATAGAAGTTTTGAAATCCGACTATCGCTCCACCGATACGATCGGCGGTGCATGGGTTGATCTTCTGCATTGGAGCGAAGCAGAAGCTCGCTACTGCAACGCAGCCCTCCGAAAACTGACCTGTGACGACTGGCGCCAGCAGATCCGGGGCATGCACAGTATCGGCATGGACATCGTGGTGATTCAGGAGGTCTTCCGCAACCAGGCATACTATGGCACCAACACCATTGCCACCACGGGTTACCGGGGGGAAGCCTTTTATCGGTCAGCGTTGTTCCCTGGCAGAGTCCAAATCGCCTGCCACGATCCGCTGGAGGCCATCCTGTCGGAGGCTGACCGGTTGCACATGAGCGTCTTCCCTGGCGTGGGCATGTACGCGTGGTTCGATTACAGTGCGCCCTCGCTCGAATGGCACAAGAAAGTTGCGACAGAATTATGGCACCGCTACGGCCACCATCCTTCTTTTTACGGCTGGTACATATCGGAAGAAGTGGGTGGCAGTCTGATTTCGAGCCAGGGGGACAAGGCGAAGGAGCGTTACCGGCAGGAGATCATCACCTTCTTTGCGGAGTTTCAAAGCTTTTGCCGGCGGTTTGCGCCGGAAAAGCCTGTGATGCTGGCGCCCAACACCTTCGGCTTGCGTGAGTCTCAGGAGGTATGGCCAGATGTGCTGAAGCACGTGGACATCATATGCCCCTTTGCTTTTGGACGCATGCCCAAAGGCGATCTTTCCGCGCAGCAGGCGGCACACATCTGGCAGATGATGTGCTACGAAACAGGCACGCACCTGTGGATGGACATGGAGGCTTTTGTATTCCAAGGCAAGGCTCTAGTCCCTGGCCCGATCGAAGGAATTGTTCAAAGCCTGCACCGCTTCAGGAACTTTGAGAAGATCATCTGTTATGAGTACTCGGGCATATTCAACTCTCCGGAATCAACCCTGAAACCCGGAGGTTCCCCGACCGTGGAGCTTTATCGGGAATACCAGCGGTATCTCCAGAGAAGGGGCCTGGGTATCCAGTGAGGATTGCAAATTATAGTGAGATCTTCGCTTGCAGCGACGTTACCTTCAGTGCCGAACCCAGCCGGTATTGATCCGTGCTACCGGAAATCTTTGTATCATTATTCCGAAAACTTTGATAGGGATAGTTCCGTTAATATGCGCCCGCAATCCAAGGTGCCGGACCTTGCCAATGGTAGCGGCATTCCCATAGGAAAGGGTATTCCACATCCGCTGGCATAATTTACGTGCCGAGAGAGGGAATCCATGCAGCCCAATGAAACAAGAATTCCACGTCGTGAAGTCCTAATATCCCTAGCGAGTCTTCCCTTGGCGGCCTTTGTGCCGGTTCTCGCAGGAGCATCCATCTCAAGCCCGCTGTATTTCGCTTGCCGCGAAGGAAACGACCTCTACCGCGTGACAAAAGCATCGGGCATCCCATGCTCACGTTATGACCACGCGGAAGAGGCGGTGGGTCGCGCAGGCCAAGGTTCCGCTGTCCTTATCCTCGCCGAAGACTATCCAAAGCAGACAGCCCGCATAAGCCCCAAAGCATATCAAGAGATAGCTGCTAAGCGGCTGCGCCTGTACGTGGAGTTCCCTTCATCCGTTCCAGATCTGCCCGTCGGCAAGCCGCAGCACGTTGCGTACGGGTTTTACCACAATATCCTCGAGCGTGGGGTTGTGGCCTCGGAGGCTTTTGGCCCCGCCCTGAAGCGACTGCGGATTCTGGCTCTGCATAACTGCATTTACGTTCCTATCGAATCCCCATCGGCTGAACTGGTGCTGGCGCGGGTGGCTGGATTCGACACCGCCGTATACGGACTTCCGGACAAGGGCGTTCATCCCATTCTCTTCAAGCATCCGACCAAGGACATACTTGTCGCCACGACGAAACTGAGCGAGTTCATCGAAGGGAGGTATGCTCCCTCTGAAGGCTGGCTCTATATCTGGCGATGGGTCCTTGAGTGGCTTTCGCCCCATCAAGAATTTGCTTTGTCCCAATGGACGCCGGATGTGCATCCGACGTTTGGGAAAAATCAACTCCTGCCCCAAGGCGTCGAACAGGTGGCTTTTCGAAGAGGGGTCGCGTGGCTTTCTAATGCGAAATTGTTTGTGGCCCCGTCGTGGAAGAAGGTAAGTTATGAATCCCCCGCCATGAGAGGCGCGCTCCTCGGCCCTTTGCCTTCCTGGCCATTAGGGGACGGGAGCGATGGGGTTCTCGAAGGGTTCTCGAGCACCATCGAATGGAACGGGAAGCAGCCTGTAGGTTGGAACCTCCGCAACGACTGCATTGGTGAAGTTTCAATGAGTATGGCTTTTTCAGGCGTAATAGAAAAGAAGCCTGAGAACAGTAAGATCTCTGCAAACCTGAACAACTTTATCTACTTCAACTCGATACTTGCGTCGGGCCCTCGCGGCAATCCGCAGAGCCCGTCCTATGGTTTGGTGGGTTGGACCCTGCCGCAAGCTCCGGACACCTATTATGGTGATGACAATGCCAGGAGTATGCTGGGCTCTATGGCGGCGGCAGGCCTGCTGCAATCAAACCGCTGGGATGAAAAAGTCCTGCGCTGCCTGCTTGCAAATCTGCGGACGACCGGGGTCCTGGGTTTTCGCCACAACTCGCTGACTGAGAGCCAACTGCAGAAATTCGGATGGCGCCATTTTTACGACGAGAAGTTCGTGAACTACCACCCCCATTTTGAGGCGTACCTTTGGGCATGCTTCCTGAGAGCTTACGAGAAGACTCACTACACTTCCTTTCTGGATCGAACTCGAACGGCCATTCGCATGACCATGGCGGCCTATCCGAACCACTGGCGCTGGACCAACGGCTTGCAACAGGAGCGCGCCCGCATGCTGCTGCCGCTGGCCTGGCTGATTCGGATCGATGACAATGCGGAACATCGCGGCTGGCTGAAGCGCATTGCCCGCGACCTGGTTTCGTTCCAGGATAGGTCCGGTGCTATCCGGGAAGAAGTTGGTTCCGCGGGTGAAGGGCAATACGGACCACCGAAATCGAACGACAAGTACGGAACCTCGGAAGCACCGTTGCTGCAGCAGAATGGTGATCCGGTCTCCGACCTTCTTTATACGACGAATTTTGCCTTTCTCGGCCTGCACGAGGCGGCTGCCGTAACTCACGACCCTTTCTATTTCCGCGCGGAAAATAAGCTCGCCAGCTTTCTGTGCCGAATTCAGGTCCAATCAGAAAAGCAACCGGAATTGGCGGGCGGCTGGTTTCGTGCATTCGATTTTGGACGCTGGGACTACTGGGCCAGCGGATCGGATTGGGGTTGGGGGCCGTGGTCGATCGAGACAGGCTGGACGCAATCCTGGATTACGTCAGTGCTGGGGATGCGCGACCTCCGCACTTCGTTGTGGGACGTGACCGGCCGCAGCGATCTCGGCGCGCATCTCAATCACCTGGTGTCGATCATGTTCAAGTAGTGACTGACATAGGTTATGCGCGGCCAGCCACCATGGGGAAATTTTCTTTTTATCACTAGAAATTCATAGGGAAGGACACGGGGTAAATCATATGAGCATTCATAAAAAACTTTCGCGCCGTGACGCCTTGAAACTTGGGGCGGCGGCAGTGGGAGGTTCGGTTGCCGCTCCTCTGGTTGCGGCGCAGGGCCGACCGGCGGAGGGGCAAAAGGATAACCGGCCGAACTTTGTTATCTGCATGACCGACGGCCAGCGGCCGGACGAACTCAGTTACATGGTCGGCAAGGAAGCGTCGGTTTTGGGCTGGGATCAGAACCCGGGGGTCTGCAAGCTCCTCAAGACACCGAGCCTGGACCGTATCGCGAGCGAAGGGGCCTGGATCAAGAATGCCTTTGTCGTGAACGCTCTCTGCGCGCCTGGCCGTGCTGCAACTCTGACAGGACTCTATTCTCGAAAGAATGGGGTGATTGATAACAAGGACCGTCCATTGGCCGAAGGCGTCAAAATCATTTCGGATTACCTCCACGAGGCCGGCTACGAGGTTGCTTTCTGCGGCAAGGCGCATATCAAGGATGCGCTGCGCAACCACTACTGGGACTACTACTTCGGCTATTACTTTGAGCCCAACCTCAACGCGCGAATTGCCGAAGGCTATTACGGACACGTGGGACCGGACCGCGAGTACCAAGGCTATCTGGATGACTTTGTGACGGACGCCGCCATTGGGTGGCTGCAAGGAAAGCGCCAGAAGCCCTTCTGCCTGTTTGTCTGGTTTAAGGAGCCCCATGGCGAGGGGATTCGCCAGCGACGGTACCAGAACCTTTATAACGGTCTCTCCGTGCCGGTGCCCGAAACCTTTGACGATGATCTGAAAGGCTATCCGGACAAGTCGAAGGCCGTTGCCGATGCGGACGATAAGCTGGGAGACTTCGAATACTGCGCCTCGCTCGAACAGATCGTCAAGAATCACAATACGGGCGTGGTGGAAGCTGACGGATACATCGGCCGAGTCATGAAGATTCTGGAGGAAACGGGCAAGCTGGACGAGACGGTGATCATGAACACGGCGGACCATGGTTATTTTCTCGGCGAGTGGCATTTGATTGATAAACGTCTCATGTACGAGCCTTCTATCCGCATCCCGATGGGCATCCGCTATCCGAAGCTGATCAAGCCGGGAACATCGATCGATGAGATGGTCCTGAATATCGATATCGCGCCCACCGTGCTGGAACTTGCGGGGGTCAAGGTTCCATCGCTCATGCAGGGGCGAAGCATCGTGCCATTGCTTCGCGGGAACAACTCAGGCTGGCGCAAGGATTGGCTCTATTCTTACTATGAATATCCAGGTTCCAATATGGTTCCTAAGAGCCACGGCGTTCGGACCGAACGTTACAAGATCCTTGAGTATTATGAAGAAAGACCTACAGAATGGGAACTCTATGATCTTCAGGAAGATCCGCACGAGCTTCACAATCTTTATGGTGATCCTCGCTACAGCGAGCTTACCGGACGCCTGAAGAAGCGCCTGAATGAACTTCGGGCGGAAACGGGTGAGTCGTAAAAGGATCTATCTGGAAGAGTTTGCGTATAGCAAGCTCGCGGCCGATGGCCGGCCCGCGTAACCTATACTGAGGGTATTATGAACCCAACTTCCTCTGCCGCGGCACTGGGTATCACGCTTGCTGTTATTTCCGGGCTGATGAACGGGACCTTTACGCTGCCCATGCGGTATTTGGGGCGGTGGTCGTGGGAGAACGTCTGGGCGCTCTTTATTCTGATCTCCTGTATTTTGATGCCCGTTGTCATTGCGGAGAC
>JAJYLL010000056.1 GCA_021787735.1 Acidobacteriota bacterium | reverse complement strand
GCTTCCCCTTCCGGGTCCTGCCCTTTTCGTTCCGGCAGCCACTGGGATTCAAACTCCCCCTTCCGATCCCGCAGCATTGGCAGTTCCACTTCTCCCAACCCGAACAAGTTCATCCTTCGCCGACCATCCAGCGGATCTGGGATGAATACGACCTGAAGCCGCACTTGACCCGGACGGCTCGACCGGGGCGGCCGGCCCCGGGGATGGTGGGACTCTACCTGAACCCGCCCGACAAGCTCCTGGCGCTGGTGCTGGATCGGCGGCCCGCTCCGGGAGCCAGGGGTCTGAGGCGCTTGAGGGAAGCACTGCTGGGGCTCGAATCACGAGTCGTGGGAGACAGCCGGTCGAGGCCTCAACGGCAGGCCTTCTTCACCTTCCTGCGCCAGATCGAGCGGAGGGTCCCGAGCGGCCCTATTCATCTGGTCGTGGACCGGGAGGGCACACACAGGCAGGATTACGCTCAGAGATGGCTCCAGCGCCGCCGCTTTCGCCTTCATCCCACGCCCGAGGGCGACGCGTGGTTGGACGGGGCGAGCCGCTGGCTGGGAGAGGTAAGCGGGAAGCGCGCCCCCCAAGAAAGATCTTTAAAAACTGTCGAACAGGCGATTCAGAGCTACCTGGCCGCCGACCCTGTCCAGCCTCAACCCTTTGCCTGGCCGCCCGCCCAGAAAAGGCCCTTTCCCAAGCCTCCTCATGATTAAGGTATGTGAGATACAGTACTTTTGAGGCTTTTGAGAATAACCATCACACCTTTACCGGTTCGGACATGAAGGTGCTTCTGGACATGGTGACGGTCGATCTGCCCTTGAATTCCCAGATCCGGATGTCCAAACTCCTGGTGGAATGCTCCACCCTGACCATCTCCATCCACCGCGAAAAAGCCCCTGTCCGGGCCTGTGGTTATATCAACCCCAAGGGCTTCGCCCGCGGCCGAAGGACCATTGCCGGCACCCTGATCCTCACCCAGTTCAGTGTGGACGTCCTCTTCCGCTTTCTGCAGGCCGTCCTGCCGCACGATTTCTCGAGCGACTCGACCTACGTCAAAGTCGATCAGTTGCCACCCTTCAACGCCACCATCCTCTTCGCGGATGAGTACGGCAACGCCAGCTGCCGGCGCCTGCTGGGATTCGAGTTCGTCACCGACGGCACGGTCTATTCCATCCAGGACCTGCTCAGCGAGCAGAGCATCAGCTACATGGCTAGCGACTTTAGGCGGTCGTGGCAGAGAAAATTTGGAGGCGTCGTGTAGCGAGTTACACTTTATTCCTATATTAATATGGAAGGCTCTTTCGAGAGGGCAAAGTGTTTCCTAACTCCTGATGTGATCGTGGGGACTACTCGGTGACGACGTCCACGTTTCCGGCTTCTTCCCTCGCCCGTTAAAATTTTTTTCAGGTCAAATTCCAGTCGGAAATGAAGGCCCGCTGATGTTTCCCAAAAGCTGGCCCCGTGTGCCAATTTGACACAAAGGAACCTTGAGGGGATCGAAAAGGCGCTCAGGTGAGTAGAGGTAAGTCTAATGATTGGAGAGGATTTTATTCTGTTCCATTCCGGGCGGGCCTTTTCCGGAAGAGAAACCTCTGGCAGGCGGGATGAACGAGGGATTCAGCTAATAGGGGAGGGATTCGGAGGTCGTCCCGATCCGGCGCCGATTTCTTCAGGCCGGCTCCCCTGTGGGCCAGAAGATCAGAACAGAGGAGCACGGTTCGCGCCGAGGTCAGGAGGCGGTGTGATCGTGGCCGTTTCTGCGGGCGAGCTGCTCCAGATTCCCGATCAGGGGGTTCAGCTTTTGTACTCGCCTGCCGCCCGGGCTTCCTGCGGCTTGGGCAGCAGACTCGATCCTGTCTATGGCCTTCTCATGCTCCGCCGGCATCTCCAGAATGAGCCGCAGCGCCTTTTCGATGTCCCTGTCCCGGCTCTCAATGTAACCGGGGAGACCGAGACTTCCTCGACACCGCTACGAGATATCCTTCGGCACGGGAACCGGTGGGGTGAATTGGAACGCCAGCGGTAGGAGGGAAGGTGTTACGGACTGTTTATCTGTCTTTCTCATTCCGCCCACCGCCTCCAGAAGGATTGTGAAGATTTCATCCCTGCAGAACTTAACCTGGTATTACTAGAGGCGAGAAGATTAAAAAAAGGTGTGTCAGCCCCACCATTTTGCATCGAAGTAATTCTTCATCGAATAGTTTCGTGATAAGTTCGTTGTTCCTGACGACTATGGCTGCAGAGCATCGAATCCGACCGCGGTTTTTGACAAGACGAGAGCTGCTAGGTTGTCTTGGCGGATCGATCATTTCCAGCGGCGTCGCACCTTCAATGCCACGCGGTCAGACGACGGTTCAACCGCGCATCCGTTTTTCACTCGGCTCCTTGCCCTTTAGGTTGGAGACAGACGAAACTTTAAAATACCCTCACGTTCCCGCGACGATGGCAGGGGGAGTCGCAACTTTCGACTACAACAAGGATGGTCGACCGGACATCTTCTTCACCAATGGTGCGAATATCGCGACTCTTAAAAAAGACTCGCCGAAGTATTCGAACCGGCTCTTCCGCAATGATGGCAACGGGAAATTCACGGATGTAACGAAACAGGCGGGGTTGGCTGGGGTTGGCTATGATAACGGCGTGGCCGTCGGCGATTATGATAATGACGGTTATCCCGACCTATTTGTTGCAGGTGTTCACCGCAACACTCTCTATCACAATAACGGCGACGGAACATTTACTGACGTTACCGCCAAAGCGGGGCTTGGCCGCTCGGATGACCCTAAGTTTGGTCCTCTCTGGTCCATAACGGGAGCATGGGTGGATGTTAATAACGACGGTCTGCTGGACCTGTTCGTCCTGAACTATCTCCAATGGGACTATGGGAGAGAACCACTCTGCGGTTTCGAAAGCGCATACGACTACTGCCGGCCGAACCTCTACAAGGGCCAGCCGAACCAGTTGTTCCTGAACAAAGGCGACGGAACGTTTGTAGATGTATCGGAGGAATGGGGCCTTCGCGCTCACGTTGGAAAGGGCATGGGGGTTGGAATGGCCGACTACGATCTTGACGGGCGAGCCGACCTGTTTGTGACTAACGATACGTATTTCAATTTTCTGTTTCATAACACTGGGGAGAAATTTGAGGAGGTTGGCCTCGAAGAGGGAGTGGGCTTGGTGGAAGACGGCGAATTCATCTCGGGGATGGGCGTGGATTTCCGGGACATAAACAACGACGGTTATCCGGATATCGTTTCCACAGCATTAACCTATCAAACGTTTCCGATCTTTCAAAACATGCGAGGGCGCATTTTTGAGGAAGTTACCGATTCAAGCCGGATGCGGGAACTCAGCCTGTCAATGAGCGGGTATGGTCCGGGGCTGTTTGATTTCGACAACGATGAGTGGAAGGACCTCTTTGTAACGCGTGGCCATGTCGAGGCACTGCCAAAGCCAGGTGTGGAGATCGAACAATACAACACCGTGTTTCGCAATCAAGGGGCCAGCGGCACATGGCGAGCCTTGACCGCTGAGGCCGGACTGACGGCGTCGCCGCCGGCGCGCCATCGCGGTTGCGCTTTTGCGGACTTTGACAACGACGGCAGAGTGGATGTAGTGACGTCAGCACTGCTGAGAGCGCCTGAAATCTGGATGAACCGTACCGAGGAAGCTGGGCACTGGCTGGACGTGGCTCTGGAGGGAACCAAGAGCAATCGGGACGGCATTGGCGCCGTGGTGAAGGTGGTCACCAAGGCTGGCCCTCAGTACAATCACATGACCACCAGCGTGGGTTATGGCTCATCCAGTCACGGACCCGTCCACTTCGGTCTCGGTCCGCAGACGAAGGCTGATATGGTTGAGATCCGCTGGCCTTCGGCCATTGTACAAAGGTTGCGCAACGTGGTTGGTGACCGCGTGCTTAGGGTGAGGGAAGCGGAGGGCTGAGGGTATGCTTCTTTGACTGGCGCTGTTGCTCTTCCGCCATAAGCTGATCGACGACCCTTGTTTCTCGCGCTCCGTCGGCGGGTCGCTTTAGAAGGTAATAGATTGCGGCCAGTTCGATATGGGGCGGAAGCCATTGCGGCTCCTCGCGCTCCGCTTTTTCGAGGTCTCTTGCTGCCGCTTGCAGGTGGCCTTGGGCACGTTCGACCCGCGCAAGCTCGTAGCGGGCAAAGGATGACTCTGGCTGGAGGGAAAGCGCTCGGTTAAGCTGCTTCTCGGCATCGCCTAATTTGCGTTCAGTATAGAGGACGACCCCAAGCTGCAAGTGGGCCTGGGCGTCATCGGGGTTAAACTGCAGTGCCTTCTTAAATGCGGTCACTGCCGCCTTCTCATTTCCCAAATAAGTATCGATAATGCCGCTTACTGTGTACACCCCCGGCAATTTTGGATCCAAGCGTGCGGCCGTATCTGCATTTTGCCGTGCCTCGTTGTAATAGGTGAGTTCCAGGTAGACTTCGGCGGCAAGCAGATACGCTACGGCTCGCTTTCCTTGATGTGCAACCTTCTCGACTCGTACCAAGCCCTCGCGAAATTGGCCCGCACCAACCAATGCCATTCCCAGCGACCATTCGAGATCGAGATTGCCGGGACGCGCCTTCTCGATCGGCGTGAGTAGCGCGATGGCCTGTTCGTAACGGTGAAGGTGCACATAGCAGTCACCCAGCAGCGATGCGATGTGAACGTTGCCTGGTTCTTCCTGATGGAGCGAGGCCAACTGCTGTGTCGCTGTTGCGAAGTCGCCCTTCTTAAAGTAAATGCGCGCCAAACCAAAGCGCAGTTTAGGATTGCCTGGATCTGCTTTGAGCGCCAAGCGAAATTGGGAACTTGCTTCATCATATCGGCCGAGAGAAGCAAGCACTGAGCCCAGGTTGGCGTGGGCTGCAACCATACCGGGGTAAAGCCGGATGAGTTCTTCGTACTTCTGCGCAGCAAGTGGGTTGTCCCCTTGCTGTCGGGCTACGAAAGCTTCCCGCATGAGTTGTCGTTGTTTGTCACCTTGTGCCCAGGCTGCACAGGAAAAGACAAGAACAAGAAGTACACAGGAAAAGACAAGCCTCGTGATCGAAAGATTCCGTGGCATAGAGGCAGTTGCTACCCTATGCAGAGCAATCTGCATTTGCTGAGTCCCCAGCCTCAGGGAGCTTCGCATCGGTTTCTTCCTCGCAACTTCCCATGCGTAAGTCTAACTCCAGTTTCGGACACCAACTCAATTTTTTGCCCTCAAAGCCATGCAGGCCGTCGCTTGCAGCCCTCCGCAGAGTTGAATCGTCAATCTGCGGGTTTCTGACATGGAGAACGTACCCGTGGCGGCGCAGCTCGCCTTTCTTATAGCCGTGGGCAAGTGCAACATTCTGAGGGGATATTCTACGAATGTGATACATGTCACGCGGGGCGGTGATAACTATCACTGCAATGTGGCTAGAAAGGCGATATATGAGGACGCAATTATCGGTTAGTTTCATCTGGCCGTAGCTAGTCATTGACAGAGAATGACGTCGGATTCGGGTCGACTGGTAGGATATGAAAAGAAGAAATATTCCGAAGATTTTATTAATGGCCCTGGTTTTCGTTCCGGCGGTTGGTGCCTTCTCATGAGGCCATCTGCTTCAATATCGCTGTGTCAGTCGGATCTCCCAGCTGTACCCGGCGGGAGAACTTGACTTGACGGTGCGTCGGGCTTGGGTAGTTCAGCAGAGGAGGGTAGTATGCGGTTGAAAGCATTGCTTGGATTCATTGTTATTCTGATGCTCTTCGCGGTCCCTGCGTGGTCGCAGCTCGGAAGGGCTACCATTATGGGTACAGTCACGGACGCAAGTGGAGCCGTGGTTCCCGGTGTTTCGGTCATGGCCGTTAATCAGGACACGGGTGTGAAGTTCTCTGGCGTAACCAACAGTGTCGGCATATATCGGGTTATGGATTTGCCTATTGGACACTACAGCCTTTCATTCAAGAAGGCTGGTTTTCAGACCGTCGGCCGAGCGGGCATCACGCTGAGCATCGGCCAGGTGGCGGAAATCAACATCACACTGAAAGTTGGCCAGGTCACCCAATCCATCGAGGTAACTGCGGCCGCCCCCATTTTGCAAAGTCAGACGACCGAGACGGGAGGCGCGATGTCCAATCGGGCATACGAGGCCCTTCCGCTCAACATCAGTGGAGGTCGGGACATACAGGCATTCGCGATCGCCACAGTCCCATCCGTCGAAGGGAACACCTGGACAACGTACGTTGCCGGAGAGCAGGCTTTCAGCAGCCAGGTTTTAATTGACGGGACGCTCGCGCATGAGCAGGAAACCGGGGCGTTTAGTGAGAGCAACCCTCCCATGGCAGCCGTCCAGGAATTCAAGGTCGCTACGGGCGGGCAGGGCGGCCAGGCCGCCATGTACACGGGCGGCTCGACATTCGAGTTCCAAATGAAATCTGGAACCAACCAGTTTCATGGCAGCGCGGAGGGTTTCCTCCAAAACGAAGCCCTGGATGCCAACTCGTGGATGAACAATTTTGATGGCGCACCAAGGGCTCGCAACCGGCGCGATGACGAAAACTTCTCCGTTGGCGGGCCGGTTTGGATCCCCAAGGTTTACAACGGGAGGAACAAAACTTTCTTCTTCTTCGCTTGGGAGCGGGAGAAGCAGAGCGACTTCACTCCCACCGGGCTGGTGGATACCGTTCCCACGCCCGCTTTCATGAGCGGCAACTTCAGCGCGCTGCTCGGTGCTCCCATCCTGGATTCCAGCGGCAATCCCATTTACGTTCAGGATACCAATGGAAACACTGTGCAATTGGCGAAGGGAATGATTTTCGACCCGGCGTCACCGGAGGTAAATGGGGTTCACGAAGTCTTTCCTGGTAACCAGATACCTACTAGTCGCTTCAGTAGCGTGGCGAACCAATTGCTCGGGCTTTACCAGAAGTATTACATACCGATGTCGCCGAGCATAGTGAATAACTACACGACTACGGCGACCAATAATCCTGTTTTTACGCAGAAGAATTGGAGCCTGAAGATGGATCAGAATTTTTCTGCAAAGGATCGGATGACAGGCTCCTTCATTAAGGTGGACCGGCCGCGCGAACTGAACGATACCCATCGTGCCCCTTTCTCCATGCTGGATCCTACAGGTTATGGGGGCCCGTTCGGAGCGGTCAGGTACCAGATTGTCACCACCCGCGCCTGGCGCCTCAACGAAACCCACATCTTCTCCCCGAACGTTCTCAACGTGGCTGCGTTGACTTATGAGCGGTTCGGAAACAATGACATGCCGAATGCAACCCAGGTCGGCTACTGGCCCACCAGCTTGTTTCCTACCGCGAGCCGTCCGTCTATCTTTGTGAATTTCGGGAACAGCGTGAACGGGGTCGGGGAAAGCGGAATTGGCGCAAGCAGTTCCAGCTCTAACATGGCAGAGAGCTTCGTGGTGGATGACAATCTGTCATGGATGAAAGGGCGACACACCATCGCTTTTGGAGGCGAGTATCGCGCTTTCCAAATGAACAGTGGGGGCCCCAGCGGGGGCATGGAGTACGACTTCAGTAACGACCAGACTGGAATGCCCACTAACAGCGCAATCGCACCTTATGTGGGCTTTGGCTTCGCGAGCTTCCTTCTGGGCGATGTCCAAAGCGCCGACATGGGTATCCCTGCCCAGCTTTACGGCCGGCGCAAATCGCTCTCGATCTACGCGCACGATAGCTTTCATGTAAACAATCGGCTGACGGTTAATTTCGGGCTGACCTGGAATTACACCCATCCCTATCACGAAAAGTGGGGGCGCTGGGCGAACTTCAACCAGGCATACGTCAATTCTGCGACCAATGAGCCTGGTATTGTCGATTATCTTAGCCCCAGCCCGACGCAACTCACCGGCGGCTCCAAGACCTTTGAAACGAAGGAGTACTGGTGGGAATTCGCTCCCCAATTCGGGTTCGCCTTTAAAATTACCCCCCGCGTGGTCGCGCGCGCGGGTTACAGCATGTTCTATCTGCCTGTTGGCACCGACTATTGGTCAGGCGTGCCCTACGGCTTTGCGCCGGGATATTTCCCGTCGAACAATGTGCTGTAAAACGCGAACTTCACGCCGGCTTTCAACTGGGATAACGGCTATCCGGGTCATAACGTATTTGGGACGCTCGACCCGAACTACATGAATTGGGGCATGGTCTCCGTGGACCCGCACGCCCTGTTGCCGGCCATGAACAATGTCGTGAATGCGGGAGTGCAGATCGAGGCCACCCAAAACACTCGCGTTACGCTCAACTACATGGCTACCCGTGGCACTCACCTGAAAGACGGGACGCTCCAGGAGAACCAGGCGCCGAATTCCGCTTATACCGCGCTGATGAATAAAGGCACCGAATGGAACTGGGTCAGCGATGCGGCAAGCGCGGCGGCGTCCGGAGTGCCCTACCCGTACCAGGGCTTTTCGGGCTTCGCCTTCCAGGCTTTGGCGCCTTTTCCACAAGTTGCGTCCATAACATGGGGCCCAATCTTCAATGTGGGTTCGCCTCTGGGGTGGTCGAACTATGATGCCTTCCAGGCGGAAGTAGACCATCGAACCTCGCACGGCCTGACGATGGACATGAGCTACACATTTGCGCGGCAGCTCGGCACCTTTTTGCCCAACGGCGGCACGGCGGGTAGCAACTTCGCGGAAACCTGGTCTTCCTGGAGTGTGTTACAGAACATTTACGACCGGAGCGCTGGGGCGAACTTCATGCAGCCATACAACCAGAGTATTGTGAAAGGTTACGTTCTTTACTCCTTGCCCTTCGGCAAAGGCCGCGCATTCTTCTCGAATGGGAACCGCTGGGTGGACGGATTGGTGAGTGGCTGGACGATAGGTACGGTGCTTGGTTACCGCACCGGGACCCCCATGAGCGTTTATTCGAGCGACTCTGTTCCGGGCCTTTTCTCTGCGATCTACTCCGACGTGGCGCATGGCGCGGACTTAAGCTCGCACTTCAGTTCTTCCAACTTCGACCCGAACAATCTTGCCAATCCTGGGAACAAGTACTTCAATCCAGGCGGCTTTTCCAACCCAAGCTCGAATGGACAATTGTTCGGTAATTCCGGACCGTACGTAGCCGGGCTGAATGGCTTCGGATCGGCCAGCGAGGACGCCGAACTCTCCAAAGACTTCACCGTCAAGGAGCACTTGAATGTGCAATTTCGAATCGAGTACTTCGATGTCTTCAACCGGCATTACTTCGACAACCCTGACACCAACATCGCTGACTCGCACTTCGGCCAGGTCACAAGCGTGCAAGGCACACACCGCGTCGGCCAAGTCAGCCTGCGGGTTGCGTGGTAGCAACTTGTTTAGCGAGTCAGGAAGCGAGGATTAGGGATTGGCGTAAACCCCGAGCCCTAATCCTCGCCCGTCTTGTCAGAGGAACAGGAAGCACGAAAGACAGAATACGGATCTCGAGGGCCCGGTACGAACTTCCACTTATCTGAGGGGGACGGTCGCGCCCCGCTCCCGCAGCCCGCAAATTCAAAGCCGATGAAGTTGTTCGACTCAGTCTGTTCCCAATGAGCGGGAGCCTGCACTGCGGACAAGACAGCTTGGTGGGCCAAGATTCAAATATAAAAAAATGTAAAAGCGGGCCAGGTTCTCGTGGTTCGTGGGCCCTGAACCCTAATGGCACAACTTAACAGGATTACAGCAATTCCGGATGAGAAAGGAGGCTTTTCAATGGTCACCCGTCGCAGTGCGCTCAAGCGTGTGATGACAGTTGCCGCTGCCGCCGGTGCGTGGGGTGGATTCGCGGAAGCGGATGCCAAAGGCTACACAGTGCCGGAGGGCTACAGTTTGGTATGGCACGATGAGTTCAATATCGCGGGCGCGCCCGATCCCAGGAACTGGACCTACGAACACGGCTTCGTACGGAATGAGGAGTTCCAGTGGTATCAGGCCCAGAACGCGATTTGCGCTGGTGGGAAATTGATTATCGAATCGCGCAGGGAGAAGCTTCCCAACCCCGATTACCGTCCCGGCAGCAAGGATTGGCGATTTGGCCGGCAGACTGCCGAGTACACGTCGGCCAGCCTCACAACGCGCGGCCTGCACAACTGGCAATATGGCTATTTTGTGATGCGCGGCCGGATCGACACGCGGCCGGGCATCTGGCCCGCCTGGTGGACGCTTGGAATCTCCAAGCCGTGGCCCGCGTGCGGCGAAATCGACATCATGGAGTATTACGTCGGGCATGTGAACGCCAACGTCGCCTGGCAGAAAGCTGACGGTTCTGCAGACTGGGTGACAACGTTTAAGCCTATCGCGGAATTTCAAAATCCGCATTGGTCCAATGAGTTTCACATCTGGGCCATGGAATGGACGCCCGCGCATATCCATCTTTATCTCGATGGAGCGCTCATGACGTCCGTTGACCTGTCCCGCACCCACGACCCGCGATACGACGGATTCAACCCCTTCCATCAACCGGCTTTCATGATCTTGAATCAGGCGATCGGCGGGCAAAGCGGAGGCAATCCCGAGCACACGAAGTTTCCATCACGCTTTGAAGTGGACTACGTGCGCGTATATCAGAGGCGCTCGTAGCAGCGGTCTTGGACTTCACAGTATTGCCATTCCGGGTGAAAGTGCTCCGGTTTGGAAGATCGAATTCACTGGGGTAATAGATGGAGCATCCAACCGGATTTCGCCATTTCTCCTCAAAGACTGGAGGGAGCCTGCTGACAAAATCGCCACTGTGGATTCGCAGATGCACGCTTCTTGTTTCGATTTCCATCGTGCTCGCATGCGTAGCATTGCCGCCAGCTTTCGGCACCGACTATTACCTCAATTGCAAGTCCGGAAATAATCTGAACAGCGGAACTTCGGCCGCCAATCCCTGGAAGACACTCAGCCGTGTAAACAGAATGGTCTTCCACCCGGGTGATTCCATCCTCCTGGCTCGCGGCAGTGCCTGCTATGGCGAGCTTCGTCCCCAAGGTTCCGGGAATGTCAGAGCCGTCATCACTCTCTCCGCGTACGGAACGGGAATGCTGCCCCTAATTTCTGCCGGTCACCACCAGGCTGCCATCGAGTTGAAAAATCAAAGCTATTGGCGGGTCAGCCACATTGAAACGAAAGGAGGGGACCCTTACGGGATCTGGATTACCGGCGATCAGCCGAATTCTGTGATGCGGCATATCTACCTGAATCAGGTTGTCGTACACGATGTAACCGGGACTCCCGCCAGAAAGGATAGTGGACTCATCGTTTTCCATCCGCAGGCCAAGGGCGAGCGGTTTGAAGACATTCTGGTGGATGGCGCCACGGTATTTAGAACCACCCAGTGGGCTGGAATTTATATCGATGGGGCGCGGTTCGCGGGCCCCACCGGGCCCAAAGGCAAAAACATAACGGTCCGCTATTCAACGGTTCACGATGTGGGTGGAGACGGCATCGTCATCTTCGCGGCCAAACACGCACTGATTGAAAACTCGGTGGCCTATCGTATTGGTCTCACGCGTGTTACCCGTGTTGGCACCCCCAACGCCATCTGGAACTGGGATTGCGACCACTGCGTTGTGCAATACAACGAAGCCTATGATACCCACACGCCCGGCAACCTTCACGACGGAGCAGCTTACGATAGCGACTATTTCAATAACGACGTCACGATTCAATACAATTATGCACACGACGCGGACGGTTACTGTGTCGCGGTTTTTGGAGCAGATGGGAAGGGCACAAACGTCAACACCGTAATCCGTTACAACGTTTGCTCCCATGACGGCCAATCAGCCACTCTTGCATACCAGGGTGACTTTTTCCTTTATACCTGGAAGGGCGGTACTATCCGCCACGCCCTGATCTACAACAACACTTCCTACTGGAACCCTTCCCGGCGAGCCTATGCGCTTGTCGCCAATGCTGCATTTGATCCTGATGGGCTGAATGGCTTCTTCAACAACATCATTTACTCATCCGTTCCGGAGATGGAGGACGACGAGCCTCTTGCCGCTGATGTTTTCAAGATGGATCACAACGTTTTCTGGTACACGGGAAAGGGAAGCCCGGAGTGGCGGAAGAAAGGGACCATGTTCGCTTCATTGGCAGCGTGGCAACATGCCATAGGACAGGACCTTCATTCCCAATATGCCGACCCGATGCTCGAAGATCCTACATTTCACTCCTTAGCCCGTCCCAGCCACCAGTTCACTTTGCTGCCGGGTTCGCCGGCGGAGGGGCATGGCCGAAACCTGCGCGGCATGGGTAAGCATGATTTCTTCGGCAACCCATTACCAGTGACAGGCCCAATCGATATTGGGGCGAATCAGGTTACCAAAGCAGGCTCTTCGCTGGTGGGCGGCGGAGGCCGTGCACCTCAATTCAATTTGCAGACCGCACGCGGCGGATGCCTGAACCTTCATGGCCTGTTGAGAGACCACCGCGCCGTTCTCGTCTCCTTCCTGGATTCAAGCTCGCTTTTGCGCACGCAGCTCCAGGCCAGCCCGTCGGCTGCGCAGATCGTCGTTCTGAAGAGTATGAGCCAGCAGTACAGGTCCAGGGGAATCGCGGTATTGATCGTTGGTGCTCCATATGGCCGCTCTGGGCAGGTAGCAAGCCGCCGCCAATTTATCAATTTGGCCTTTGATTGGAACTTGCGACATGTCTCAGCATTGCGAGACGCAGCGGGAATCACTGCCCGGAAATACTCCGTGGTCAATCTACCGGCGACCTTCCTGATTGGCCAGAACGGGAAGATACTTCGCAGGTGGAATGGATATGTTGCACCTGCTCCATTATCATTCGCCCTCGCGGAAGAGTCCGTGTCGGCCAGGCATAAGTAAGCCCTGTTGATTTCTGTCAACTGGCTAAGCTGTCAACAAACTCTGGTGCAAATTGTCATTTGCGCCAATCCTGTTGTGGCCTGCACCGAATGCTCGTAAAACCGGTTCGGGCAAATCCGCCCGATATAAATTTGCTGGAGGTCATTATGGTAAGAAATATTAAGGTAGGAATCTCAGGCAGAAGAACGCTTTGGTACCTGAGCGTGCTTCTTCTGGCATCTCTGGCTGGACTGGAGATTTCTTGCACACAGAGCCAGCCAACGGGGAGTAAGACCGCCACTGTTACTTCCTTTGAGTCTCAGAATGACCTCCAACAGCTTAAGCTGGCAGATTGCAAGGCTGCACTTACAACGAAAGATGTGACGAATGGGAATAGAGCGCTTGAGGTTGATTTCAGCCAGCCGGGGATAGCCTCGGTTGAACTGCTTCCAGGAGCCAAGCCGTGGGATTGGCGGAAGTATGGAGCGGTGGCTGTTGACGTGGTGAATCCATCCGACCATGAAGTCCAGGTTGGCATGCAGCTGGACAATATACCTGGAGCGGGATCCAGCCACTTGACCACTGACTACAACGGCAACGTCGTCCCACACGGGAAAGTTAGTTACTACTATGCCTTCGGTCCCAGTTCTCCGATTGCCCACGGGATGCGCGGCGGACCACCGACAGTATCCGGAGTTATGCCTTTCAGCATGATGCCCGGAGCCGATAAGCCGATCAGCGCCGAGAACGTTCGAGGTCTAAAGCTCTCTTTCCAGCACGGTGCCGGCACGCAAAGTGTTGTTATTGATAATATCCGGCTGCTGCCGCCTTTCAACTACGAAGGTATCGTGGACCGCTTCGGCCAGTACACACGGGAAGATTGGCCCGACAAAGTGAAAAGCATGCAGGGTCTTCTGGCGGAGAAGCAACAGGAGGAATCGGAGATCAATGCGCATCCTACGCTTCCGGATCGCGACGAGTACGGAGGCTGGTCAACGGGTCCACACGTTGCGGCAACGGGTTTCTTCCGCACTTTGAAGAGAGACGGCAAGTGGTGGCTGGTAGATCCGGATGGACACCTGTTCTTTTCGATGGGAATTGACGTGATCGACGTTCGCCCGAACGGGGATGCCTATACTTTTGTGACCGGCCGCAAAAAAATGTTCACCTGGCTGCCGAAACCCGGCGATCTACTGAGCAAGTTCTATAGTAACGACACGCACGTGGTCTATGGCCCAACCAAGGAGGGACAGACCTTTGGGTTTTACACCGCGAATCTGGAAAGAAAATACGGCGCCAACTGGCTGAAGGAATGGCAAGCCAACGCCCTCGAGCGGCTGCGCGCTTGGGGATTCAATACTATCGGCGACTGGTCCGACCCCTCTCTATATGCTTACAAGAAAGTCCCTTACGTAGCGACCATCTCCATCCATGGCCACTTTGCGCATGTCCCCAGTGGAAATGATTACTGGGGACCAATGCCCGATCCGTTCGATCCACACTACATACAGGCTGCTAATGCGGACGTGAGCGCGGTCGCCAAGCTGCATCGTGGGGATCCCTGGTGTATTGGGTATTATGTCGATAACGAGTTGTCGTGGGGCGGAGGGAGGGCAGACAGAACCCACTACGGTCTTGCATACGGGGCGCTTTCAGCAAACGTCACATCACCCGCCAAGCGCGCGTTTGTTAAACAATTGCAGTCACACTACAAAAGCATCGAGCAGCTTAATAGGGCCTGGAACACACGATTTGCTTCATGGTCGGCTTTGCTGGATCAGTCCTATCAGCCAGCCGATACGCTGAGTCCGAAGATGAGGAAAGACTTCAGCAATTTTCTGACGCTGGACGCAGATCAGTACTTCAGGGTCATCCGGGACGCTATTAAGAAATATGATCCGCACCACCTTTATCTCGGCGTCAAATTTGCGTGGCGAACTCCCGAAGCCCTGGAGGCTTCGGTCCGATACTGCGACGTGGTAAGTTTCGACATATACAAGTCGCACCTTAATCCCAAGGAGTGGGCCTTTACCACAGCGCTGAACAAGCCCTGCATGGATGCGGAATTTCACTTCGGGGCCGTAGACCGTGGGATGTTTCACACGGGGCTTGTCTCAGTCCCAAGTCAGCAGGCCCGGGCGGCTATGTACAAGCAATATCTTGAAAGCGTCGAGGACCTTCCCGCGTTTGTCGGCTGCCAGTGGTTCCAGTATTACGACGAACCGCTGACCGGCAGAGCCGGCGACGGAGAAAATTACAACATTGGGTTTGTTTCCGTCACGGACACGCCTTATCGTGAGATGGTGGAAAGCGCTAAAGCCGTCAGCTCGGAGGTTTACCAGCGGCGAACCAAAGACTAGGATTCACAGCACTCACGTGCTCCAAACCTGATCTCATAACGCGAAATTTCGGCTGACAGGAGTTGAGAAATGCCAAATCATATTAAGCCGCTCCATTGCTTTTGGTTCGTCTTATTTCTAATTTCATCGCCAATGGTCTGGGGGCAAGCGCAGGCACCGGTACGCGGCTGGGAAGCGCCTTTGACGCTGCCGACGTACAAAATCGGTCCGCCAGAACAATCACCGATGTTCTTTGCGGGGCGAATTTACCAGGGCGCCGCGGGCAAGATTTATCCTTACCCGTTGTACGACCGGATTCTCGACATTCGGGCCGACAAGACCTACCAGGCGGACTATCTCGAGAACAAGTACGTGAAGATCAGCGTTCTTCCCGAGCTTGGCGGTCGCGTCCTTTCGGCGACGGACAAGACGAATGGCTACGACTATGTCTACCGGCAGACGGAGATCAAACCGGCGCTGATTGGCATGATCGGTGCCTGGATCTCCGGCGGCATGGAATGGGATATCCCGAGCCATCACCGTTCGACTAGTTACCTTCCGGTGGAGCATCGTCTGGTGAAGAATGCCGACGGCAGCAGTACCATCTGGGTGGGCGACGTGGACCTGCAGACCAGGATGCAGTGGCTTGTGGGGCTTACGCTCTATCCGGGTAAGTCCTACTTGAAGGTGACGACCAAGCTGCTGGACGGGGCGCCCATTGTGCAGTCATTTCTGGATTTCACGAATGCCGCGATGCATGTCAACAAGAACTACCAGGTGATCTTCCCGCCGGACACACAATTTGCCGTATACCACGCTAAGGTGGCTTTCACCCACTGGCCCATCTCGCATGAGGTATACATGGGAGTGGATTACACGCGTGGAGTGGATATCAGTTGGTGGAAGAACAATCCAGCGGGGTCTTCCTTTTTCGCCTGGAATTTTAACGGTGATTTCTTCGGGGGATACGATCACGGAGTGAATGCGGGCACCATCTGCATCCAGAACCATTATGTTTCGCCGGGCGCTAAATTCTTTGAGTGGGGCAACGGACCGTCCGGCGAATTGTGGGACAAGATCCTCGACAGCCAGGGACCCTATCTCGAGCTGATGTCAGGCAATTATTCGGATAACCAGCCCGACTACAGTTGGATTCAGCCTTATGAAACGAAGGCTGCGGACCAATACTGGTACCCCATCCGCGGCATCCGCGGCGCGAAGAACGCGAATCTGAATGGAGCTGTCAACCTTCAGATTGAACCTTCGGGAAAGGTCTTCTTTGGCTTCTCTACGACCCAGGCTTTCGATGGCGCAAAAGTAGTTCTAACAGGAAAGGGAACAACTCTCTTTGAGCGAACCGTTGACATCAATCCCGGAACGCCTTTTACTCACGAGCTTGCCTTGCCAGCCGGGCTGACGCAGTACGATCTGAGGGCCGCGCTTCTGGATTTGAGAGGACATGAGCTGGTGAGCTACCAGCCCGTGAAGCTGGTGCCGGAAGCAATGCCGCCCACGGTGACTCCTCCCGAGCCGCCCGCCGAGATCAAGACCGTTGACAAGCTCTACCACACCGGTTTGCGTCTGGAACAGTTCCACAATGCAACGATGTCGCCCTTCCCTTATTACGACGAGGCCCTGCGCCGTGATCCTGAGAATTACGAAGTGAACACCGCTCTGGGCCGGATTTACTGCGAGCGAGGGCAGTGGCAGCAGGCCATCAAGCACCTAAACCTGGCGCTTCATCGGGCGACGTACAACTACACGCGTCCCAAAGACGGGGAAGCGTACTACTATCTGGGCGTCGCCGAGAGAGGTGAGGACCAGAACCATCTGGCGGAGGACGCGTTTTACCGGGCTTCGTGGAGTGAGGCTTGGACGGCCGCCAGCTATTTCCAACTTGCCGAACTGGAAGGCCAGAAAGGCAACTGGGCTGGGGCGGCCGCCGACCTCAATCATTCCCTTGACTACAACATGCAAAATGCCAAGGCCTGGGACCTGAAGGCCGTCGCGTTGCGGAAGTTGGGGCAGAGCCAGGAGGCCGAGGTGGCTGCCCGGAAATCTCTGGCCATCAATCCTCTGGATCTGTGGGCCGCAAATGAACTGAAGTTGACGAACGCCAGTGACCAGCCGCAGATCGGCCTCGGCAACCCATTGCAATCGAACATGTGGCTGGCGCTTGATTATTACCACGCGGGGCTCGTAGGCGAGTCCGAATCGGTCATCAAACGGCTGGTTGCCGCAAGTCCTGATCCAGCGAAGGTCAACCCGCTTCTTTATTACTACCTTGGCTATCTTGCGCAGCAGCGCAAACAGGCGGCCGAAACTTCCAGGTACTTCCACTTGGCGCGGCAAATGCCTTCGGCCTATGTATTCCCGTTTCGTGTAGAGACTGTCAAGGTGTTGGAAGCGGCGATGAAGGCCGACCCTGGGAATGCGCGCACACCTTACTATCTTGGAAACACATTGTACTTTCTCCAGCAGCACTCTGCAGCCGCTAGCATGTGGAAGAAATCCGTTGACTTGGACAGTTCGTTCGCGCCGGCGTGGCGCAATCTTGCCTTCGCTTATGAACATGCCGAGAAAAACACAGCAAAAGCCATCGCTGCAATGGAAAAGGCGGTGAATCTGGACAAGACCAACGCCTATTACCGGTACGAACTTGACGTGATGTACGAAGAGGGAAATGTCTCGCCGCAGACGAGGCTGGCATCGCTTGAAGCGGATCAGTCAGGAGTAGCCAAGCGTTCCGACGCCCTGACGCAGGAGATACGGGTAAACATTCTGCTGGGCCGGTATGATCATGCCATCGAGTTGCTCAAGAGTCGTGAATTCCACAACTGGGAGGGCGAAGGCGATATCCACGATGTCTATATGGATGCCTACCTGCTCAAAGGCAATCGGGAATTCTGGGCAGGGAACTATCACGAGGCTCTAAAGGATTACGAGTCGTCGCTGCTTTACCCCGCGAATCTGGAAGTAGGACAACCCTATCGGCAGCCGCGGTTGGAGCAAGTCGATTATTTGATGGGTACGGCGCAGGAGAAACTTGGGAACACCGGAGAAGCGAAGGAGTTGTTCCGGCAGGTGATGGTGTCGCACTCGCACTTCGTAAGCCCCGAGATGGAGTATTACCAGGGCCTGGCGGCATTGAAGCTCGGGCAGAACGCCAAAGCACAGCAACTATTTGACAGCCTGATTGCACAAGGCAAGAAGATGTCGACTGGGCACTCGGAAGCTGCGTTCTTTGCAAAGTTTGGGCGCGGCCAATCGGAACGCTATCGGCTGGCCAATGCCCACTACCTGATTGGTCTGGGAAATCTCGGTAAGGGCCAGACTAATAAGGCTCGCGAAGAGTTTCAGCAAGCCCTGAAAATGGATATCAACCACCTGGGTGCCACCGCACAATTGATGGCAATGTCCGAGACGAAAGCGGCCGCGTCACGCTGAAGCTCAGAAAGCAGTTCTACAGATCTCCCTTTTGTAGGTGGGTTCCGCTTGTGGGTCGGGAGGGCGATCGATGTGACAGAACGTGAAGATGCTGGTCTAGAGCGGCTTCAGATGGGCCAGAGCACTGACCAGTTATGGGAAACTCAGATCAGGAGACCGGGATGAGGAAAAAACTTACGCGAAGGCATTTCCTGCAGTCGGCAGGGGCGGCAGCAAGCATCGGAGCAGGGTTGGGGTTGCCGGCACAAGCGCAAAAGACCAGTACGCAAGGACAGGGTCCTACGGCGCGGACCCCGTCGAAGGTGGGAGCACCTGCTACGCCGGTTGCTTCTCCGTCTTCCGATCCTCCCGTTGCTTTTCCTGCGGTGCTGTATGGCGTCGCCTACTATCACGAATACGAACCGTACGAGCGTCTTGACCAGGATGTAAAGCTCATGACGGAGGCAGGCCTAAGCGTGGTACGCATGGGAGAATCGACATGGAGCCTCTGGGAGCCGGATGATGGAAATTTCCAATATGAGTGGATGGACCGGGTTGTGGATGCCATGGATAAAGCTGGAATTAAGGTCATCATGGGCACGCCTACCTATTCCATCCCCACATGGCTTTACCATGCGCATCCGGAGGTGCTGGCGCGTCCGCTGGGTGGCGCAAAGACGTTTTACGGAATGCGGCAGAATATGGACATCGAGAATCCCACGTTCCGTTTCTACGCCCGGAGAGTGATCAGCAACCTGGTGGCACATTACCGCGACAATCCGAACGTCATCGGGTGGCAGATCGACAACGAGACAGCCTCCTATGGAGCCTCCAATCGTGACGTGTTTATCGGCTTTGTGAACCACCTTAAGCAAGAGTTTGGAACCACCGACAACCTGAACAAGGCCTGGTTTATGAACTACTGGGGTGAAGACGTGAATGGCTGGGAAAACATGCCAACGCGCGACAGCGCGCAGAGCACGGGCTACAAGCTGGAATGGTCACGATGGCAACAGATGCGCGTTACAGATTACCTTGCCTGGCAGGCCGAGATCGTCAGAGAGTTTCGCGGAGCGCACCAGTTTGTAATGACCGATTTTGCCGGAGCGATGCACCATGATGTGAATGAAGAAGCGGTTGCGGCCTGTCTCGATATCCCGGCGGTGAATGTCTATCACGGAACACAGGACCGCTTCGACGGATCACAGCAATCGCTGGCGGAAGATTTCACCCGCTCGCTGAAGCGTGGCAATTTCCTGGTGACGGAAACCAACGCGCAAACCATTGGATGGAACTCGGCGTTTCAGTTTCCGCCCTATGACGGGCAGTTGCGGCAGGACGTTTACACCCATATCTCGAACGGTGCTGACATGGTGGAATATTGGCACTGGGCGTCGATTCCGGCAAATCAGGAGACCTACTGGAAGGGCGTGCTTTCTCACGATTTCGAACCGAATCGGGCTTATAAAGAAGTCTTTCGGACGGCTCATGAGCTGCGGAGAATCGGGCCCCAACTGGTGGGTTTGAAAATCGAGAATCCTGTGGCGATCTTGTGGAGCAGGGACTCCTTGAACGCGATCAACGATATGCCGTTCAGCTGGAGCGGTCCCCAGTGGTCTAAGGGACATGCAGAAGCGGACTATGCTTCGCTGGTCCGGCAGTTTCACCAGGCACTCTATAGGCTGAATGTCGGCACGGACTTTGTTTTCCCCGAGACTGCGGATTTCTCGAAATACAAGCTTCTCGTCGTCCCCGCCCTGTATATTGCAGACGACGCATTGCTGCAGAAGATCTCTGACTATGTAAAGAAGGGCGGCTATGCCGTGGTGACCTTCAAGAGCGGCTTTGCCAATGAGAATTGCGCCGTGCGCTGGGTGCGGGCGCCAGGTCCTCTGCGGGAGGCTGTCGGGGCCAGTTACCAGGAATTTTCAAATCTGGAGCATCCGCTGGAGCTGAAAGGCGACCCGTTCCACGCCGGCGAGAATAACAAGGTTATGTACTGGGCCGAGTTCCTGATGCTTGAACGGGCAAAGGCCTTAGCGTACTATGACCATCCTTTCTTCGGACGCTGGCCGGCCATCACTCGAAACCAGTATGGGTCAGGCACTTTGCTTTACGAGGGGACGTACCTCACAGACGATCTGCAACGACAGGTCCTGCATGGTAGCCTGCGGCAGCTCGGAGCGACAGGTGCTGAACAGGAGCTTCCATCCGCAATCCACATCCGGCATGGGACCAACCGTTTTGGCAAGTCCCTTGGTTTTTATTTTAACTATTCGAGCGAGCCGGTTTCATTTGTATATCCAGGCTCTTCAGGGAAAGACCTGCTGACGGATAGCAGTCTGGCAACTGACCACCACGTAACGCTCAAGCCGTGGGACCTGATGATTATTGAGAAATCGTGATGAGCATGGAATTCAAAGGCGGCTTCTTTCAGACCGCTTGAGAATGCGGATGCAAGCGATTCCGTTTGATTACCGGGAATCAGATTGATTAGATATGCACCGGGAAGAGAATGGGCAGTACCCTGCAGGGGAGGCTGGAAATGGTTTGCAAGGATGTCATCAGAACTTTTATCGCCGGGCTTTTGTGTCTCCTGGCTGGATTCGTCATGTTGGGTTCAACCACCGCCGGCCAGACGCCCAGGCCAACTCTTGACCCTTCCCTTTACACCCACGTTGTGCAGGTCGGCTGGGTGGTGAAGGATCTGGATTCGGTGGTGGATTACTGGCAAATGCTGGGCCTCAGCAACATTCGCCGTGCCGGCGTAATGGACTTTCCGGACGTTACATATCGCGGCAAGAAGACGCCACTGAAAATGAAAATGGCCTTTGGCGACATCGGAGGGATTCAGGTCGAGTGGATCCAGCCGGTCGAAGGCCATAGCGTTTATAACGAGTTTCTTTCCGCGCACGGCGACGGTGTGCACCACCTCGCTTACCAGATGCCGAGCCCTGCCGTCATGGAGCAGCAGATTCAGTATTTCAAGAGCCGAGGCGTGGGCGTGGTGCAGTCCGGAACCTGGAAGGGGAAGAAGGGCGAAGGAAGATTCGCCTACCTGGACACGGCGCCCGAGGGCGGAGGCCTCACGCTGGAGTTAATGTACAACCCCGACTGGCCGCGTGGCGGCGAAACTGCCCGCGCCAATGAATACCCATTCGACAAGATCAATCATTTTGGTTTCGTCGTTCCTGACGTCCGTAAGGTCAGCGCTTATTGGCAGCAGATAGGTTTCGGCAGCCTGCAGATCGTACACAACGTCAGTGTGGACCGGATCTATCGCGGCAAGCCGGGGAAGTTTGAGATGGACCTTGGCTGGAACCGTTCAGGTGATCTTCCATTCGAATGGGTCCAGTCCACAGTCGGTCCGAACGATTACATCGAATATCGGAAAGAGCACGGCGAGGGCCTCCATCATCTGGGCTTTACAGTTAAGGATATGGACGCTGCCATCGCGCACTTTAGGGCCAAGGGTGTGACCGTTTCCATGAGCGGGGCATGGGATACCAATGGCAGTGAGGGCCGCTTTGCCTATCTCGACACGGACCCGCACGGCGGAGTTACGGTCGAGCTGATTTGGAACCAGCCGCGCTCGAAATAGCGCGACGCGATCTGCTGCTTGATATACTTGAGGTTCAAGGATTTCCTGAAATCTATTGCATCATAGTGTGGCACAATAAGCTTCTTCTAGCCACACTAACGTAGTCTACCTCGAGTGCCCATTAAGTACCCATTCATTTTCCCCATCATGTATTATCAGTAACTTATCTGTTGCCAACCGTTCAACGAGAATTTCCTGTTTACCGACCTGAACGACATCGGGTTAATCCGCTGCCGACCCGTTCGCCAGCACATAGCCTGCAATGCCGCTGAGTGCAAGGTGGCGGGTGGCGGGATACAGGTTTCGAGCGGGATCAGGATTCATTGAATACTATCTGATTTGCGATGGCTCCCTTTTAGAAACGAGTTGAGAGTAACCCTCAAGCATCAGCCATCTGGAACCTATTGCCGCGCCAAACTCTTGATGCGATGCAAGTCAAGATCTCCAGCCTTTCCCCAACCTTGAACGCCAGCCGGGATTGAAGGTCGAAACTTCTTATATAAATTGTAGGTTTGCCCGGCAAACTCCTCGCATCGCAAGGATTGAGCTAGTTGTTCGATTGCCTTTCTTGCACCCACATTCCGCCGCTGTAGTACACTACCGGGTTCGATGCGATCTATTTCCCCGGGAGGGTGTATGGCTCGAGATACAATTACTTTCAATAAAGTAAACCTTGGGCGGAAGCTATTCCTCCTGATCTTGCCAGCAGTGGTTGCATTCATGGTAGCGTGCAGCAACCAGCCTGCAGAGCATGGCACAGCCAGAGTCGACCAGATACTCAACAAGATGACCCTGTCTGAAAAGATCCGGATGATCCATGGTGAAGAGGAAAATCCGGCCACTTACCAGGGGCAGGCCGGTTATCTGGCTGGCAACCCGAAGCTGGACATTCCCGGAATGCGCCTGGCTGATGGACCTCCGGGTGTGCTGACCCGTCATCGTTCTACGGCCCCAACCGCTACGATGGGGCTGGCGGCGACTTTTAGTCCGGAGGATGCGCGCTTAAACGGAGTTGTCATTGGCCGCGACGCTCGTGCTTTGGGCATCGATGTAGCTTTGCAGCCGTTCATCAATATCTTTCGCGATCCCACTTGGCCCCGGGCCTACAACCTTTACGGCGAAGATCCGCTGCTGGTCGGAGAGATAGGAGCCGCTGAGGTGCAAGGCATTCAAAGTCAGGGAGTCATGGCTCAGGCCAAACATTATGTTGCCTACAATAGCGGCGACAACGTCGTGGTGGATCAACAAGCACTGCACGAGATTTACGCAGAGCCGTTTGCCTATGTCGTGAGGGCAGGTGTGGCCTCGATTATGTGCTCATACAATCAGGTCAACGGAGCTTATGCGTGCGGCAATTCCAACACCCTGCGGACCGTGTTGAAACAGGAGATGGGATTTAAGGGTTTCGTCACGTCCGATTGGGGAGCTACCCACGGGACGACTTTTGTCAATGATGGCCTCGATCTGGAGATGCCGGGGACGGGGGTTCCCTTCTTGCCTTGTTACTTCTGCTCGACGCCACCACCGCCTCCTCCGGCAGTACATCAAGGCGACGCCGCAGCCTACTTTTTCTCTTACCATATTCCCGAAGAACCACCGGAGCACACCGACTACAGCGGATTTATGCACATGGCACGGCCGGAAGGCATGATGGCAGCGATAAAAGCGGGGAATGTGAAGGAGGCAACGATCACGGCAGCTGCACGCCGCATTCTGATGCAAGAGGAACGCTTTGGATGGCTGAATGGAAAAGTAAAACACAACGTTACACCCGTTCCCTTTGATCAGGACGTGAAGATTGTAGAGAAGACTGCAGAAGACGCAGCCGTCCTCTTGAAAAACACAGACCATGCTTTACCTCTTTCCACACAGGACCTGAAGTCGCTGGCGCTGATTGGCCCCGGTGCGGGACAGACCATCACGATTGGCGAGTCAGGGGAAAAAGCTCTCGGTTTTCCCAGCCGGGACATCGGTCCGCTGGCGGCATTAAAAGAAGCCACCGCGAACGTACAGGGCCGGCACATCACTTTTGCCGTGGCGGATGACATGACCGGTACGCCCATTCCCGCCGCGAGGTTCTCTTACAACGGGCACCCTGGATTGCAGCGGGAAGACGCACATGGGAAAAAAGCAGGAATTGACCCGACACTGGATTTCACCAAAAAGAACGGACACGCCTTGCCCACAGGAAGCAGTTTCAGTTGGCGCGGAGATCTGAATATTCCTGGCACCGGTGACTACTGGATCTATATGCAATTGATGGGCTGCGCGGCACAGCTCAAGATCGATGGCAAACTGCAGGCGCGCAGTTCGAATCTTATCCTGCACGGCAACTACATTCAGGCCCCGCAGGATAACGTGCTGTCGACCACCGACAATCTGGACGATGTGCGGGTCGCGCTGCACCTGACAGCGGGGAAACACTCTCTGCTTTTGACCGAGGAGGGGGACGCGTCAGGCAGACCCGTACAGATCCGGCTGAACTGGATGACGCCGCAGCAGCGTCAACTCGATTACCAGACGGCATTGACAGCGGCACGGCAATCCAGAAAGGTCGTCGTCTTTGCCTGGGGACGGGGACGGCCTGACTTCGCGCTGCCGGGAGACCAGGACAAGTTGATCTCGGCCATAGCCAGGATCAATCCCAACACTATTGTGGTGCTCAATTCCAGCCAGCCGGCCGCGTTGCCGTGGCTGAAACAGGTTAAAGCGGTGCTGGAAATGTGGTATCCGGGGGATGGAGGAGGGGTCGCAACTGCCAATGTGCTCCTGGGGCGCAGCAACCCTGCCGGACGACTGCCGTTTACGTGGGCAGACAAACTGGACCAATACGTTTCTCACGATCCGAAGCACCCGGAACGCAGTTCAAAAGGCGTTGGTGGCATCACCAAATTCTCGGAAGGAATCTTTGTAGGTTATCGATGGTTTGACCACAAGAATATCCAGCCGCTATTCCCCTTTGGTTACGGGCTGTCTTACACCCAGTTCCGATATTCTGGCCTTCAGACTGAACCGGCCGAAGATGGCGGATTGATTGTTCGCTTCGCGGTGCAGAACCTTGGCAAGGTTTATGGGGACGATGTTCCGCAGGTCTACCTGGGAGTACCGGGGAACTCTCCCGCCGGTGTGCAATTTGCGGTGCGGGCGCTGGCTGGATTTGACCGGATCGGACTGCAGCCCGGACAAAGCCGCGTTGTCGAAATCCACGTGCCGTTGCGGCAACTGCAATACTGGTCCGAGGCGGATAATAGCTGGCGGACAGCAAGCGGCCGCCGGACTGTTTACGTTGGCGCATCCTCGCGAGACTTGTTGCTGCACCAGGAGGTCGCGATTCCTTTAAAGCCGACGCCCCTGGCACATTAAGAGCCTGTGACTGAACACCGCAGCATCGGTATTGAGCAAGAGTTCGGAGAAGTGATCACCGCCGGGTTCGGACAGGATTGAGCAGTGCCGATGAATGAAGGGGTGACGTTCTCACTGCTGCTTCGGCAGAGAACGGGGTGGTGTCTAAACCTCCTGTCTATAAAACACCTTGCGTGTTTTGTCTGGCCAGGAAGTGGCACGTCCCGTCAGCGGCTTGCTGGGGAACTCAGCACTGGGATATAATTTCACATTTAATGCAGTTCTGCCCGCTGAATTCCAACTGGGGGCCATCTGTGAGGGTGTTCTGACAAACGCAGCTTGTGTTAGGACAACTCTCACGCAGCAAGCTGGCATTCACGGCTTAAGTGTCCTTTGGGTCTCTCGACAATTGATAAGCAAGTGGTGGAGTCTGTCCAAGTTGGCAGCAATGGCATGCTTTCAGTGCTGGGGATTCGCGCCTGATAAGCGCATGATGTAGCTTTTGTGTCGGGTCTAACCATTGGGTACATGTATAACTTTAAAGGAGTCATAATAATGGAACATATAATGCAGAAAACGAGGGTTTCCATCAGCGTCTGTGTTGTGGTACTGATGATGGGGCTGTTTGCAGGTCTTCCACTTTTCGCCCAGTACACTACGGCGAGCCTGAGTGGACGGGTCCTTGACCCTACCGGAGCAGCGGTTCCGGGGGCAGTCGTGACGGTGCAGAACACCGAAACAGGCATTACCCGCACTGTAAACTCTGCAACGGACGGCCATTATCTTTTTCCGGCCTTGCCGGTGGGAAATTACAGCCTCTCCGTGGCAAAGACCGGGTTCCAGACGTATGTCCAAAGCGGCATCGTGCTGTCGGTGAACCAGGCGGCCACGCAGGATGTGTCGCTGAAGATTGGAACAACAACCGAACATGTCAACGTATCCGGCAACGCTCCTCTTGTGACCACGAGTTCGGCCACCATCGGCCAGCTGATAAACCAGCAGAACATTGTGAATTTGCCGTTGAACGGGCGGGAGGCGCAAAGTCTGGTCTTCTTAATGCCCGGAGCTAACAACGTTACAGATCAATACTGCGGTGTAGGGTGCGAGGGAGGAAGCTACCCCGGCGAGCAATACGCCAACGTCAATGGTGGCGGCCCGAACGGAGTCAACTACCAGATGGACGGCGCCGACAACAACGACACCTACATGAACACGAACCTGCCCTTCCCCAATCCCGACGCGATCAAGGAATTCAACGTGCAGACCGGGAACATGAGCGCGGAGTACGGCAACGCCATCAGCGGCGTCGTCAACATCGTCACCAAATCCGGAACGAACCAGTTCCACGGAGACGCTTTCGATTTTGTCCGAAACTACAAGTTTGATGCGCGCAACTTCTTTGCTCCCACACGGGATACCCTGAAGCAGAACCAATTCGGCGGAACTCTGGGAGGGCCCATCAAGAAAGACAAACTGTTTTTCTTCGGTAGCTACCAGGGCACGCGCACGCGAACGGCGCCTAACGGAAACATTGCGTACGTGCCCACGGCAAGCGAGCGGACGGGCAATTTTGGAGACTTCTGCTCGACCTATGACTCGTCGGGTTTGTGCACAGATCCGAACGGCACTCAGCTTGCCAATCCCGACACGGGCACACCCATCCCTTTCAATAATCTGACCGCAGCGGGCCTCACACTTTCGCCGGCCGCGCAGAATTTGCTGAAATATATTCCCCTGCCCAACGGACCGGGCGGAGAACTCAACTATCTGGGAGCTGCGTCGGATACAAACGAGAACCAGTTTTTGGCCAAGATCGATTACGATCGCGGCAATCACCATATCAGCGGCCACTATTTCTACACAAAATTCACCGAGCCGGCCACTCCAATGACCAACAACGACCTTCTGACCATCCAGTCGAATGCCAATCAGGTTCGAGTGCAAACCGTTTCCGTGAATGATACCTATACGGCCTCAGCCAACCTGCTTTTCAACACTTGGTTCGGATGGAACAAACAGGATGGAGGCTACATCCCCGGCGTTCCGTTTTCCGCCAACGCGTTGGGGTCGAACATTGCCCCCTCGCCATCTCCGCAACTTACTATCCTTGTTGACGGCTACTTTGACGTCATCGGGCCTAACGTGGGCGCGTACAATCGCGGCGACCAGACGGTGCGGGAAGTGGCGACGTGGATCAAGGGCAAGCATCAACTCACTTTCGGAGGCGATTTGCTGCGGGTTGTCGCTCCCATCTCCAATCAGTACTTGCAGGGTGGCAGCTTCGAGTTCGGCGGCACTTTCACCGGAAACAATCTGGCAGATTTCATGCTCGGTGACACCAGCATATTCAACCAGGGCGGAGGCATTTACGCGAATATTACGGGATACAATTGGGCTGCCTTCATCCAGGACAACTGGCGAGTCACGCATCGCCTGATGCTCACCGGCGGCCTCAGGTGGCAGCCTTTGTTGCCCTATAAGGATAGCCACAATCGCCTGCCTTGCTTCCAGCCTGGCAAGCAGTCCACACGCTATCCCAATGCCCCCCTCGGGTTGCTGCTTGCGGGCGATCCGGGCTGTCCGAGCGGAACGTATAACAGCACGCTCGACAGTTTCGCGCCGCGCATCGGATTTGCCTATCGCCTCACTAACGACGGCAAAACCAGCCTTCGCGGTGGTGCGGGATATTATTTCCAGCCGCCGGAGACCCTCGCCTACCAGGATGACGCCGGGGCGCCACCTTTCGCCCCCATCATCACTCTGCCCATTGGCTCCCAGCCCTATGCAAGCTTTGACAATCCTTACGGCAGCGCGGGAATCGCAAATCCGTTTCCTCAGGACTTCGGGCCCAATCTGCCTTCTTCCAGCTTCGTGTTTCCACTTCCGGCTACTTTGGCTTACTTCTTCCCTCTCGGCTTCAAGGAGCCTGAAATTACCATCTGGAATATGACGCTGGAACGGCAGCTTGGAAGAAGCATGATGATCAAGGCGGCCTATTTTGGGAACAAGGGCACGCATCTTTTCCCAACTTCCGACCAGCAGGCTATGCCCGATATCAACCCTGGGCTATATTCCCTGGGCGGCGCCCGCCGCTATCCGAACTTCGGCCCCATCGGGATGATGGATTCCGGTTACAATTCCAACTACAATTCGCTTCAGCTCTCGTTGGAAAAGAGGATGAGCCACGGACTTTCGTTCCTCGCCGATTACACGTGGTCGAAGGCGCTGAATGACTTCTCCGAGTCTGTCAACAGTGAAGCCTACTATCAGACCAATCCCTTCAACCGCAACGCCAACTACGGTCCGGGCACCACGAATGTTCCCCAGTCATTCAAGTTATCAGGCACCTGGCAGGTTCCTCATTTCAACCTGCATGGCGCAACTGATAAGCTTCTGAACGGATGGGCCGTGGCCCCCCTCTTGACTTGGAGGAGTGGATTTCCGTTCAGCATCATGAGCGGAATGGACAATTCCATGTCCGGAGATTATGTGGACCGAGCGGACTTCGCGCCCGGCGCCACTGTTGCTCAGGCCAGGCTGAATCCCAATCGCTCGCATGCAGCCCTTATTCAGGAGTACTTTAACCCGGCGGCGTTCACGCAGAACGCCCTTGGAACTTATGGCAATACCGGCAAGAACATCCTGGTGGGGCCGGGATTCTTCGATACCGATATCGCTCTGCTCAAGGACACGAAGATCGGCGAGCGTTACACGTTGCAGTTCCGCGCCGAATCTTTCAATGTTTTCAATAACGTCAACTTCGGTCAGCCTGATATGTTTTGGAGCGACTCTGCTGTGGCAGGCGGACCGGGCACCTTCGGTCAAATCACCTACACTTCGGGCGACCCGCGCATTATGCAGTTTGCGCTGAAGCTCCTGTTCTAGCCGAACTTCCACAGTTGAGTGGTTGTTCATGTCGTAAGTCGCTTGATTCTAGCGATTGCTGCCGCAGCCTTCTCCGTTGGTTTGATTCGCGGTGGAGGCTGCGGCAGCAGCGTCAAGTGGAGCCGATGCAGCAAAGGCCACGAAGATGCGTGCCTCCAGGAGCTTCTCCCCTATATGACAAATTGGGCGCAGCTCCAGTTCGCTCTTCAAGATTTTGAAGGCCGCCTCGATTTGAGTCAGTTGTATATAAGGTTCCCATAGCATTGAAGGGTCTTCGCATACCGGGTTCAATCGCAGCAGAAAATGTCCGTTGCGAAGCTCTGCCTTTTTCAATTTTCCCTTGTCCAAGTGGGATCTGAACGTCCTGCGGGCAACTTCTTTACCCTTCCCCGGCAAATGGATTGCCACGAAGCCGAACGCTCGCCCCGCCCTTCGCTCCTGGCCAGCACACAGAGTTTTTCCTCCTCCGAGAACAGTTTCACCTCCATCGAATCGCGCACTTTTGGCCACGGCAGTTCTGCACGTAAGTGTCGCTTCCGGAGTATTCCAGGCACATTTGACAACAGCCCGCACCTTCTCATTCTTAGCGGGAATTGAGAGACTCAAGGATGGGCAGCTCGCAAGAGGCATGTGCATTAAAGTGAACGTCGCTCATACCTCGACGCGGATGCCTGAGCAGACCGACAAAACAATTCCAGGTTCGTTCAACAAAGTGGCTTGAAAACTCGGGTGTACGAAAGATTGGGTCAACAGGGAGCTTTCAGAAGGCTGGATATGGCCGGGACTCTATAACCCCTTGTATTCAAGGTGGCCTGCCATTGATCTTCTTGGAATTGTGTTTGGATGGCCCGATTACTTTTAGTACTTGAGCGTAAAAGCAAGTCGTGTGCCCTCACAGGGCGAACGCATCAAGAAGCTTGCCCAATATTTACATCTTTGTCGATTTATTTTCTTGACAACCCCCTCGATTCTTGGTAAAAACGTCTACTTTTCCAGGAAGTCGTTGTCCCAGGGCTGCACAAGATGAGGTTCTTCAGGCCGAGTTCATTCCACCCCTTGACAGGACGATCCAGAAACTCAAGTAACGATCCGGAGGGCAAGGTGAACTTGCAATTACTGGCTTTTACCAAGGGGAAGAATCTCTCCGCGGTCGTAGCTTCTGGTCTCATTTTGTTATCGTGTTTCCTGGCTGTTGGGTGTGGGTCGCGTCTCCCCCTTCAGGCAAACTCTGCGTGTGATGGCAGCAGCACGGGGTGCCAACCCACGGCCACGCCCATCTCCAGTCTAAGTGCTCAGCCAACTTCTATCACTCTAGGACAATCAGCCACCCTGCAATGGTCATCGCAGAACGGTACGGCCATGGATTTGGAGCCTGGCATCGGCAGTGTCCAGGCAAAAGGCTCGATGACAATCA
Source organism: Acidobacteriota bacterium (assembly GCA_021787735.1). Lineage (GTDB taxonomy): Bacteria > Acidobacteriota > Terriglobia > UBA7540 > UBA7540 > SCRD01. The sequence continues at coordinate 483 of JAJYLL010000056.1, read as the reverse complement.
CTCCAGAGCAGACCACAACTTACACTTTGACTGTTACAGGCAACGGGGCCAAAAGTAAGGCATCAGTGACAGTGACAGTTGGCGCGACCCAGGCGGCAGGCGTCCAGCTCAATCCTGGCGATGACATCCAGGCCGCCGTCAACGCAAACCCCACCGGTACAACGTTCCAATTGGCTCCGGGCGTATATCGAATGCAGGTTGTGGAGCCCAAAGCCGGCGATGTCTTTTCCGGTGGGACCGGAACAATTTTCGACGGCGCGACGCAGATTGATTCTTCTTCCTGGATTCAAGCTTCGTCGAGCGTATGGGCTGCCCATATTTTGGGTATCAGTCCACAGGCTTCCTATCCCGGGATTTGCGACGCGGCGCATCCGGCGTGCAAGTATCCGGAGGACCTGTTTTTTGACTCGAAGCCGCTCACCCGTGTTGCGAGCCTTTCTCTGGTTGCGCCGGGCACCTGGTATCTGGACTACCGCACCGACA
>JAJYLL010000055.1 GCA_021787735.1 Acidobacteriota bacterium | reverse complement strand
TGGTTGGCTCCCGTGGGCAACTGGCAATCACCGTCGTTGGTGCCCGGCACCACGGCGCGATATTGCGTCACGCCGCTGGCGCTGGTGATCTTGTAAGTCTTATCGAGAACGTATGTTGCTCCTGCCACAGATTTCCTCCTGTAGGGACCGACTGTGTCGTCCCGGTGATTTGGGCACGGCACGCCGTGCCCCTACGAAAAAACTTGCTGCTTGCTATTTGCCGGCGCGCAGCCGCCGCCGCGGCAGCGAGGATTTATCAAAATGATAAATTGCCTTGCCCGCGGAGTCGTGGCTATTCGCCGCCGCTCACCGAACGCCGGTACTGATGGATCAGGTCAGGCTGCTCGCGACCGATTTCCGTGAGCGCCTGTCCGTAGCTGACGCCGCGCTCCTTCATGCGCTGCTCGGCCATAAACTTCACCTGCGCCTGCACGTTTTGCGGAACGCCTCCGCTGAAACCCACGGGCTGCAGCGGAATGCGCGCCGGCTGCTCGGACATCAGACGGGTGAACGTGCCGAAGTCCGCCAGCGCGATGCGCCGCCAGTCGTCGCGACGGCGCGGCAGGATCTTGCCGCTCCGCACGGCGCCGTCGAGCGCCTGCTCCACCCGCGCGCGAAATACTTCCACCGCGGGAATCGATTTGCCGTGCGCTTCGGCTTCAGACAGCACGTTGGCCGCCTGGGCCATCGGGACCTCGCTGTCATCGGCGTCGGGCGTTGCATCCGGCGAACCGGCCAGCGCCTCGAGCGCGTTTGCTGCGTCATCCGGATCGGCGTAGTACTCGTCCGCAAGGTCCGGATGGCTGATCTTGATTTTTCCGTCGGCGACGGAAAGTTGAACCTTCTTCATGGAACCTCCTGTTGATGGGGCGCCCTCGCGGGCGTCCGTTGTTCCGGCCGTTGAGTCCACCAGGCGGTAGCCCGGATCAGACAGCCGGATTTGCGGCATTTCTTCAAGAAAAGGCCGGTTGGTGAGCGCCACCGAAGTGAGCGTCGCCCCCTGTGGCTTGCCGGTCCGTTTGTTCTTCGCCCCCCAGTCGATGGCCGGTGAAATGTAGCGGTATTCGCGGTTCTTCACCAGCGTTCGGGCGCGTTCAGTGGGTTCGAACCATCCCCACAGAATAAAGCGCGAATGGTGAGAAGCGAATTGCGAGTCGTCTTCGCTATTCGCCATTCGCAATTCGCTATCCGCTCCCAGCTTTTCCAACGGGTCAATGCCTACAATGCGCCCCGCTGAAGGAATGGGGCCGCCCGCGGCGACTTCCGGCATTTCGCTGGCGTGGTCGTAATCCACATTGATTTCGCCGTTCTGCCGCTCGCGAAAATTGCGCACAATTGATTCCAGATCGTCGCGCGTGATCGAAAATTTGTTCGAGCCGCGCACCCACGTCCCCGTGACGGCCAGCGGGATGCGAACCTTGCCCGTTGTCTCCCCTGCCAGGGGTTCCAGCGTGGCCATGAATCGCGGCGTCGTTGTTTGCTCCAATGTGCTCAGCATCCTTCTCTCCTCCCTATTTGCTACTCGCTAACCCCTACTCCCTGCTTCTCCGGCGGTTGCGGCAATCCCAGTTCTCGTGCGATGTGCTGCGCCAGCTCCGGATAAGGCGCCACCACGTTTGCTGTGGCAAGCTGGCTGAGGGCGGTCAACGTGTCGCTCAGGTTACGCGCTCGCAGGTTTGAAACGGTCAGCGTGGGATACCGTTCCACGCCGTCCCAGTTGTAATCCACCAGACGCTTCACGGCGGTTGCAGTGATGGTGCGTGCAATCTGCTCGGCGGTGGCCTGCACGGCCAGGAAGAAGAATTCGGTCATCTCCTGGCCCAGCGCGCGGTTGCCGCTCGATTTCGAGCTCTGCCCGAGGTTCATAAAAAAGGCAAGTGCCGTTCTGGATATTTCAATGTTGTGGTGTTCTATGGAATTGAACAGGTCGCGCACCTGGCCCTGCACTCCCTGCAGCGTCAATTTCCATCCCGGCGGCAGCGCGATTCCGGTCTTCTCGTGCGCGGCCAGTTGCGTCACCCATTTTGCCGCGGCCTGGCGATCTTCTCTTGAAGCGTTGGGCGCCTGCTCGATGGTGGGAATGCCCAGGCCGTTGCGTTCGCCGGCAATGGCGTCAATGCGGTAGAGGTTGTGTTTGATGTACCAGTGCATGTAGGCGGGCCGCAGCATCGAGCGCCCGAAAAAGTTTGCGCCCTCTTTGTTGAACGTAAACACGGCCAGGCGGTCCACCGGGATCTCGACGCTTTCAAAATTCGAATTGCGGTAGCCATACTGGTTCAGCGCCAGCAGCGTCTCGCCGTCCACGTCGGTGATCCAGCGGTAGAAAGTGATGGGCAGCCGCGGGGCCAGTCGCGCCAACCGCACGCGCTGGCCGTCAATGGCGTAAATCTCCTCGTGCGCCGCCGCGCCAAACGCCAGCATCAGCAGGGCGTTGCGCAGCACGTCGTCCCAGCACTGCGTGCTTTTCACGCCCGCGGGCGATTCGTATTCGAGCCCGCCGAACAGGTTTTCTTTGACGAACTGCGCGATCTCCTGGTCAAGCGCGTCCGAACTGGCCGGCATCACGTCCCAGTTGGCCGCGCGGATAGGCAACTCGCACGCCAGCAGCGTGGCGGCCACCTGCGCGTCTGACCGCCGCATCTTTTCATACGTGCGGATGGCGGTCAGCCCTTCAAGCTGCGGATTGTATTCGCCAAAGTCTTCCAGAAATCCGTGGAAGATGGGCGTGCCCGGCAGGCCCGCAGGCAGCGATTCCGCCCTCGCTGCGGTACGCTCCATCGGCACGTTCACCTGCGATTCCGCAAGCGTCGCGTTTCGCCATTTGATATCGATAGGTCCAAGTTTCATCGTTTCTCCCCAGTCCGTTCGTAATGTCCGAGTGATTGATTTACTTATTGACTCATTTACTCAATCACTGATTTGCTGATTGAGAACCACAATCCACGCTTTTCAATCCGCCAATGAGTCAATGAATCAATGAGCCAATTCTTCAATCGCAAATGTTCAAAACGCCTCTCCCCACTCTTCCGTAATTTCCCTGAACGCTCGCGGGCTGATGATGGGCGCGCCGTCGGCGAGATAAGCGTCCGCGGCCGTTAACGCCGGTTCGGAATCTGCCGCCAGATCGGCCAGCGCCTTGGCCCAGAATTCATCGGCGTGCCCTGAGGCGGTGCGCACGGCATCAAATCTCAGATTGCCGCTCGGCGCCACCACCCGTTTCACGGCGCTAAAGGCGCGCCGCACTTCGCGCGTGTCGGGCAGCAGCGAGAGATGTTTTTCCATGCGCCGCCGTGTCCGGTAGGCCAGGTTCTCTTTCACCGCGGCGGTAAACGTCACCAGGTCCACCCGCGGGCCAAATTCTTCTGCCAGGGTTTCGGCCAGCATGGCCCCAATGCCCGTGGCGTCAATGGCGGCGCGGCGCACCAGCGGACTGCCGTCTTCGCGTTCGAGGCGCAGCAACTCCCGCGCGCACTCCAGTTGCTCAGAAAAGGGAGCTCGGTCAAGCGTCCGCACCATTCGCGTGATGGCAACGCGGTCGTCCGCAGGGGCGGGCATTGAGTCCGCCCCCACGGTTCCCCCTCCTGCGGCAATCACTTCGTCAAGCCAGAAGACCGTGCGGTCGTGCTGCCGGCCAATATCAATACCCAGGAAAAAATCGGAAGTCGGCAGTGGGAAATAGGAAGCAGGGGAAGAAGAAGGTGTTTGCCCTACTTCCCATTTCCTATTTCCTATTTCCTGTTTTTCCATGCCGCGCGCCGAGGCCAGTTGGTGGGCCGGGGTATCCGATCTGGCCTCGGCACTTAGGCAGGCGGCTAGGAGATCGGGAGGAAAAAAGTTTTCAGCCGTGGAGATGAACTGGCAGCAGAATTCCTGTTGAAAAGTTGATTCATCGTCGCAGCCCGCGCGCAGCAGTTCGATGCTGATGTTCAATCCCTGGCGCACGGCTTCGTAAACATCGCACCAGTGGGGGGACCAGGAGCGGGAGTAGGAAGTAGGAAGTAGTGAATAGGGAGCCGTCGAGGCCAGGGCTTCTTTTCCTACTTCCAACTTCCTATTTCCTATTTCCCCCTCTAGCAACCCCGCTGCTTTCGCTAATTCAAAGAACTTCCCCTGCTGGCCGTTGGGCGTGGAGATCACTTCCAGGCTGTAGCCGCGCGTGATGGTGGGGAACAGCGCGGAATAAATCTTTGCCGCGTCGGCGTGAAAAGCAAACTCGTCGAGCGTCACATTGCCGGAATAGCCGCGCGCCGTGTCCGGGTTCGACGGCAGGCCGTAGATCACCGACCCGTTCGGCAGCCTCACTTCCAGTTGCTTCTGACTGGCTCCCTCGAAGAAAGTGGACTCGAAAGCCTGGGCAACAATCCCGCAGCTCTGGATGTGCTCCTGCACTTTTTCCATCAGCAGCTTCGATTGCCGCTCGCCCTTGGAAAGAAAGATCCAGGTGGTCTTGTGTTCCAGGCAGCGCAGCAGCGCCTGCAGCGTGGCTGCGAACGAGTAGCCGATCTGCCGGGCCTTCACCACCACCTTCAGGGGTGAACGGTCCTCCACCCAACGCTTCTGGTAAGGCAACAACCGGACGGGATGGCTCACGATTTCCGCGCCGCTGGCAGACCCGTGATCAGGCCCTCGCCGAGCGGAGAGGGTGTCGGGTGGCGCAGATATCGCGCCCTTTGCGATGTCTGCGGGGACAACTTGATCAAGCCCTCTCCGAGGGGAGAGTGTGGCCGCGCCAGCGGCCGGGTGAGGGGTCCTTTCCCCAGTGATGGCCGGCGCAGGCGTCGCGGCTTTTGCGATGTCTGTGGTTGTGTTAATGTCACCACCGTGGGTGGCGCATACGTCGCGGCTTTTGCGATGTCTGCGGGCTTTCGATTCTGCCGCCTCGCCCGTCTCTACGATTTGTGTCTTCTTTCGTGGCATCGTTTGATTTACCGATTGACCCATTGAGTCATTGACTGAATGGAGGAATCTTTCAATGAGTCAATGAACAAATGAGTCAATCATCCAATCCTTCGTATCCGCGGGCTTTCATAACTCAGAACTCATAACTTCTTTTGCTCGTCGTACGGCTCCACGTCGCGCGGAACCACGGGAATCTGCAGCAGGCCGTAAATCTCCCGGATCTTCTCCATGGCCACGCGCCCCAGCGTGGAATTGCTCTCATGCTTCTTCAGTTCGCGCTGCAACTGGGCCAGCTTGGTTTTGGTCAACTGCAGCTTCAGAATTTCGGCGTGCAGCCGGGTCTTGCGGAATTTTCGGTCTTCTATTTCACGAGCAAGTTGCATCCGCAGCAAGTCGCGTTTCAGCAGGATGTTGCGCCGCTCCATGGTCCCCTTCACGGCGTCTTTCAAGGTCAGCCCGCCTTCCTTGCGCGTCAGGCTCTGGAGCCCGGTCAGCATGGCCGCATAAGCCAGTTGCGCGTCGGACGAATCGGGATCACCCAGCGCCTCGGTCAGCACCCGCGCGCGCTCCATCTGGTGTTCAATCCGGCGCTTTTGCAGGTCCAGGTTGCCGCGGTAGAAATTCTGGATGGCCTGCAGCGTGACCGGCACGCCGCGCTCGTTCACCGCGTCGCAGACATCTTCAAACGTGGCGCCTTCCACCAGCATGCGGTCCACCAGTTCGCGCATTTCCTCGGGCAGCCTGGCCACATCGCTCACCGGCGGCTTATGCCGTTCGCCGGGTGGCACAGATATCCCGACTTTTGCGATGTCTGCGTAGGAAACGCGATCGAGCCCTCTCCGAGGGGAGAGAGTGGACGCGCCAGCGGCCGGGTGAGGGGTCGCTTCACCGCCTGGCGTAGTGGTCATGTCCTTTGCGATGTCTGCAGATCCGCGGTGCCTTTCAGTTTTTCGTCGCTTCGGGTCCATCATTGATTCCCTGCCCTTTGTAATTGACACATTGAGACATTGACTCATTTCCTGATTGGGCCATTTTCTGATTGGCTCTTTGACTCACTGACTATCCGTGCGTTTTCCCGACCAGCAAATGGGACAATCAGCCAATCCGTCAGTCACAAATCACCAATCACAAATTGCCAATCCCTCATTCGCGCTATGCAAAATGATTCATCGTTTGTCGCTGTCTTCCAACTCCGGGGCCAGATAAACGCCTTCGTCTTTGGGCAGCCGGCCGTCGAAAAAGTCGATGCCCTTTGCGGTGATTTTCACCAGCGTGATGTAGCGGCGCGCGTGCGGGCCGCGAATGTTTTCAACGTTCACCAGCCCCTTTTCCGCCAGGTAGGCCACGTGGAAGTCGAGGTCGTCGAGCGGCACCGGATAGCCGAAAATGTCGAGCTCGCCCTGCAACAACGGGAGGGTCGCCGATTGGGGATAGATCAGTTTCAGGTAGTAAAGAATTTTTCCTCTGACGATTTCCTTGTGTCGTAAGCTGCTGCTCATACCGTTCACGCTCCCGTCGTTTGCTGATTTACTGATTTACTCATTTACTGATTGACTGATTTTCTGATTGGCTGATTGGCTCATTTGCACACAGGAAGCAACGCGCCGTTTAGGCAATCTTCAAATGGCCCGATCAGCAAATAAGGTCAATGAATCAATGAGCCAATGAGTCAATGGGTCAATTTTTCTCAATCAGTCTTTCTATGTCGCCGTTCATGGCCCGCAGCGCCACCAGGATCTGCTGGTGCTCCAGGCTGTCGCGCGAATCGCTCTGCTCCACGCTTGACGCCAGCCGCCCCAGCGCCTCCGCCTGCGAGCGTTGCGCGTTGAGGAACTGCTTCACGTATTGCTCGGCCATGGCGAACAGGCTTTCCATCTGGCGACGTTTCGCGTCGAGCGTGCGCTCCATCCACAACTGCGCCAGGCGCAGCAACCCGTAACTGAAGGCCAGCAACAGCAGCATGCCCGGCCCCCACCACATCGCCATGTGAGCAAAGTCGTCGGGCATCATTTCACTGCCACTCCTATCGCAACGCCCATCGCCACGCCGATGGCCACGTGCTCAGTCAGGCGCGCCACGCGCCCCAGAAAGGTCCCGCGGGCGGCGCGCAGTTCGGCCTTGCACTCGCTCTGCTGCCGGGTGAGGATATGGTCTTTCGCTTCGACTGCCTGGTTCAGAATGGCCACCGAATTATTCAGCCGCGAGATCGTGGCGTCGTCCGCCTGGGCGCGCGCCTGCCCGTTTGAGACCTGCTGCCGCTCGATGGCGTTCTCCGCGTGGCAGGCGTTGAGTTCAACGAGCGACGTCTCCACCTTGCGCGCGCCGGATGAGGTGAGCGCCAGCGCCACACCGCTGTCATCCCGAGCGTCGGGTGGCGCGGATGTCGCGTTCTTTGCGATGTCTGCGACAGACTCTCGACCGGGCACTCTCCGAAGGGAGAGGGAGGTCCCGCATGACCGGACCGGGTGAGGGGTCTTTTTCGTTTTGGGTGGCGCAGACGTGGCGCTTTTTGCCATGTCTGCGGCTTGGGCCGCTTCAGAGGCAGGCTTTGGTAACTCGTAATTCGCAACTTGTAATTTGCTTTGCGCCTTTGCACCTTTGCGTGAGATTGCTTTTTCTTCTGGCGCAAAGTCTTCCGCCGTCAGTCCAAGCTGGGTGGCCACGCGAGTCACTATTTCCGAGATAGGAAGAGTGGCCACCGCATCAGCCTGGACCTGCGCCTGCTGGCGCAAACTGGCAAGCTGCGCATGGAGTTGTAGGTTCTGCTGCTCCACCTGCTGCCGGCGCGCTTCGAGTTTCTGGATGGCCTGGGCGTTTTCCACGTTTGCATGGCGGACGTCCTGCGCGGCCTGCTTGCGCAGCGCAGCCACCTGCGCGGAGGTCTCGCTCCGCAACTGCTGAAGTCGAGCCTGCTGGCGGATGCGTTCATCGTGCTGCCGCAACCAGAACGCACCCACCAGCAGCCCTCCCACGGCAAGCCAAACCCAGATGGGAACTCGACCAACTAATTTCTTCAGTGTTTCCATGATTGCCATGTTCATTCGTAAATTGACCGATTGACAGATTTACTCATTGGCTCATTGATCGATTTGTTGATTGAAAGAACCTTTCAATGAGTCGATGGTTCAATCCGTCAATGAATCAATCTCTCATTCCTTTTTCCCAACTACCCGCCGTACCGTTTCGCCTGTCTTGCTGAGCCCGTACAGCGTGGAAATAAAAACCGTCAGCCCTTGCAGGTCCGGAAGATGGTGCGTGGTCCAGACCAGGAACGAAACCCAGCCGCCCCCCAGCACCAGGCCGAAAAACGAGCCGGTCCGCCCAAAACTTGCTTCACCGGATTCGGAGAAAAGCTGCTTGATGTATTCGCGCATCGTTTGCTTCCCTGGCGGCTTGTTGCCACCGCCGGCTTTTCATGGGTGACGCATACGTAGCGCACTTTGCGATGTATGCGGCGTCCCGTGCCGAGGCCACCAACGCTCAAGTTTCGATAATTCGCAATTGATAATTCGCAATTCCTTACAGCCTTGTCGCCAGCTTCTGCAGTTCCGCTCGCAGGAACGTCCGCAGGCTCAGGATTTCCTTGACCGTGCGCTGCTCAAACAACCCCGTCAAAATCATGCCGGCGATAAATCCAGCCAAAAAAGTCACCAGGTTGATCATCTCTGCTCTCCTTTTGATTTAACCGAATGGTTAAAATATGTTGCCCCGGAACAGCGGGCGATGCGCCGCGCCCTATCGCGCGGCCGGTCGAATGCGGCTGAGCTGGCGGTAAATCTCCATGCGCTGCAGCCCCTTCACAACGTAGTCGGGGTCGAAGGTGCGGCCGTAAGGACGGCCCGTGTTCCAGCAACGGAACAGTTCGCCGAATTCGAGTGCGGGATCGAGCTGGTAGTCCACCGCGAAGGCCGACAATAGCCGGATCGCCATGCGGAAATGAAACCGCGGTTCCAGCAATTGGCGCACCGTGCCCGGCTGCCCCACCATGTGATAACCCATGATCTGCGTATAACCCCACGACGTGGCAAGCTCGCGCAGGGCTTCGTCGGCAAGCGACCGGAGCCGCGCGGAATGGTTCGCCGCAAACGCCGGGGTCAGGTATCGCGCGTGCAGTGTGGCGTCGTTGGGCGGAAGAAGCTCGGAGATTTCGTCGTCGAGTTCTGTGACGTTGATGCTGCCGTACAAGGGCGACTGCCCCTGTGCCACCGCCAGAAGATGCCGGTAAACCGCGGGCTCAAAACGCGTGGCGTCACCGTAGCCGTTGCTCTCATTCGCCACCAGCGCGCCCAGAAATTCCGGCGGCACTGAAGATGCTGCACAGGCTTCCGCAATCACGGCGCCGCAGCGCTCGAAAACACATTCGACCAAGCGGCGCTCCGCGGAAAGGTTCGACACAGCAATCGCCGGCGGCTTTGCTGCGTTCGCCGGCGGCGTTATCCGAACAACGTTCATTTGCGTCTCCAAGCCACACCCCCCCCTTGCTGCAGCGGGACCCCTTCCGCGCTGGCCATCCTCAGTGGCCTTGCCCGTGTCCCATCTACAAATCTAGCCTAACCCCTCGAAATGGGACGTTGGGGATGTTTGGGACGTTTGGGACGGAAATTTATAAGTGCTGCAGTATCAATTAGATATAAAGTTGCCTCAAGGCAGGGTTCCAATGATTCGGCAAAAGTGTTAGAAATCTGAACAATAGGTAAAATTTGCACAATGGCAAAAACGGCGGCGTCCATGCACTCGGCAGGTGTTACATCCCGGTTCAGATTCGATACAATGGCGGTCACCGGCACAGCCGGATGAAAGGAGACCGACAAGTCATGCGGGTTGTGGTGCAGAGAGTGAGGAGTGCGGAAGTCCGCGTGAAGGGCAAAGTGATTGGGAGGATTGGGCCGGGCCTGCTGATCCTAGTCGGCATCGCGAAAGGCGACACGTCCACGACCGGCAATGTTCTGGCCGAGAAGATTGTGCGGCTGAGGATTTTCGACGATCAGGAAGGCCGCATGAACCTCGATATCCGCGAGGCGGGTGGCGACGTGCTGGCCGTCTCCGAATTCACCCTCTATGGAGATTGCCGCAAGGGCCGCCGGCCAAGTTATGCGGCCGCGGCTTCGCCCGATGAAGCGTTGCCGCTCTACCACGCCTTCGTGGAATCACTCAAAGCTCTGGGTGTAAAGGTTGAGACGGGAGAATTCCGCGCCATGATGGACGTCGAACTCGTCAACGACGGCCCGGTGACTCTGCTTCTCGATACCGATCGGACTTTTTGAAGCCGGCGGCCAGGCAACGCACGCTTGCTACGCAACGGCCTCCATCCATCACACGCCCGAACGCAGTTCCCTTCTGAACAGGACCTTGATGCCGTTGCGCCACTGATCGTTGATGCCAATCTGCATGACGGTGATCGCCGAATCGAGGTATCGCAACAGGTGAGTTGTGGTTGAGTGGAATCGGAATGCGGGCACGACAAGGTAAAGCAAGGGCGGCAAGTCGGAAATCGCAATGCCGCGGAAATATCCGGCGTCCTGAAACTTTCCCTGCTTGCGCAACGCTTCCACTCGCAGCCAGTAATCCAGCGCTTGAAACGGCAGGTTAATCTGTTCCTCCAGTTTCAATTCGATCACCACAAGCCTGCCATCGCGCGTCACCGTAAGGATGTCAATCACGCCGCGGTCAGTCCGCGTGAACGCCGGCACCTGCGGATAAACAAGGTCCGGCGAAAGCGCGGGATCAATCCGTGTGATGTCTTTCACCAGCATGCTTTCAAGCCAGTGTTCGGATTGCAGGCGGTAGAATTCGCCAGAGGTGTCCTCGCTTGCGGCGGCGCGACGTTCGAGCACGCGTGCGATGAATCCCCGAAAATCTTCCTCGCAGCTTCCGCTCAGACGGCGGACGCTCCCTTCCAGGCCGAAATAGATTCTCGGTGAAAGGTCACCCTCGACGCGCGCGATCTCGAGACCGGCAACACGTACCGAAACAAATCTGCCGGAAGAGTCCGTCATCATCGTGAGATGGTCCGCAGCGTCACCCAGCAAGTCACGCAACAGCTCACGGTGCCTACCGATGAGCGCTTTGTTCGGCCGGTGTGCAACAAGACGTGCCGTTACGTTGTCCGCTGTTGCCAGATCCACACGCAACGGACACTCGGCCCCGCCATTCCATTCATACAGTTCCAACTGCACGGCCCGATGATTGATAGCGGTCGCCCGGTGCGCATTCAACTCAACCGCCTCCCTAGGCAGATAGATCTGGAGCCGAGGTACTGTCACCCTTTCCGCACGACTTCGCAGCCAGTCAAGCCAGATCAGTCCGAAGGCCAGCGCTGCATCGGCGGCGGCAGGTGCCTCATCCTTGCTGAGCCCGATGAACGCGCAGCCGGTTCGGCCCTGACGCACAAGCCCCCGCGTGTACCATGTGGAAAAAGAATGCTCGCGGTCCGAACGGTTGCTGACGTTCTCAAGATGCCAGCCCTGAAATTCTTGCTTGAGCATCGCGAGGAATTCCTGCCGGAAAGCTGACCGCCCGGTGGCACGTCCCTTGCGCTGCTTGGGGTGAATCTCGCGAAATTCAAGGACAGACGTTTCCCGTGCGTGCGGCCTTCGCGCAAAGACTCCCATCCGGTCTCCATCGCGATAGGCCACCTCTTCAACACGGCGCGCCAGCGTGCGGGCCGCGCTCCAAGCTTCGAAGATCACCTTGTCGAACTGGATGCTCACCTGCCATTTGGCCGAAGTCAGGTCAAACAATTCCACTTCGTCCTCGACCACCACGGGCTTCGCCAGGGAACGGATAAAGGTCTCCACTTCATTTTGAAGCGCGTGCAGAGATTCGCGACTGGTTTCGTGTACCATGGTAGCCTGGGCATTCATTATAAGCGCGCATGTCATGCCGTACGAGACCATCCAGGCAACTCGCCTGCACCTTCGCGTATGCTAAAGAGAGCAGGGAAAAGCACTACTGTTTTCGCCGTTAACTCTTGGGATCCTGTGTTGACGAACCCTGCAGCAGCGTGGTATCAAACCACTCGATCATACCGCTGAAAGATGAAGGAGCCTATGAAGCCAAAAGTATTTGTGACTCGTCCACTGCCGACGCCGGCGCTTGAGGTGCTATCGAGCGTCTGCAATGTCCGCAGCCATCAGGAAGACACTTCCATGCCGACTTCACAATTGGCGGAAGACTGCCGTGAGGCGGAAGGAATTCTTGTCAACTCAACGCGAGTCAGCGAAGAAGTCTTGCTCGCTGCGCCCCGGTTGCGGGCGATTTCCAACTGCGGCATTGGCTACGACAACATCGATGTTGCAGTGTGCAATCGGCGGCGGATTCCGATCACCAACACCGCCGGGTCACTGGAAGAGACAACGGCCGACATGGCCTTCACTCTTCTGCTGGCCACGGCGCGCCGGGCGATTGAAGCTGATCGCTACGTTCGCGAGGGGCGATGGGAACGCTGGCAATTTGGGCTGATGCACGGGCTCGACGTTCATCACAAGACGCTTGGGCTGATTGGCTTTGGCGGGATCGGCCAGCCGATGGCGCGACGCGGCCGCGGGTTTTCGATGCGCATCCTTTACTATGCGCGGCACCGGACCGCCGACAGCGTCGAGCGCGAGTTAGGCGCCGAGTACACCGATCTCGAATCATTGCTGCGACAGTCGGATTTCACCAGCCTTCACGTTCCGCTCACTCCCGACACGCGCCACATTATCAACGGCAAGACCATCAACCTGATGAAAAACACGGCAGTCCTTGTCAACACGGCGCGCGGACCGGTGGTGGATGAGGAAGCTCTGGTGGACGCGCTCAGCAGCCGGAAGATTGCCGGGGCCGGGCTGGACGTTTTCGAAAGAGAACCGCACGTCCATGCAGACCTCGCCCGCCTGGACAATGTTGTTCTGGCGCCCCACATCGGGAGCGCCACCGGCGAAACGCGCCTTCGAATGGCCACGCTTGCCGTCAGGAACCTGATCGCCATGCTGGCAGGCGAACGGCCCCGCAATCTTGTGAATCCCGAGATTTATTCCTGATTGCTCCCTCACAGAACGGGGTGGCGGGATACTTTAAGTTTCACATGCTTTCGATGGGAAGCAGAGTTCCCGACCTCTGCAATTTGGATCATTGCGCCCTCCGCGTTCTCCGTCGCAGGGTTTCTACAATCAGACCGAGCAGAGCATATGTTGCGGCGTTGGCAACAAGAACCCAGTAAAGGCTAAGGGGGTAAAAACCAGCAAGTGTGATCGGACAGGTCAAACGGATAAAAGGCAAGATGGGGTCGGCAGAAGTCAGGGCCGGAGGCTTGCTCACGATGCCGTAAATTGCCCAGAAGCCGGCAACCAGGAGTCCCGCGCTGGCCCACGCACCAATTCGATACTTCATGGATCACCCCCTGCTTTTGTGGTTCGATTGTCTCATAGGCCACCTCCAACTCCAAACCTAAAGTGTTTGCCCTGATTCCTCATGGGGGCGCCTGAGCCGTTGGTGAAGGCGGCTAAGACTGGAAGGACCCCGATGCCCCGGAATGGCTTCCACTTGCCATCTGCGTCGGGCTTCTCAATAATAATGAATTCAAAGCAAGCATGGGAACGCGAGGCGGGAAAGACGTTCCAAGCGAAGGTTAAGCATGCAAGACGAAATCACTGGTTCAGCAGCACCTTCTTACGAGCACGGCAAGGCGATTGCCCGGCATGTTATCTACGAGGTCATCTCAGCCATCGATCTCCGCAAGACGATGCGGGAGAAGTTGACCCGCAATGATGACGTCCTTTTGGCAGGGGAAACGAGCGTCCAATTGACCTGGCCCCCTTACATCATTGCCATTGGCAAAGCCGCAGCAAGGATGGCCGCGACGCTCGACGAGATTCTGGACGGGCAAATTGCTTCCGGCATCGTTGTGGCGCCCACCATCCCGGCCGCGCGGCTGGAGCGTTTCCGATATTTTGCAGCCGGTCATCCATACCCCAACGCCGACAGTCTGGCCGCGGCGGAAGCCGTGGTTGAACTGGTCTCAGGGCTCGGCCCGAGCGAACTGGTGATCTTCCTGATTTCGGGCGGAGGGTCAGCGCTGTTTGAAAAACCTCTGGACCCTGAGATTTCGCTGAAGGACCTGATTGAGATCAACCGCCTGCTCGTGACGTGCGGCCTGCCCATCGAGCAGATCAACGTCCTTCGCAAACACCTCTCAGCGGTGAAAGGCGGGCGGTTGGCCGCAGCCGCGCATCCTGCGCGTCAGTTCACGCTGTACGTCTCCGATGTGCCCGACGAACTGCCTTCGATGGTGGCCTCCGGCCCAACCATGCCGGACACCACCACGGTCGAACAGTGTTACCGGCTGGTAGAGGAAAACAACCTGGTTTCCAAACTGCCCGAGTCGATTCGCAAACACTTCACAAACCGCACGCTGCAGGAAACGCCAAAGCCCGGCGCCGCCTGCTTTCGAAGCTCTCAGTATGTGTGTCTGCTCTCAAACCATGACGCGGTGGATGCCGCAAAAAGCGCGCTGGAACGGCAGGGTTTCCTTTGCGAAATCGAGTCCGGCGAATGGGACGCCGATTACCGCGAGGTTGCGGACAGTAATCTGGCCAGTCTCGATGCGCTGGCACGCAGGCACCCGGGGCGGCCCGTTGCGCTGGTTGTAGGCGGCGAAATCACCTGCAAAGTCACGGGTTCCGGCATGGGTGGTCGCAACCAGGCTTTTGCGCTCTACGCGGCTGGAAAGATCGAACACCAGAACCGCGTGGTGCTCAGCGCCGGGACTGACGGGCGCGATGGCAACAGCCCATCAAGCGGAGCGGTGGCCGACGGGCAGACGGTTTCACGCGCGCGGGCACGCGGACTTGATCCGGCGCGTTACCTGGCAGAGAGCGACTCCTATTATTTCTTCCGCACTCTCGGTGATACGCTTGACACGGGGTACACCGGCAACAACGTCCGCGACGTGCGGCTGTGGCTCGATTTTGGGGAATCATAAAATCTTGCAGTTCTCCCGTAGGCTAAGCCTTCCAAACAGGGTCGGACGAGGCTCGATGCTGTTGCGGGAATTTATCTGAAGGAGGCATTCGATGGCAGAATCTGTCGGCTTCATTGGTCTGGGAATTATGGGCGAGCCCATGGCCTTGAACCTTGTGAAAGCCGGTTATAAGGTCACTGTATTCAACCGGAATCTCGAAAAAACTCAGACTCTTAAGAAGGCGGGAGCGCGGGTCGCTTCCACACCTGCCGAGGCGGCGCAAAATGCTGACTATGTAATGAGCATCGTCAGTGATTCCGCGGCTTCCGAAGAAGTCATCGGGGGCAAGGACGGCGTTCTCCAGACGATTAAGCCAGGGACCATCGTAATCGACTCCGCCACCATCAGCCCCGTGGTCAGCCGCAAGCTGGCCTGCGCCACGGCCGGCAAGAAGGCAAGCTTTCTGGATGCTCCGGTCACAGGCAGCAAACACGGCGCCGAAAAAGGCGAACTGACCTTCATGATCGGCGGCGAGCGGGAAACTTTTGACCGCGCGATGCCGCTGCTGAAAGTGCTGGGCAAGAAGCACATCTATTGCGGCACTTACGGAGCAGGACTTTCCGCCAAGCTGGCGCAGAACGCCATCCAGTCCACCATGGTTGAAATCTTCTGCGAAGGGTTTGTGCTGGCCACCAAGTCCGGCGTGCGGCCGGAGGTGATGATGGAAATTGTCCAGAACAGCATGGCTCGCGCGGCGCTGACGGACTTCAAGGCGCCCTTTATTTTCAAGGGAGACTTTACGCCCTATTTCCCGCTTAAGTGGATGCACAAAGACGTGACGCTGGCCATGGAAGCGGCTTTCGCGCAGGATATCCCCATGCCGGTAACGGCGGCCGTCAAGGAAGTGTATGCTTCCGCGCGCGCGCAAGGCAAAGGCGACCTGGATTACGCCGCCGTCATCACTTTTCTCGAAGAGCTTGCCGGCGTGAAAGTGCGCTCGACGGAATAAGGATTAACGAAACACTGTCGAAACGCCTCGCTAAAGTTCTTAAGGAAGAAAACTCGATCCGCCTTCGCGCGTGGTGGTGAAGTAGAAAGTGTTTCTGCCGGTCCGTAAATCCTTCCCGTAAGTGAACACAAGGCCGACGCCGCCCAGCACGCCCAGTTTGGCCGACGCGCCTGTATCCCAAAGCCACTGGCGGGACCCGAAACCGTCCGAGCGATCGTAGATTCTTCCGGTATCAACAAAGGGCGCCACCCGCAGCCTGAACCAGGCGTTGGCATAAACGTTCTTGTCGATCTCCCAGTTTGACAGCAGGTAGTCGCGGCCCAGCGGAGCGTTTCCCTTCTGGCCGTCGCGGGTTCCGATGTGGGCTCGCAGCGGCAGATTGTTGTCCCGCTCCAGCCCCAGCATGAAAAGGTCATCAAATGGAACACGGCCAAAAGTCTTGCCGGCGTGAACCTGTTCCGCTACTTCGTAATCATCTCCCTGGGCCTGCGGAAACCAGTGCGCTCCAAGCAAGCCCTGCACTGCGCCGAAACGGCCGAATCCTGTCGCGTAAAAGTTGCCAAAGGTTCCCTCAACGCCGGAACTGACGTTGAATCGCTTCTCCGGCATTCTGAGCAGAGAGTAATCGCTGCGTCCGCGCACTTCCGCCGCGACCCCATTGGTGAAGACCGGATCGCCCGCGGAGGCGCCCGCAGGCAGATTGCGAAACCGCCGGTCAGAAACATCCATGCCGGCCGCCCAACTCCAGCGGCTGTTGACAACGGATTTGATTCCGCCGCCGACATCGATCTTTTCCAGATTAAAAGCCTGCACTGGCACCGCAGCCTGATGAAGTATCCGGGAAATATTCCAGTTTTCGTTGCGGCCATCGGCGTAAAGGCGGAAACGGAATTGAGGATTGCGCGCTACAGGACCGGAGAGCGAAACAAAGGCTCGGCGCTCCTGGTCGTCCCAGCGAAAGAGCGAATCGACGTTGATGGCGGAACGACCCAGGTTGTAAACCTCCGGATAAACAGTTTCATAGGGTGTCCCGCGCAACAACGAAACGAAAGCCTCGACCTTGTTAGGGCCCAGGCCATTGCGTTCAACAGCGCTGAGGGTCAGGTCGAGCGTGCCCGGCGCCCCGCCGGAAGCAGGCACAAGGTCCAGCCGGTAGGCGGAGAAGATTCCAAGCTGGCGGAGCCTCTCGAGAGTGGTCCGGTACTGTTCGAGCGTCAACAGGCTGGCCGGCGAGCAGGTGAACGCCCGGTCCAGCAGCGCGGGATCGACACGAAGTTGTGGACTGGTTCTGATCTGGTTGATCCGCGGCTTGCCAATGCGGTTCCAGTATTTGAGGGCGGCTTGCATGTTGCCGTCAAGGAAGTAGAGCGTTGCAAGAAAGTCGATGGCGTAGGTGTCGCGCGGGTCGAGGCGCAGTGCGCGGTGCAGATGTCGCTTGGCCACCGCAAAGCGTTTCTGCTTGAAGGCCACCCCGGCAAGCTCCTCTGGAAAGCGTTTGTCGTGCGGATAATTCTTTTGGCCGGACGCAAATGCCGCATTCGCCGCATCCCAGTGCGAGAGCCCGGCGAAGGCCAGACCGCGATAGTAATCAACATCGGCCGACATTGCAGGGCAACGGCGGGTTGCTTGCAATATACGCGCCCACTGGCTCTGATTGGCGAGCCTTTGAAGCTCAGCGCGGTTGGGGCAGGGTTCCTGCGCGTGCGCGGCAAAAGGAAACACCAGCAGGAGGGTAAGAACGGCCGCCGGGAGTCTCAATGGCTCGGCCCAGGGACTGCCAGCAGAGTCCAGTTGTGCATTGGCCGCCATCGTTTTTCAAAATTTCCGAGGTCCATCTTCAGGAGTTTCCGCTGTGCAGGGTCATTCACCAGAACCACGCCGTCATGACGCTCAAGCCCGACCACCACAACATAGTGGAGAGGGCCGGACCTGCCGGAATCCTGCAGGCAAACAATGAGCGGGCGGCCTTTGGCAAGGTGGTGGCTAAGATCATCCAGCGTTCCACGGAAGGCAAACACGCGGAAGCCGTTCTGGCGGAAGTACCGCTCCATGTCGGAGGCATAGATGCCTTTGGCATGTGGGTTGAAAAGCTGGCGCTGGATGCGGGCGACATCAGCGGCGGGCGGGGTGTGTTCCGGCGGGTTCTTCAGCCAGTATTGCATCACCATCGAGATGCTGGCCGCTCCGCACCCCTCGGCCTGCTGCCGGACGAAGGGAACGTTCAGCCAGAGTCCGGCGCCCGCCGCCGCCACCGCGCTCGACAGCGCTACAGCAAACAGCGCCGGCATCCACACGCCCGGCCGCTTAACGCATCGCATCACAATCAGTGAACCGCAATCAGCACGATGACCGCCGCGCCGAGTGCGATCAGAATGTAAGTGATCTGCTGGTTGGTAAGGGCGCCGGCGGCAAAGTCTTTTTGCGCCTTGTCGGCCCTGGAGGCGAGCCGAGCCAGTTCCTGGTCATTGAGCGTCGGAACGGCCTGTTTGACCTGGACAGGATCAAGGTGAGCGGACTTCAGCGCTTTATTAGCCTGCTCGGAAGAGAAAAACTTCTCGACCTTGGAGATATTCTGCTGCCGCGTGCGAGCTACCGAGGCAGTCGCCTGTTGGAGTTCAGAGGGTGAAACAACATGATTCTGGGACGCTACCAGCAATGAGGATTGAAACGCAAACGTCAGGGCACAGACTACAGAGGCAACGAGAATCCGGGAAGTCGAAGAACGCAAAGTGATTCCTCCTTATCGAACATTGAATGCCCCTCCCCCGATCCTCACCATTTTACGGGTTACAGTGGCAGTTCGACAAGGGGGGTACCGCCCGGGGTGAATCCCTACCACTGTCCAACAATGAAATCAGTGGTTTGGAGGCGCTTGGGCGATCTTCAGTAAACGCCTTTGACAAAGCCGCCGTCGATGGCAATGGAAACACCGGTGAGGTAGCTGGCGCGCTCTGAGGCCAGAAAAACGACCACGTTGGCAAACTCTTCCGGCTGGCCGAGGCGGCCTAGCGGCACCTGTCTTGCCCAGCGGGCCTGAATCTCTTCAGGATCGACGCCTTCGGCCTTCGCCAATTTGCCGGAGAGTTCATCCAGCCGCGACGTGAGCGTGTAGCCCGGGCAGGCATTGGTGACCAGGATGTTGTCCTTTCCATATTCGTTGGAAAGAGTCTTCATCAGGCCACTGACCGCCGACCGGACGGAATTTGAAAGCACCAGGTTATCAATCGGCTGCTTCACAGACGACGAGGTGATGGTGATGATCCGTCCCCATTTGCGCCTCTGCATCAGGGGCAGCACCTCACGCACAAAATAGAGAGTGCTCATCAGATTCAGATTCACGCCCGCCTGCCAGTCTTCCACCGTGGTCTCGGAGAATTGTTTTGCCGGAGGCCCGCCCGCGTTCGTCACGCAGATGTCAACGCGCCCAAAGCGCTCCTGAGTTTCCGCAACAAAGCGCCGCACTTGTTCGCAGTCTGTCACATCCACGGCCCGCGCCAGGACATCAACGCCCGTTTCGCGGCGAATTTCCTCCGCCGTCTGTTTGATCTTCGACTCCACGCGTGAGCAGATGGCAAGTTTTGCGCCTTCGCGCGCCATGCCCAGCGCAACGGCCTTGCCCAGTCCCTGGCTTGATGCCGCCACAATGGCGACGCGGTCTTTCAATCCCAGATTCATTCTCTCGTCTCCCTGTTGTTGTCAATGAACTACGAACCGCTATTCGGGCTGAATCCCTTGGCGGAGGTGCAGCGCCACATGCGCCCAGCAAGCGCACAAACCGCGAACGGGTCAGTCCTGCGGATTAGGTCTTGCGCAGATAGTCATCCTGGCCCGTCAGCCAATCCTGGCGGACGGGAACAAAGATTTCGAGGCTCAACGCATCTTCAAGAGCCACCACGCCGTGTGGGACGTTTGACGGGATGTGCAGGATCTCTCCTTTTCGAACGATCGTTGCCTGGCCGCCGATATCAAACTTCAGCACGCCTTCCATGACGTAAGTCATCTGCTCGTTTTCATGCTGGTGAACGGGGACGGCGCCGTCCTTGGCGATCGAGATCTGCGCCACCGTCATTCTCTCACCATTGACCACCTTGCGCGACACTCTAAAATTCATCTGCTCTTTTCGCACCGAATCCCATGCGAACAATTGCATGGCCGCCCTCCATTCAAGCTGAAGTTTCCAGATCAGGCATTTTACCCTTATGAATCCGCGTTTGGCGATAGAATATGCCAGACGAGTAAGGCGTCCCCGCTACGCCGACATTATTGTGGGCTTTATTGCGTTTGGGCTTCTCGCCGGGGGCGAGGGAATTTTTGTGCTGGCATTCGTCACTTTCCTGTTGTATTTAATAGTCACTCCGCTCGAAGAGCGGGAACTCCGGGAACAATACGGTTCTGAGTACGAAGCTTACGCACGCAAGGTGCCTCGGTTTCTTCCCCGTTTCGGGCGATAGTCGCGGAAATGGTCATTTCATAAGGAGGATTCCATGCGAAGCTTGTTTCAGGCGGTCCTGCTGGCAGGTCTCATGGCATGGGCCTGGCCGCTGGCCGCACAGATGGACCACAATTGCTCCAGCTATTCCATCATTGTAGGTTCTCCCGAAGATCAACTGATGCTGGCCGTCAACGGGACCGATGATCCCAATGCCAAGGTGGCGGCGCTCGAGAAGTTTGTGCAGGAAAACGCAAGCTCGAAATACGCGCCTTGCGCTGAACAGCTCCTTACAAAGTATTATGTCAAACTGCAAAAGTACGATCAGGCGATTGCCGCCGGCGAAAAGGCAGTGGCCGCGAACTATTTGGACGTCTCTTTCCTTGAAGACCTCCTGCAGGCTTATATGGGAAGCGGCAAAGCCGGCAGTGAACCGTTCGACATCATCATGAAGGGCCCGGGGCTGATCAAGGCAGAAACCGTCGTTCCAAGAACAACTACGGAAAGCGATGCGCAATATGAGGCTGCGCAAAAGGCCGCAATGCAGCAGGCGCAGAGCGACACATCGTACATGGTCTATGCCTTCTTCCGGTTCCTGCCAGCGGTCACGGACCCCAGCCAACAGATCAAGTACCTCGATCAGTTTGCTCAGGCATATCCCGACGCAGCAAAGGAGCGGGCGGGCCTGCTGAATTATCGCTATGCGATTGCCTACACGCAATCCAATCAGCCCGAAAAGGCTGACGACTACGCCGAAAGAGCCATTGCCTCTGACCCCAACAACGTCGAGGCGTTGAACCTTATCTCCTACGACTATGCTCTTCGCCGCCGCACCAATCAGGCCAAGGCCGAAGAGTACGCAAGAAAGGTTCTGGCGCTGGTTCCGGCAATGAAAAAGCCTGACGGTGTCACGGATGAAGCCTTCAAGGCCCAGCAGAACCTGCAAGAAGGCATGGCCCATCTGACGGTCGGTTATCTGGAGCTTGAGAAGACCGGAGCGTCCCACCGGACGGCAGGAGCGATCAAGGAGTTGCAGCAGGCCACCGAGCTGCTGGGCGCCAATCCTGAGTTGCAGGGAGAAGCCTATTACTTCCTCGGCTACTCTTACGAGGCGCTCTATCCGCCGAAGCATCGCGAGGCCATCGAGGCACTAAACCACGCCGCCAGCCTCCAGAACTCGATGCAGGGCCAGGCGCGCGCCCTCATTGCCAAAATCAAGAGTGCCGGGCATTAACGCGCGATTCATTCGGGAAATCCCGACAAAGACCGCTGGGCTGGCCCGTGTGTAACGTTAACAACGGTGGCTCGCGCTGTGGGCAAAGCCGGCTGTTGTGTGGCCCTGTCGCCTGAATCTGCTCATACCTTTCCGTTGTTACTTTCGAAGCTGCGCAGTCGGCAGAACGGGCGGGCCCAGCGCTTTGTTTTTTGGCACGCATCGGCACAGCCTTCGCACGCAGCTCAGTGTCCGGTTTTTTGCGCGAGGTTCTTCATACCGCTCACCCTCCTTCCTGTTGGGGCCGCTTCATGCGCTATAATGGCTCGAAATCTCCAATCGAACGGTGTACTTATGCGATACAACAATATTCTTGAAGCCATCGGACGCACGCCACTCGTCAAGCTCAACCGGCTGGGCCGCGGTTTCAAAGCGGAAATTTATGCCAAGTGCGATTACCTGAATCCCGGTGGCAGCGTCAAGGACCGGATCGGCATCTCGATGGTTGAGGATGCCGAAAAGCGCGGATTGCTGAAGCCCGGCGGCACTATCATTGAAGGGACTTCCGGAAACACGGGTATGGGGCTGGCGCTGGCAGCCGTCATCAAGGGCTACAAGGCGATCTTCACCATCACGGACAAGCAATCCAAGGAAAAGGTTGACTTGCTGAAAGCCATGGGCGCCGAAGTGATCGTGTGTCCTACGGCGGTCGCGCCAGACGATCCGCGCAGCTATACTTCCGTAGCTAAAAAGCTCGCCAAAGAAATCCCAAACTCTTTCTACGCCAACCAGTACGACAATGCCGCCAATCCTGCCGTTCACGTGGCCACAACAGGGCCGGAAATCTGGGAGGACAGCGAAGGACGCATCACGCACTTCATCGCCGGCATGGGGACCGGGGGAACCATCACGGGCATAGGCCGGTACCTGAAGTCGCAGAATCCCGAAATCAAAGTTATCGGCGTCGATCCGATAGGTTCGATCCTGCACGACTTCTTCCACCAGGGCACAATAAGCAAAGCGGAGACTTACAAAGTGGAGGGTATCGGCGAAGACTTTTTGCCAAAAGCCCTCGACTTTACCGTGATTGACGACGTCATCCAGGCGAATGACAAGGAGTCGTTCCTGTGGGCGCGCAAGCTGGCCCGCATGGAAGCCATCTTTGCCGGCGGCTCGGCCGGCACAGCCGTTGCCGGAGCCATGAAGGTCCTGCCCTCTCTCACGGAAAAGGATTTTGTCGTGATCTTCATCCCTGACACAGGCATGCGCTATCTCAGCAAGGTCTACAACGACGAATGGATGCGTGACAACCGCTACTTTGAATCAGGACTGCCGCTGACCGCCGCGGATATTGTGCAGGCCAAAGCGGAGATGGGCCAGCCTCGCGAACTGGTGAAGGTGTCACCCTCTGATTCGCTGGCCAGAGCTCTGGACCGGATGCAGGCCAACGACTTTTCGCAGCTCCCCGTGTTTGAACATGACACGCCCATCGGGGCTCTCTATGAAGACGACATCCTGGACCTGACGCTCCAGGGCAAGGATTTCAAAAAGCTGGCCGTCCGCGAGGCCATGCGCGAGGCTTTCCCGGTGGTGCCGCCATCGGCCGTTATTGACCAGGTGACCTCCTGCATCACGCGGGACTGCCCTGCCGTTTTCGTTGACTTGGGCAAGCACCAGTACGAGATCCTGACCAAGTATGACCTTCTCCATGCGATTGCGCGCCTGGTCCGGCAGCCGCAATAGAGGCAAAGAAATGCGCGGGAATTCGATTAGACGATTAGCTTGGTTGCTGTCGATAATTCTGGTTGCACTTCCCCTTAAGGCCGCAGATGATTATCTTTTGAGGCAAGGAAATGCCGGGCTCGTCAGGGTTGGGATGTCTATTGACGAGCTTCTACTCAAAATCGACAGGAAACACACCAGGCTGGTCGATACGTCTAACGAGGGCTTCTTCACTCCAACCCTGCAGATTTTCATGCCGGGAAACAGCGGTAGCAAACCCTCGATGGAGGTAGAGATATTATGTCGGCGCGGCAATCCCGTTATATCGTCCGGGCCCCCTCCCCCATGGTATAAGGGTACTCCCTGGGTTGTAGGTCGGATAACGGTTTACGATCCAAGGTTCCATACCGCAAACGGTTTTCACGTCGGATCGACTCTTGGCGAAATTAAAGAAAAGTATCCTCTCTATATTCTGACCGGTGAGGGAGCAATAGACACTTTCGTGGAGAGTCTTGGTATGACATTCGGGCTCGATGCCAATCAAGTTCCCCGTGCGTGGTACAGGACTCATAACGACGCCCTCATTCCCGACAAAACGAAAATCATTTCAATCCTGGTAGTGCGATGACAGCAGACAATGCCGGAGCGGCACACACACAGCCTCGGGTCCTGGCGGATCGACATCCGCCTGTTTGACAATTCCCTGCCCGCATCTGAGAATGCTATTTAATCCATTGAGAAAGATGATCGGGAGAAGTTATGAGCAAGAGAATCAGTCCGCAGCAGGTCCTGGAGGCGCTGAAGGGCGTCGAAGACGCCGCACAGCAGAAAGACATTGTTTCACTGGGCTATGTCAAGAACATCGAGGTCGCCTCTGATCGCACGGTGGTCGTGATTGAGATGCCGAAGTCCGGCCCGCCGAAGGCAAATTCCCAGCTCGCTGATGCCATTCGCAAGGCGGTTGAGGCCATTGGGGCGCCGAATGCCGAAGTTAAGATCACCACGCCCTCCGCAGCGCCACCGAAAGCACAGCCCAACCTGATTCCGCAGGTAAAGGCCACCATCGCCGTTGCCAGCGGCAAAGGCGGCGTCGGCAAATCTACCGTAGCGGCCAACCTGGCCGTGGCGCTCTACCGGCAGGGAGCGAAAGTCGGGCTGATGGATACCGATGTCTACGGACCCAGCATTCCGGCCCTGATGGGTGGCAAGCAGGAACCGCACATCAACGAAGGTAAGCTCGAACCACCGGTCGAATGGGGCATCAAGATCATCTCCATGGGTTATTTTCTTCCGCAGGACGAAGCCGTCATCTGGCGCGGACCCATGCTGCACAAAACCATCCAGCAATTTCTGGGCGACGTTAACTGGGGCGAACTCGACTATCTGGTAATGGACCTTCCCCCGGGAACGGGCGACATCCAGTTGAGCCTTTCGCAGACCGTCCCCCTGACCGGTGCGGTCATTGTCTCAACGCCCCAGGATCTGGCACTCGATGTGGCCTGGAAGGCGATTGCCATGTTCAACAAGCTGAATATACCCATTCTGGGGATTGTCGAGAACATGAGTTACTATGTTTGCCCGCACTGCGGCGTGCGGGAAGAGATTTTCGGCCACGGCGGAGCCAAAGAGGCGGCGGACCGCCTGGGAATTCCCTTCCTTGGCGAAATTCCGCTCGACCCCAAGATCCGCATCCAGAGCGATGCCGGCCAACCAGTCGCGCTTGACCTGAATTCGCCGCTGGCCGAGGCTTACGAAGCCGTGGCAAAGGCCCTGATTGAACAGGCAAGCCGCGCCGACGAACAGGTGCCGGAGATCCTTTAGGAGTGCGGGCGTGTTCTCAACTCCTAAAACAATCCGGCTTTTTGGAGAAGGTAACACTCTGGCCATCGAATGGGCCGACGGGCATCACAGCACGTATTCGTACCAGTACTTGCGCGACCGCTGCCCGTGTGCGACCTGCACCGATCCGGAGCCTCCTCCAGCATGGGAAGCCGGGCCGCTGCCGATGTTTGCCTCGGGTCCGCTGAAACCGGAAAAAGCGGAACTGACGGGGCGTTACGCGTTGCAGATCTATTGGAGTGACGGGCATTCTTCCGGCATCTACACGTTTGATTACCTGCGCAATCTTTGTCCGTGCACCGATTGCGAAGCAGGGCGTGACAAAGCACAGTAGCCGGGCGTATAACAGCCAAATCCTTAAAATCAAGATGAGCGAAGAAGTCATGATGATCCCTCGGGCTTCTTCGGGCCTCTTGTGAGTGGCATTGGTATCTCCATTACTCATTCTTGTTAGCGATGGCAAGACTGCCTACGTACCGATCCAAATTGATTCCGGCTTTGGGCAACCGGAAACTGACGGCCATACCATGAACGTTCCGGCGACGGCATTGGCCGGGGCAGCGGCACGCTAGCCCACCTGTGTTGAAGTCAATGAGTTGTCCTCTTTAGTCCTGGCCTTACATTCGCTTGACGGTGTTTTTTGGCATATGCTATAAGTCTATAGCTAAGTCACTTACCGATAGGCTGGTCAGTGCCATCGTTCCAATCATTTCGTTGGTATCAATTTAGAGGCTGTCCGGGAAAGTGCCGTCAAGGCGCTTAACTGCCCGGCTGCGAGGAAAGAAAAATGACCCTTCCATTGGTTCTTCTGCTTTTGTGCCTGCCCCTGCTTTTCGCCGTTGCCCAATCAATCTATCCGAGGTTGTTTATGAGCATTTTCAGTCGCTTTTCACAAGTGTTTGTGACCGCTGGAAGCTGCCAAAAACCCGGGGAACAAAATGCATCCGGCACACGCTCCGCGTTGCGCGTTCTTGCCAAAGCTTCCCTGGCCGGCGCCGCGTTGACGCTGCTCAACGCAACGGCTGCATTCGCCCAGACCGGCGAACAGACTGCCGGCGAAGCCAATCTGAAGCTCCCTGATTTCACCAAGGTTGACTTCCTGGGAATGAGCGGCCATCACCTGCTGCTTTTCGGCATTCTGTTCTGCATCTTTGGACTGCTCTTCGGCCTGACCATGTACAAGCGACTCCAGAGCCTTCCTGTCCACAAGGCCATGGCTGATGTTTCCCATTTGATATGGGAAACCTGCAAGACGTATCTCATTCAACAAGGCAAATTCCTTTTCCTGCTGTGGATTTTCATTGCCGCCATCATTGTTTTGTACTTCGGTCTGCTCCTCCATTACGAAGCTTTCCGGGTGGCGATCATCCTGCTATTCAGCGTGATCGGAATTTTGGGAAGCTACAGCGTGGCGTGGTTTGGGATCCGTGTGAACACGCTGGCGAATTCACGGACCGCTTTTGCCAGCCTGGAGGGCAAGCCGTATCCAGTTTACCGGATTCCCGTGCGATCAGGAATGAGCGTGGGGATGATGCTCATCAGCGTCGAGTTGCTGATGATGTTGATCATTTTGCTCTTCGTTCCAGGTGACTATGCCGGGCCGTGTTTTATCGGCTTCGCGATCGGTGAGTCCCTGGGCGCCGCAGCGCTGCGAATTGCCGGCGGCATTTTCACCAAGATTGCCGACATCGGCGCCGACCTGATGAAAATCGTCTTCAAGATCAAGGAGGACGACGCACGCAACCCCGGCGTCATTGCCGACTGCACGGGAGATAATGCGGGCGACTCGGTCGGGCCGACCGCCGATGGCTTTGAGACTTACGGCGTAACCGGCGTGGCGCTGATCACATTCATTCTGCTGGGGGTCAAGGACCCGGTCATCCAGGTGCAACTGCTGGTCTGGATCTTTGTGATCCGCATCGTGATGCTGATAGCCGCCGCGGCCGCTTATTACATCAACGCTGCCATTGCCAAAGCGCGTTATGCACACTCTGAGAGGATGAACTTCGAGATGCCTCTCACAACTCTCGTTTGGATCACATCGTTTGCTTCGATCGGCCTCACGTACCTCGTCTCTGCGTTCATCTTGCCAGACCTGGGAGGCGATCCCACAATGTGGTGGAAGCTTTCGACGATCGTAAGCTGTGGGACCCTGGCCGGAGCGCTTATTCCCGAGCTCGTTAAGGTGTTCACCTCCACCGAGTCCCGGCACGTTAAGGAAGTGGTGGCCTCCGCACGGGAAGGCGGTGCGTCCCTCGATATCCTGTCCGGTTTCGTGTCCGGCAATTTCTCCAGCTATTACCTGGGCCTTACCATGATGGTGCTGATGGCCATCGGTTCCTGGGTCAGCCTGCGGGGCCTCGAAAACATCATGCTGGCGGCACCGGTCTTTGCCTTCGGCCTGGTCGCTTTCGGCTTTCTGGGCATGGGCCCGGTAACGATTGCAGTCGATTCTTATGGGCCGGTAGCCGATAACGCGCAGTCTGTTTACGAACTCTCCCTGATCGAACACATTCCCAACGTCGTGCAGGAAGTGAAACGCGATTTCAATATTGATGTAAATTTCGAGCAGGCCAAGGAGATGCTGGAGGCCAACGACGGCGCCGGCAACACCTTCAAGGCCACGGCCAAGCCCGTGCTGATCGGGACGGCGGTGGTTGGCGCCACGACGATGATTTTTGCCACCATCATGGCCCTTACCAACGGCCTGACAACCAACGTGAACAAGCTCTCGCTGCTGCACGCGCCCTTCGTGCTGGGACTGGTTTCCGGCGGCGCCATCATCTACTGGTTCACGGGCGCTTCGACTCAGGCCGTAACCACGGGCGCCTATCGCGCCGTGGAGTTCATCAAGGCCAATATCCGGCTGGAAGGAGTGGAAAAGGCATCGGCAAGCGACAGCAAGAAGGTTGTCGCCATCTGCACGCAGTATGCGCAAAGTGGCATGTTGAACATTTTCGTTGCCGTGTTCTTCGTCACTTTGGCCTTCGCCTTCCTCGATCCCTTCTTCTTTATCGGGTACCTTATTTCGATTGCCATTTCGGGCCTCTATCAGGCCATTTTCATGGCCAATGCAGGTGCCGCGTGGGACAACGCCAAGAAGATCGTCGAGGTCGAGCTGAAGGAAAAAGGGACGGAACTGCACGACGCAACCGTTGTGGGCGACACGGTCGGCGATCCATTCAAAGACACCTCTTCAGTGGCGCTGAACCCGGTCATCAAGTTCACAACGCTGTTCGGCCTCCTGGCAGTGGAGCTTGCAGTCAGCCTGACGGCAACCAGGGGGGCGGCGTTGACGCACACTCTGGCAGCCGTGTTCTTCGCCGTTTCGTATTACTTTGTTTATCGTTCGTTCTACGGAATGCGGATCGGATCAAACCAGAAGTCCTAGCGGGCGGGAAACGCTGGAACTCGGGCCGAGGCGTAGGGATGGGATTGAAAATTCTGTGCCCCATGCGGCCCCGGAATGACTTCAGCCGGCTCTGCGAAATCAGAGCCGGCTAGTCTCCCTTTGCTTCATCTTTTATCTGCTTGGCCAGTTTCTCGACCTGTTCGGCCTTCCTTACGATTTCAAGCGAGAGCACGTTTTCGTTGGATTTCTCGATATCAGCCTGAAGGGACTTGGTAAGCTCTGCAAGCTCCCTGGCATGGTCTTTGAGCTTCTTGAAGTTGTGGTCCATAAGGGCCTGCCTTTGCTTCCGGGTAGGCCTTGGAAAGGTCGGCGAATTGTCCGGGTAACGGTTTCCCATCGTATTTCCTGGCACGGCTCCCTCACTCTGGCCAAATCCCTGAACAGCCGCAACTGAAACCAGTGCTGCCAGCCCAAAACTGAAAAAGACCACTGCCATCGCGATAGCTTTTTTAATTGTCTCTTGATGCCTCCATGCCCTCCGTTTTACACCATCTTCACTTCGCATAAGACTTCACCTCTTGCCGGCTCCGGATTCCCAATGCGGACAAAAAATCAGCAATCACACCTTCATTTCATTCTACACATCGCCTGTCCAACATACAATTCGGAGCGGCGGGGACTGCAGCAGGTAGCGCAGAGTTGTGCGCGGAGCGCATTACTCTGCGGCCTTTTCCACGGCCATTCTGGCCGCTGGCCTCGACATTGCAATCATCAATATACGTATTATTAAACCTATAATCATTTATAATCAACAAACCGCAGAGTTACAGAACAACTCTGCGCTACCCGCTTTGACCACGTCCGTGCCATGCCCACGCCTGGAACTATGCCTGCCGTGGGTCCGGCTAGAATCCCGTTTCCGTTCCAAATGACCTGAAACCCAATAGCTGGCGTGACCTGAAGGTTGAAGGACCAACTCCAGCCGCTCAATACGTTCCTCGCATTTCCAAGCGTCCCGAAAAGAAGGGGCCCTCCACCGACGGAGCGCTCGGACGGTGTGCCCACCCAGAAGCCTCCCCCCACGCACCCGGCCTTCGTGGCAGGAACATACGCTGTCGGGAAAACAAAGCCGCCCGGTCCTTCGGGAGGTGGTATCGAGACGTTGATGGATCCCGCCCACGGTACCTGCTTGGCAAATGTCTCTACGGTACTAATGAATTGGCCCCCAAATGTAGTGAAGGCATCTCCGACTGTGGGATATAGCATGTAGCCTGGCGTGGCATTGACGCCCACGACATCCAGGCCGCCCCCACCAAGTAACTCCCAGTAGGTACTCCATATCGTGTCGTTGATCGTCTCGCCTGGGAAGCCTGAAGTCCCGGGAATAAATGTCCCTGTGTCTAAGACCACCGGGATTCCCATCATCCCAAACTCGTCCCATGGCAAGCTGCCGCAATCGACGCCCGGAATCGCGCAAATGCTTGGTATTTCTCCATGGTAATACTGGTCCGCGCAGTTCATGTTTGTGCAGGAGGGCGGGTGCGGCGGCGGGCATGCTTGCCCCGGCGTGCATTGCTGCAGGCCCAGCGGGTCGGCGGGTGGCGCAGATGCTTGCTTTGTAGCGTCTGCGATCTCGCGAAGCGAGAGGCTCTTGCTTGTGATCATTCCAACCGATCCTTCGCAATGTTCGATGTGTCCTTCAGAGAACAAAATCCCCAACTTGACCACAGCCGCTTGCCGCCATCATGCTGCGGCTCCTGCACCGCGCCATTCTTACCCCTCTCAGCTTCGCTGATCGCAGACCCCAAAGATCAGGGTCTGCGCCAGCCCCCACTGGCCTCGACATTGAAATCATCAATATACGTATTATTAAATATATAATCATTTACAATCCACAACCCGCAGAGTTACAGAACAACTCTGCGCTACCCGCTCTGCGCTACCCGCTGCGCCAGCCCCGGTAGGCGACGCTACTCGCCCTCCTTGTGACCCGCCCAAGAGCTGATATCGGGGCCCCGATGGTAGAGCCGCAGCACGACGAGGGAGAAGGCGAAAAACTCTCCGCCGCCTACCGCCCCGTAGATAAGGAACCGTTGCGGGCCTGCAATCTGCTCCGCGAACCACCCGAAGAAGAGGGTGTTCGCGGCCAGGAAGGCCAGCACGAGCGCCCAGAAGCCTGACTTGCCCCAGAGCTTTCGGTATGAGGCGACCAACACCCAGAGAACCACGGCATCCACTGCGACAACGAGCCCGTGACTCCAGAGGAAGGGAAAGGGAAATGGCATGCGGGCGTGGGGAAACTCGAACACCTTGACCACGACCGCGGCTACGAACCCAACCCCGATAACCGTGCCCCAGGCGAGCGCCGCGCGGTCGGTTCTCACTGACAACCTCCCGCGCGGAGGCTCGACATCTCGTTGAAGAATGCCTTCCCTGCCTCGTAGTCGAACGGGACCATTACCACGTAGCCAGCGAGGGTCTCGGTGCCGCTCAGTATGGCCCGGTACACGGATGATCTGAGAGGAACGATCAGACCCCTGGAGAGTACGTAAACCGCCGCTGCATTCTGGCCGACGTTTTGGATCACGTCCTCGGGCCCAGCGCCGGGTGGGCTGACGCCCTTGCCGGCCATGTCGTCCAGAAACTGGTTTACGCAGCCGTTGGGTTTGAACTCATCAGCGAAGTTCTGGGCGAGCGTCGAAACAAACACCCTTGTTTGCAGCACCACCGTGGGTATCGACGGTTGCTCCAGCGCTTCGGCACCCAATTGGACGTCGTTCGGTGGGCAGACGACGTTGTCGCCCTGCCGGGCGCACCCCAATCCCTGATAATCTCCCCCGGCAGGGACGTAGCCCGCGGGTGGCGCAGATGCTTGCTTTGTAGCGTCTGCGATCTCGCGAAGCGAGAGGCCCTTGCTTGTGATCATTCCAACCGATCCTTTGCAATGATCGATGTGTCCTTCAGAGAACAAAATCCCCAACTTGACCACAGCCGC
>JAJYLL010000165.1 GCA_021787735.1 Acidobacteriota bacterium | reverse complement strand
AGACAGGAGAAACTCTGCACCTTGTAATCGCCCCGGTAGCGCTCGACACAACGACGAAATTCGGCGAGCGGAAGCAGGTCCATCAGTTGAGCAAAAATCGTTCGGCCACGGTTCATGCACCATCCCCCGGAACATTTCGGATTGGCCTAAGCGTACCGCCAAATTCAAATCGATTTTACTCATTTTCGCGACCAACTCGCTGCTCGCCTTCGACTTATACGATTTCTCAAAACCAACATTGGGACAGCACTGTTATGCGAGATGAAATTCCGGCGACGGGCCACCGCGTCGTTGCCGATTTGTGACTGAGAGACTGGTTGATCGGACCGAATGATGAATTTTGATTTATGCGGATAAAGGCCCGGGCCTTGAGCGGGCAACGACGAAGGCCTTGAATAACTCGCCTTGACAGCCGCCAAGCCAGCGGGGCATGAGCGAAAACAGAGCATCGATAAGTAGCCTTCTATAGTAGGCTACATTCGACCGCCGAAATACCCCAAATGGGACGCGTGGGATTTTAAATGTCCAAATCAATCAAACTTCGAAGTCATTCATTATAAAGACCTTTATCAGACTTTCAAGATACCCGTTTTTGCCGGAACCATAAAATTCGTTCCATCCTGGCACAACGGGCAAATTCTACATTTCAGCATCTGGTCAGCCGAATGCGGCCGTGGTCTTTCCTGCCCCATGCATAGCGCACCCACGTCTGAGGTGCCCTACAAGTTAAACTGAATCCCTCAGGACATGCTGATAGAATAGTCGATTGTGTCCTTTTGGATTTCGGGGCTATGCCAACCACCTTCATGGAAAAGTACGACGTGGTCGTCGTCGGAGCTGGACACGCGGGCGTTGAGGCCGCAATGGCCACCGCACGCATGGGGCTGAAGACTGCACTTTGCACCATTAACCTCGACTTGATTTGCCAGATGTCATGCAATCCTGCTGTGGGCGGCATCGCCAAGGGCCACCTGGTGCGCGAGGTGGACGCGCTGGGCGGCGTAATGGGCGAAGTGATTGACGCCGTCGGCATCCAGTTCCGGCTGCTCAACACCAGCCGTGGACCGGCTGTCTGGTCTCCGCGCGCGCAGGCCGACAAGAAGCTCTATCGCGTCAGGATGCGGCAGGTGCTCGAACAGGAACCGAACCTCCGCATCAAGCAGGCGGAAGTGATCGACCTGGTGTTCGAAGATCTGAAAAGTGCCGCGTCATCTGCGACCGATGGCGTTCCGCCGCGGCAGCGCGTTCGTGGGGTCCTGTTGCGTGACGGCCGGACCATCGAAGCCGGCGCCGTCGTGGTCACCACCGGAACGTTCCTCAACGGCCTCATCCACTGCGGCGAACAGAAGTATGCGGCGGGCCGCTCGGGAGAACCTCCGGCCGTGATGCTGGGCGAAGCTCTGCGGCGCATGGGCTTTGATGTGGGCCGCCTGAAGACGGGTACGCCTCCCCGCCTTGATCGCCGCACGATCGACTTTTCGCAATTCAAAGTGCAACCGGGCGATCCCCTGCCCACGCCCTTCAGCTTCCGCACGCGCGCCATCACGCAGGAACAAACGGTCTGCTGGATTGCGTTGACCAACGACGAAACGCACCGTGCAATCCGCGAGAACATTCACCGGTCACCGCTTTATTCGGGGCAGATCAAAGGCATCGGCCCGCGCTACTGTCCGTCGATTGAAGACAAGATCGTGAAATTTCCGGACAAGCCGCACCATCAGCTTTTCCTCGAACCCGAGGGTCTGGACACCAACGAAATTTACGTGAACGGCATGTCGACTTCCATGCCCATTGACGTTCAAGCGGCCATGGTGAAGTCGATTCCCGGCCTCGAGAACGCGGAGATGATCCGGCCGGGTTACGCCATTGAATATGACATGATCCAGCCGACGGAACTTCGCCCGTGGCTTGAGACCAAGAAGATTCAGAACCTGTTTCTGGCCGGGCAGATCAACGGCACCACCGGTTACGAAGAAGCCGCCTGCCAGGGCATCATGGCGGGCATCAACGCCGGGCTGCGCGTCCAGTGCCGCGAGCCGCTGGTGGTCGGGCGCACCGAGGGTTACACCGGCATTCTGATCGATGACCTGGTGAACAAGGGAGTGGACGAACCTTACCGCATGTTCACGTCGCGCGCCGAGTTCCGCCTGCACCTGCGCATCGACAACGCCGACGAGCGCCTGATGCCCATCGGACACAAAGTCGGCACCATCCGCCAGCAAGACTACGACGATTTTCTCCGCAAGCGCCGGCGCATCTCCGCTGCCACAAACTTCCTATTGGAAACGCGGCTCGATCCGCAGTCGCCCGCAGGCCGGGAGATTTACACGTGCCTGGGATTAATGACGGATGGCCGTTTCGATGCTCCAACGCCACTGAGTGGCGCGCAACTGCTGAAGCGCCCGGAGTTGGGCATCGACGACCTGATGGAATGGATCAATGAAGGCCTTCGCCGTGTCGGCAATGAACCTATCGCAACCCACAACGGCGACGGACTGGCATCACTGATGGCGCGCGAGGAGGCTCGCCGGATTGAGACCGACCTGAAGTACGAGGGCTACCTGGCCCAACAGGAGAAGCACATCGAGCACATGAAGCGCGCCGAGCAGCGCCGCATTCCTGAATGGTTTGATTACGGCAAGGTCTCCGGGCTTTCGCGCGAGGTGGTTGAGAAGTTCACGCGAGTGCGCCCGCTCACTCTGGGCCAGGCCTTGCGCATTCCCGGCATCACCCCCGCCGCGGTGTCACTCGTCAATGTCTATATCGAAATCTTCCAGCGCCGCAGCGCGGAACAGACGCCAACATAGGCGCGAGATGTTAAGATCCAGAAAAGCGTTGACAGGTCCTTCCGGCGCGAAGATAAAACAGGAGAAAGAGTAGGCGCCATGCCCACTGCCCAGGAACTGCTGCGGTTCTTACGGAAGAATGGCTACCGCGAAAAGCGCCAGAGCGGATCACATCTGATCCTTGTGCATCCCGAGCGCCGGATGCTGGTCATCCCCATTCATCGCGGCGACCTACCACGTGGATTGTTTCTCAGGATTCTGAAGGATGCAGGGTTTAGCGAACAGCAGTTTCTGGAAGGTTAAACGGCGATCGAGACTGTTTCCGAATACACTGTCCTCGAACGCGGGAGCGGCTTTCGGCGGGCGCGCGATTCGCGGATGTAAATTCTCATTGCTTCAAAGATGCTTGCCTTCGCCTCTTCAATCGTCTTGCCAATTCCGTACACGCCCGGCAGATCTTCACTGTAAGCGTAGAATTTCCTGCCTTCGCGTTCAATCTTGATGGGATACGTGTAGTACTTCATGGTTACATCCTACCACAAGTGCAATTTACCTCTTCGGCTTCCACTTCTCAAAAAATACATTGAAGTCCTGGTAGGGCATGGCGCGGGCATTTGCGAACTGGCCCTGGCTCTGGGCATAGAGAAGTTTGCCGTGCGGATCGAGCACGGACATGGCGGGAATCCCTTTGCTGATGGGAACGCCGTACTCCTGGGCGATATCCAGGTTCTTGTCGTAGCGGCCTACGTCGATCATAACCACCACAAAATCGCGCGCGAGCAGGCGGGCCAGCTCAGGCTTGTGCATCTGCGCATCCAGCGCATGACAATCCGGTCACCAGTTGGCGCCGAAAATCAGCACAACGTTCCGGCCTGTCTTTGCGGCCTTTGCAATTGCAGCGGCGATGTCCTGGCGGGCGTCGGCGTGCTCGTCATAGAGCGGCTGGCTTGCGGCCCTTGCCACGGCAGTGTTGAGCGTCAGTGCGCACACAACCAGGAGAAACAAGACGAGCCTTGATCCACTTCTTCGTTTCGTCAACATCGTTCAACCATCATAAATCAAAAACCGCAAACATCACAGAGCACTGAAGTCCCCTGCACATTGCACCGATCAATAGCCCGTGGAAGCAGAGCCGACCTCGAAGCCACCGTGGACGCCAGGGTGCACCGCATCACCGACGAAAGCAGGCCTGTGCTCCAGTTGCTCAAGCGCGTGATCTTCCAGGGGACATGGATGCCCTTCGCCAAAGCCCTCAAACGAGCGCAGGTCACCTACCTGAACCAGTTGTTCGAGCTTGAGGATTCACAGGAAGGCCTCCGCGCCCTTCTCGAAAAACGCAAGCCCGTGTGGAAGAACCGGTAGGGTGCCTTCCTTCGGCTGTATCGCCGTTGTCACCGCTGGCTGCGTAGAGCTCCCGCCTGCCTTGTTACCCTTTTCGGGCCTCCAATCCTGGAATTTTTCCCCAGTTTGGCAAGGCTAAGGGCCAACTCAGGTTGCGATTTCGCCATAGTCTGCCTTCCAATGGAGTTAGAATCCCAAGCATATTGAATTAAACCTCGGGGAGGTAGGATTCCATGCCCGGTTTCGATGAATTCCGGTGGGCAGGACATTTAATCCGACAAGTACTGAATCCCAGCGCCGTACTGCCGCTCGCGGACGAATATTCCGCCACAGAGACGCCGGAGTCAACCGCCGCGGATGCGCGTGACAAGGTCGCTTCTTCTTACGAAGCCAGGCTCCAGCAGAACAAACAACGGCGGGAGGATACCATTGCCAGGCACACCAGATGTTACTGGTATATCGTTGCATGCGCCGTGGCAATCGGCGTTGTCGCCTACCTGTCACTTGGTATTCCCCGAATACCATTATGGCCAGCGGCGCTGCCCACGGCTGGGGGAATTCTTGCATTTGTCGAGGCCCGCCGGTGCAAGAGCCGCGTGCAGGATGCTTCCTGCCTAACGGACCTTTACAGTGACCGGCTCAGGCGAGTCCGATACCAGTGGATGGGTAAGGGCGATGGGGGGAAAGATCTGGAAATGGAAGGCCACCTGAGTGCGGCCGATCTCGATCTGTTCGGCGAGGGTTCGTTGTTTGAATTGCTCTGTGATGTTTACACTCCGGCAGGGCGCGAAGTCCTGGCGGGATGGCTCCAGGGACCGGGCCAGCCAGCGGAGGTGATTGCCCGCCAACAGTCCGTCCGCTATCTGCGTGACCGAATCGATTTGCGGGAAAAACTGGCGTTGGTAAGCACCGGCAAGGCGAACGAATATTCCTGGAATACTTTCCGTAGTTGGCTAACCGCAGACCCGATTGATTTTTCACGCTGGGCTCCATGGGCGGCATTGCTGCTTTCGCTTTCGATGGTGACCGCAGGCGCCTGCTGGTGGGGCGGCTTGCTGCAAGCCCATGCGGCTTTGTGGACGATGGCAACCATTGCCGCAGGCGAGGGCGCGCTGGCTCTCTGGCTCCGCGGGCGTGTCAAGCGTGTCATGGAAGGACTGCTGCTGTCAGCTGGCAGACTCAAGGCCATCCGACAACTCTGCGAACTTGTGGAGAACTCGAAACTCGAGACTCCTGGGCTGGTAGAACTGCAAGAGAAGCTTCGAGGATTGCCTAAACGGGTCGGGCAATTGCAGCGGCTTATTGTCAGGCGCGACGCCTTACGCAATGAGTGGTTTATTTACGCGTGTCTTCTGCTCATGTGGAGCACACAGTGGACAATTCAGATTGAGCGTTGGCGGCAACGCCACGGGGGCGAGTTCCAGGAAAAACTCCGCGCCCTGGGTGAGTTTGAAGCTCTAATGGCAATCGCCGCCTACTCCTACGAGAATCCGGACGACCCCGATCCTGATTTCGAAAGGGATGGTCCCCTTTTTGAAGCGACTGGTTTGGGGCACCCACTCATAGACCCGGCAAGGTGTGTCCGTAACGAAATTAAGCTCGACGGTGAAAACCGCTTCCTTATGGTCACTGGGTCCAACATGTCCGGGAAGAGCACGCTGCTTCGCGCTATAGGGCTGAATTCCACGCTGGCCTGGATGGGAGCACCCGTGCGCGCAACGAGCCTTCGCATATCTCAGCTTCAGATATGTGCTTCTATTCGCGTTGAGGACTCTCTGCTGCATGGGCTCTCGCACTTTTACGCCGAAGTGCAGCGCCTGAGAGCAATGCTCGACAGCGCCTCCTCCGGACCACCCATCCTGTTTCTCATCGATGAGCTTTTCGCTGGGACGAATTCCGCTGACCGGCGGGTGGCCGCCGAAGCCGTGATCCGCCTGCTGGTCGAGCGTCGGGCAGTCGGCCTGGTGACGTCGCATGACCTGGCATTAACCGAGATAGCCGAAAAGCGCGACCTTGCGGGAACCAACGTGCATTTCTCCGACACACCAACGGCAGAAGGGCTGAGTTTTGATTACCTTCTCCGCAAGGGAAAGTTAGATCACGGAAACGCGCTCAAGATAATCCAGATGGTGGGCATTCCGCTTGAGTAAAGTCACACCACAGCCCCTAGTCCCAAGTCCCTGAATCCTGATCCCTCGTTTTCACGCCGGCTGGTTGAAGAAGGGCTCGCCTGCTTTCCGGTATTTGTAAGCGGCGCGCTCGTCGAGTTCGATGCCGAGGCCAGGGCGGTCGGTGACTTCCACGTAGCCTTTTTCGATCAACGGTTTCTTGCGGTCCTTGATGAGTTCATCGAAGAAGGGTACGGA
>JAJYLL010000164.1 GCA_021787735.1 Acidobacteriota bacterium | reverse complement strand
GCCGAGCTCACAGTTGTCGCCCGCGGACCAATTCCATGCTGACCCGCCGAAAACCGCAGCGACTCAACCCTTCCGCCGCCTTATCAACGGATCAGGGCCTACAAACCTTGACTTTACAATCCCGAACCGGTGAGGTATAAGTCTAAACTCGCCTTTGGTCTGGTGCGCACATTCGAGGGAAGGATGAGTCCGCCGGAATCTACGTAAGGCTTTGCAGTATTCAGGCGAATCAGTGGGCGAGCTTTGTGGACAAGGTGGAGTTGGATGGGCGGTCCGCATCCATGAGTGACGGGCCCCGGAGGGTGTGTGAGAACTTCGATTTCCACAAGGTGCCATTTTATGTCCGAGAGGTAATTGCTTACGCACGAACAAAAGCATTCTCGGCAAACGTTGTGGAAATCGCGTTTTCCGTAGTTTGCTCCCACACTCTCCGGCCCGTGTCCGGCAACAAGAGGGCTGGCCTCAGGGAAACGAAAAGTCTCACGTTGGGCGTTACTTAAAGGATGGATCGATTGCTCGTCAAGGTGATTTTCAGGGGTTGGAATAGGGTTCCGCTCATCCTGGCCGTGGCCGGAGTGACGGCTGCTTTTGCTTCGTGCTCGAGTGGGAATCAGCCTCAGGTCAAACATCCCTCCTATGTGACCACGGGGCAATTCACGACGGCGCATTCTACGGTGCTGAGTGCGGCGAAGGATTACTTCGACGTTTACCCGACCGATGTGCAGCAGCCGATTGCCTTCACCCACAAAGTTCATCTGAAAAACGGGATGCAATGCACCGATTGCCACAAGGGGGTGGCTGAAGGGCCGGATGCGACCATTCCGAACGTGCAGCTCTGCATGACCTGCCATCAGGTGATCGCAACCAACAAGCCGGAGATCAAGAAGGTGGCGGCCTACCAGAAAGAGGGCGAGCAGATTCCCTGGCATCGAGTCTACTGGTTCTACCCGTCGGCGCACGTGAAATTCCGGCACGGGCCGCACATCCGTGCAGGCGTCGATTGCGCCACTTGCCATGGAGATATGAAGCAGCAAACGGTCGCCGTGCGCAAAGCGGGGCTGGACATGAAATTCTGCGTCAGTTGCCACCGGCTGCACAAGGCACCGACGGATTGTACGACATGTCATTTCTAAGCACGGTGAATTCACGCGGAGGCGTGCGGAGCGAGCAATCCGGCGGTGAGGAGGCCGTGCTTAGAGCATGGTTTGCAGACACTCAGGCTGGTGAATGGCGGTAAAGGGCTTATGGATCGTCGCAACTTTCTAAAAATATCGGCGGTAGGCAGCGCAACGGTGGCGCTCGACGCGTGCGGCAAGCCGGAGCACCAGCTCATCCGCTTTATTCCGGAAGAAGAACTGATTCCTGGCATTGCCCAGTGGAAGCCCGGCGTCTGTACTCAATGCGCGGCCGGGTGTGGCCTTCAGGTGCGGGTGATGGAAGGCGAGGCGGAAGTGACCCGTCATGGGCAGGTGGGGCTGCTCAGCATGGGGCTGGCCAAGAAACTGGAAGGCAATCCCGCGCACCCCGTGAACCGCGGCAAGCTGTGCGCCTGGGGGCAGGCGGGCTTGCAGGTGACTTACAATCCCGACCGTGTCCGGTTCCCGATCCGTCGCACAGGGCCGCGCGGGTCAGGGGAATATCAGGAGATCGGATGGGAAGAGGCAATCAAGGAACTGGCCAGCCGCCTGTCATCATTGAAGCCGGGCGGCAAGGCGTTGCCACTGGCGTTTCTGACCGAGCCGCTTCGGGACCACCGCGGCGTGTTGATTGGGCGGTTCCTGAGCGCGCTCGGAGCACCGCCGGCGGTGAAGTTCGAGTTCTTTGAGCAAACCGTGCTGCGGCGGGCCAACGAGCTGAGCTTTGGCCACCAGCAGTTGCCAACCTTTGATCTGGCGAATGCAAACTACGTGATCTGTTTTGGGGCCGACTTCCTGGGGACGTGGAACTCGCCGGTTGCGCAAAACCTGGGCTATGGGACGATGCGGCAGGGAAGGCCCGGGCAGCGCGGCAAGTTGGTGCAGGTGGAAGCGCGAATGTCGCAGACCGGCGCGAATGCCGACGAGTGGGTCTACGCGAAGCCGGGAACGGAAGGCTTGCTGGCCCTGGGCCTTGCGCACGTGATTCTGAAAGAAAATCTGCGGCCGGCGGGAGCGGCGGGCGAGGCCGGAGATCGGATCGACGGCTGGTCAAGAGGCCTTCCGGACCACACGCCGGAAGCCGTTGCCAAATCGACCGGCGCAGAGGCCGCAAGGATTCAGCGTCTGGCGCGGGAAATGGCTGAGCACGCGCCCGCCGTGGTCCTGATCGGCGGAGCGCCGCTGGCCCAGACCAACGGGCTTTCCAA
This sequence comes from Acidobacteriota bacterium, assembly GCA_021787735.1. Taxonomy (GTDB): domain Bacteria; phylum Acidobacteriota; class Terriglobia; order UBA7540; family UBA7540; genus SCRD01. The sequence continues at coordinate 4,205 of JAJYLL010000164.1, read as the reverse complement.
CGCGCTGGCTGTGAACGCTCTCAACGCTCTGCTGGGCAGCGTCGGGAAGCCGGGCGGAGTTTCTTTTACACCGCAGCCGCCGATGCCGGATCTTGACGTGCCCAAGGAAGGAGCTTCTGTCCGCGCGCTCTGTGAGGGCATTCTGGCGGGATCGGCCCCGGTTGAAGCTCTGCTTGTTTATAACGCGAATCCAGTTTTTGCCACCCCGCCGGCGTGGCGAGTGCAGGAAGCGCTGGAGAAGGTCGCGTTTATTGCCAGCTTTGGAAGTTTTGTGGACGAGACCAGCATCCTGGCCGATCTGATCCTGCCGGACCATTCGTATCTGGAATCCTGGGTGGACAGCATTCCGGAATCAGGAACGACCGAGGCGGTGGCCAGTCTCGCGCCGCCGGCCATGAATCCGCTGCACCATACGCGCGCCATGCCGGATGTTCTGCTGGAGGCGGCGCATCAAGTGGGTGGGGGTGTGGGTAAAGCGCTGCCGTGGAAAACCTACCAGGAGATGCTGCAGGCGGCCTTTGAATCGCTACGCAGCCATCCGGGTTCGGTTTCCGCAAAGACCCCCGACGACTTCTGGAGCGAGGTGCAGGCAAAGGGGGGCTGGTGGAGCGGCGAAGCAGCAAAATCGGCTGCGGTTGTTGCCGCGAAGCCCTCGGCTGCTCCTGCCACAGTTACGGAGCCGCAGTTTGACGGTGCCGTGCAGGAGTATCCATTCAACTTTCTGCCTTATGCCTCGCTGCAGTTTGGTGATGGGCGGCATGCGAACCTGCCGTGGATGCAGGAGATGCCGGACACGATCTCGACGGCCATGTGGAGCACCTGGGTGGAGATCAATCCGCAGACGGCTGAGCGGATGGGCATCCGGCAGGGCGATCTGCTGGAGGTCGCCTCGCAACACGGCAAACTGCAGGCGCCGGCGCTGATCGCGCCGGGAATCGCTCCCGATGTGGTTGCCATGCCGGTGGGCCAGGGGCACGAAAATTACGGCCGGTACGCGAGCCACCGCGGGGCGAACCCGATCAAGATTCTGGGGCCCCAGTCTGAAGCTGAAACGGGCGCGCTGGCCTGGGCGTCGACGCGCGTGAAGATTACACGTACTGGCAAGAAAGGCAAGCTCATCCTGTTTGGCGGCGGACTGCGCGAGTGGCCGCGCGAATACCGGCGCCGGTAAGAGGGAAGAGCGGCGGCAGGGCCAGACCAACGTCGGAAGGTGAAAAAAATCTATGGGACATCGATGGGGCATGGTGATTGACGAGGACCGCTGCACAGGCTGCGAGGCCTGTGTGGCGGCGTGCCATGCCGAGAACAACATTGCGACCGTGGGCGATGATCAGGCGGCGCGAGGCCGGGCGATGCACTGGATCCGTGTGGAGCGCTACTACGAGGGCGACTTCCCCAACATTAAGGTGAAATACCGCCCTGTACCCTGCCAGCAGTGCAGCGACGCGCCGTGCGAACCTGTCTGCCCCACCTACGCCAGCTACCACAACCCCGAGGGGCTGAACGCGCAGATTTACAATCGCTGCATCGGTACACGCTACTGTGCGAATGCCTGCCCCTATCTGGTGCGGTTTTTCAATTTTTTCAATCCGGTCTGGGACAAGCCGCTCGATCTGCAATTCAATCCTGATGTTTCCGTGCGCTCGGTGGGGATTATGGAGAAATGCACATTCTGCATCCAGCGCATCAAGGCAGCGGAAATCAAGGCGCAGGCAGAGAAACGCCCGCTGAAGGACGGGGAATTTAATCCGGCCTGCGTTCAATCCTGCCCTGCTGAGGCGATGGTGTTTGGCGACTTGAATGATCCTGAGAGCAAAGTTTCACGCCTCTCCCGGTCAAACCGTGGGAGCACTCTGCTGTCGGAATTAGGAACTCATCCGAAAGTAACTTATCTTAAACGCGATACCTGGCACAATGGACAAAACGCCTGAACAAATCAACCAGGATTTACTCCGCCCGCTTTACCACGCCTCGTGGCGCTTCTATGCCGCTGCAGCAATTCTTAGCGCCCTGGTTCTGGCAGCTTTCTACGCCTGGGGCTATCAGATCTACAACGGCATCGGAGTGTCGGGGTTGGACCGGCCTGTCTTCTGGGGCTTTTACATCACGAACTTCGTTTTCTGGATCGGCATCAGCCACGCCGGCACGCTGATTTCCGCCATCCTCCGCGTCTCCAACGCCACCTGGCGAAGGCCGGTGACGCGCTGTGCGGAGGCGATCACGGTTTTTGCGCTTTCGATCGGGGCTATGTTTCCGCTCGTTCATCTGGGCCGGCCGTGGCTGTTTTTTTGGCTGATTCCTTACCCGAGCGAGCGGGGCATCTGGCCGCAGTTCCGCTCGCCGCTGCTGTGGGACTTCTTCGCGATCAATACTTATCTGATCGGCAGCACCACGTTCCTGCTGCTTCCCAGTTTCCCCGACTTTGCGCTGATTCGCGACCGCGCGAGCGGCTGGCGGAAGAAGGTATACGGCATCGTCTCGCTGGGCTGGCGGGGCACGCCCAAGCAGTGGCATCGCCTCGAGATGGCCATGCGCATCATGGCGGTGGCGATCATCCCGGTGGCGGTTTCGGTGCACACCATCGTCTCCTGGGACTTCGCCATGGCGCCGGTGCCGGGATGGCACTCCACCATCTTTGGACCCTATTTTGTGGCGGGGGCCATCTTCAGCGGCATTGCCGCGCTCATCATCGCCATGGCCTTGCTGCGCAAGTTGCTGCACCTGGAGGAGTACCTCCAGCCCATCCATTTTGAAAATCTGGGCAAGCTGTTGCTGGTGATGAGCCTGTTGTGGTTTTACTTCGTCTTTGCCGAGCGGCTGACCACCTGGTACGGCAACTTCCCAAGCGAAATGGCGGTTTTCTGGGTGACTCAAAGCGGCCGCTATTCCAAGCTGTTTTGGACCATGGTATTCTGCAACTTCATTATTCCGGCGCCTATCCTGGCGATCAAGAACCTGCGGACGAAGATCGGCTGGACGGTGGTCGCTTCGATTCCTATCGTCGTGGGCATGTGGCTTGAGCGGTTTCTGATCATCGTCCCCGCGCTGTCGCACAAGTACCTTCCTTACACTTACGGGACCTACAAACCTACCTGGGTGGAAATTACCATTACGGTGGGCACGTTCGCGGGCATGGGTCTGCTCTTTCTTCTTTTCTCCAGAGTCTTTCCGATTATTTCGATCTGGGAACTGAAGCTCGGCGGGCAGAAGAAACCGGAGGCGGCGCCGGCGCTGGCTTCGCAGGAGGTTGCGGCTGAACCCTAACTTGCTTAACGCGAATCGATGAAGAGGAATGAGATGAAAGCCATATACGGACTATATCCTGATCCCGAGTCGGCCCAGCGGGCGCTCAACCTGCTCGAGCGCGCCGGGAGTGATCTGGGTTTTAAGGATCGCGACATTGCGGTGCTCTCGGGTGAGCCTTACGAAGAGTATGGCTTCGGGCAGCGCGATCACAAGACGCGAATGCCGTGGCTCGCCGCGTTGGGAGGCGTGGTCGGCGGCCTCAGTGGCTGGTGGTTCGTCTCCTTTGCCCAGAAGAGCTATCCGATGATTTCAGGCGGAATGCAGCTAGTGACCAAGTGGCCGGATGGGATCATCACTTATGAGCTGACGATGCTGGGGGCCATTCTGACCACTTTATTTACACTCCTGATCACGGCGCGCATCCCGGACTGGAGCGGGCGTAAGCTTTACGACCCTGCGATCAGCAATGGTAAGATTTTGATTGGAGTGACCAACCCGCCGGAAATGGCGCGCGAGGAGCTTGAAAAAAGGCTGCGCGCCGCTGGCGCGGAAGTTGTGAAAAACTTTGGGAATTGAACCTGAGGAGGCACAATGCGAGGACGTTCATTGAAAATGATCAAGTGGCTATTCATTCTGGCGCTGGCTGCGGTGCTGCCGGCAGCCACCGTCAGTTGGGCAAAAGGGAAGACGGAACTATCTCCCGCAGCCAAAGCGGGCAAGAAATTATTCGATCAGAACTGCACCCTGTGCCATTTCGCCGATCAGACGAAAAACAAGATTGGCCCTGGGCTGAAGGGTGTATTGAAGAACAAAGAGCTTCCTTATTCGCACCGGCCTGCAACGGTTGCCAACGTCCGGGAGCAGATCGAAAAGGGGAACCCGCAGGGCAAGCCCATGCCCATGCCTCCTTTCGCGGGCAAGCTCTCAGCGTCAGACATGAACAACCTGATCGCCTACCT
>JAJYLL010000163.1 GCA_021787735.1 Acidobacteriota bacterium | reverse complement strand
TCATCGAGCGTAAAGGCGACGTCGATGGTGTCGCCGGGGCCCAGCAGCTTTGCCTGATCGCCCTTGCGCCAGCCGATGGCGTCCAGGTCGCACACACCGTTGCCGACTTTCAGTTTCAGATGTTTTTCTCCCACCACCCTGGGCGGCAGGGTCAGCCGCAGCCCACGCGCCACGAAAACCGGAGTGGAATTTCCCATGCCGAACGGCTCCATGCGTTTTAACTGCTCGTACACGGGCCAATCCATCTGGTCGAGATCAACCTCGGCATCCACGCGCAGCAGCGGCACCAGGTCCTGCGGCGTCAGGTTTCGTCGGGCGTAGGCTTCAAAGCGCTCCGTAAGTTCTCCGATCTTACTTGTGGGCAAAGCAAATCCCGCCGCGGCCGCGTGTCCGCCGTAGCGCTCAAACACGCTCTCGCAATCGGTCAGAGCGTTCAGCAGATGGAAGTTTGCAATCGAACGGCCGGAGCCCTGGCCTGTGCCGTCCTCCACGCCGATTACGAGCGCGGGCCGGTAGTGGCGCTCCACCACGCGCTGCGCCACAATCCCGATCACGCCGCGGTGCCATCCCTCGCCCGCAAACACCAGACTATAGCGCTCGCCGATATCCGGATGCGCCTTCACCCGCTCGTCAATCTCGTTCAAGATGGATTCTTCCGCGCGTTGCCGCTCGCCGTTCAGCTGGTCCAGGTGTCCGGCGATCTTCCAGGCCTTGATGGCATTGTTTGTGCGCAGCAGATCGATCACCGCGCGCGCGTCTTCCATTCGTCCCGCGGCGTTCATGCGCGGCGCCACCCGGAATGCAATGTCTCCCGCCGTGGGCGTCTTGCCATCCAGTCGCGCCACTTCCATCAGCGCGGTCAGGCCGGGCGCAGCCGGCCGGCGCAATCCCTCCAGGCCGAACCTGGCAATCACGCGATTTTCGCCCACCAGCGGGACCACGTCGGCAATGGTGCCGATGGCCACAATCTTCAAGAAGGATTGCAGCAACGCGTCGGTCATGCGCTCGCCCAGCAGGCCCTGCACCAGCTTGAAAGCCACGCCCACACCGGAGAGATTCTTGTCGGGATACTGGCAGTCCGGGCGGCGCGGGTTCAGCAGAGCGTGCGCGGGCGGCAGGGATTCTTTGGGCAGGTGATGGTCGGTGATGATGCAGTCGATGCCCAGTCCCTGAGCGCGGGCCACCACTTCATGCTCGCGAATGCCTGTGTCCACGCTCAGCAGCACGGTGACGCCTTCGGCCGCGGCGCGCTCCACCACCGGCACTCGCATGCCGTAGCCGTCTTTCAGCCGATCAGGAATGTGGATTTCCACGCGCGCGCCCAGCCGCTCCAGCCCCGCCAACAGCACCACCACCGCCGTCGTCCCATCCACGTCATAGTCGCCGTAGATCAGGATTTTTTCCTTGTTGGTAATGGCGCGCTTCAGGCGCTCGACGGCGCGGTCCATTCCGACCATTAGGTAGGGATCGTGAAGCTGCGAGAGGCGAGGATTCAGAAAGTTCTGCGCCGCTTCAGGATCCGGGATTCCGCGCAGCACCAGCAGCCGCCCCAGCAGCGGAGAAATTTCCAGCTCCAGCGCCAGCAGCGCCGCCTTTTCGTTGTCGGCTTTGTCCAGTTGCCACCGCATCGTAATCAAATCATGTTGACAGTTTGAAGCGGTGGTTGCAACGGCAAATGAAGCGATTGAGGGATTGGTTGATTGAATCATTAGCTGATTGAGCGACCGGGTGATCGAGTGATTAAGCGATTGAAAGAAGGGAGTTGTTTTAGAGGCGGCGGTGCCCTTCTCCCAGGTGGGCTGAATAGGCACCGTTAAACACGTCACAAGCGCCACGACAAAGATTGGCCATACCCTGATCTACATCCTGGCCGGAGTGGGTGCGCTTATGTTGATCTCGATCATCTGGGGTTTGGCCCAGAGTTAGTAGGTCTTCCCGCGGCTTGTGCCATAGGCCGGAGGCTGCCGCCGCGATACGGCATTTGCGCGGGCGAGGAGCCCCCGCTGCTAATCCGTGGATTTAGGGGCAAGGTAACGTTGTTCGATGGCGTCCACCTTGGCCAGGCGGCGGCGGTGGCGCTCTTCTCCGGAGAACCGGGCGGCGAGATAACTCCGAACGAGTTCGCGGGCGAGTTCGGAACCCACGATGCGGCTGCCGAGCACCAGCACGTTCATATTGTCGTGCTCGACGCCCTGGTGGGCCGAATAGGCATCGTGGCAGACGGCTGCGCGGATGCCGGGAATCTTGTTGGCGGCCACCGAAACCCCAACGCCGCTGCCGCAGATCAGCACGCCGCGGTCGGCTTTGCCCTCGATGATGGCCCTGCCGACCGCTTCGGCATAATCCGGGTAGTCGTCGGACGGGTCGGCTTTGTACGCTCCCAGATCGAGGACGTCGTGGCCCAGTTTCCGGATCTGCGCGGCAAGCTCTTCCTTCATGGTGAACCCGGCGTGATCGGCGCCAATGGCAATTTGCATTTTCTATTCCTCACGGTTTGGGTTGGAAATCGTAATGAGAAGAACTGCAGACCTCAACGATGGAAGTCCGCCCGCCAGCATAAATGCAGCCACCACAACAAGGACGCCGTTTGCGCCACCCGCTGCCCCCCGAAAATTCCACTACCGCCCCGATATCTTTTCCCGCCGGGCGCGCGGCTTCTTGCGGCCGGGGACGACTATGCCCTCCGAAGTTGCCCAGCGCCCCAACCTGTAGTTCCGGTTGTAACCTCCCATCAGGTTGGCGATAGTAACGCTCACGGCGCCGCTGCGGTCGCAGGCATAATTCTCTTCCGCCTCGCAACGGTGACCATTCGTCAGATACCCCACTGAAACTTGGTCAAGCGCGGTATTATCGCGCAGCGAGGGATCAAAAGGAAAGCGAATGTCGTCCCAGATGGTAATTTCGCCCGCCGGGCGACCGTCGTCGGTCAAGTGCGTACATTCCAGATACCGGAAATGGCCGATGTTGTGGACCGGGTAGTAGCGCCGGGAGTTGAGCAGCGGCGGATCCGATGGGCCGGGCAGTGGCGTACCTTTTGAAAAAAGCGGATCGAAGACGATGCTGCGGCCGCCCTCCGCCTCGCGCCAGACGCCGAAGTGGCGGGTGAATTTGTCTCGCAAAACGTAGCCCTGCGTGGCGTCGGCCTGGATGGCGAGTCCGATGGCGGTGGCCGCGCGAGTATAAGTGGAACGCCGCACGCGCCGTCCGAAGCTCTCGCGCAGCATGCGGCCGACCAGCGGCAATTCGCTGCCTCCGCCGGTCATGTAGAGCGCCTCCAGCCGTTGCTCCGCGCCCTGTGCCGTGCCGCCGGCTGTGAAGCCCGACGCCGCCAGCAGATCTTCCGTGGCGTGGAGTGTTTCTTCAACGAGCGGCCGGCAGCGGTCGTAGAAATCGCCTGCGGCCACCGTTACCTGTGGCCAGCCTGGACGCACATTGCCGAGGTCGATCACAATCCGCCGCGTGTTCGGATGCAAGCTCTCTTTTTTCAGGCGGCACTCCTCTTGCAGGCGGAACATCTCGGCCTGCGAAAGGCTGTCCTGATCAACCACGCTGATCTGGGCAGCCTCAAGTGCAAGGCCAGCGAGGACTTCATCAAAATCGTCGCCGCCGAGCGTCGAAATTCCCTCTGAGGCGATGACTCCGTGCTCGCGCTCATCGAGTTCGACCAGCGAAGCGTCAAACGTCCCGCCGCCGAAGTCGTAAACCAGGATACACATCTTTTCACTGAACTGAAGCGATGTGCGCTTGTGATGGCCAAACTCGATGCTGGCGGCCGAAGGCTCGTTCAGCAGCCCGAGCACATTGAAACCCGCCTGGCGGAAAGCCTCCGCAGTCAGGAAGCGCTGGTTGCTGTTGGCGTTGGCGGGGACGCCCAGCATTACGTCGAGGGTTTCATTCTTGCCCGCCCGCAGCGTGGAGTTTTCAAGCAATGAACTGCGAAGGGCCAGAGCCAGCTCGCACAGCAGGTCCTGCATAGCAATCTTCTGCTCGCCAATCTGGACCAGTGTCCCGGGCCCGGCGTAATCGAGGCCGCGCTTCAGCGATCGGACCACTGTCCAGCCTGGCTCTTCCTGCGCCGCCCAGGCTTCCCATCCGTAGCGCCGCTCCTCGCCCTTGACGGCCACCAGAGGCGGAAACCATTCAAACGAGTTGCCGTCCGGGGCTTCGAACACTACGACGGGATAGTTGCCGCGGTCCACAAATGCGGCAACAATTCGGGTTGTCCCGAAATCGATCCCCAGTTTCATGGATTGCTCTGACTGCCTCCGTCGAACCATTATAACAGGTCGGGGAAGCCGGGAAACGGTGCGGTACGCCGCGCGCATTGCGACACTGGGGCGTTTGCGGCTCGCACCTGGGCGCGATCAGAGCGGGGAAATATCTTCGTCTTTTTCGCTGCTTCCTTTTTGCAGGAACTGTTTTTCCAGCACTTGGCGGGCAACGTCGCGCCCGCCGAGCCCAAAGGCGATGGCAGTGCCCATCATCACAGCGCCGAAGGCGATGGAAAACGCGATGAGGACGACGTGGCGACCCAGGCCGATCTGTTCAAGCGCCATGGTGACAAAGAAAATCACAATCAGCAGGCGTACCAGGCTGCTGAGCAGGCGCGCCGAAGGATAGTTGGCGTTGGCGGCGGCCAGCAGCGTGGCGCGGGAAAAGAAATTGGCGATCAGCAGTCCGATGAAAAGAACGATCATGGCCACGAAAATCTGCGGCAGGAACATGAAGAACCGGGAAATCTGTTCGCGCAGGGCGGAAATGCCGAGGGCATCGATGCCCAGAACGATAAAGACGATCCAGACCACCCAGAAGACCACCTGGCCCAGGAACTCGACCGGAGGCGGCAGGGCGGCCTTGCGCATCATTTGAGTGAGGCCGGCCGAGTCGCAATATTTGCGGAAGCTTGCGATGCTGAAGATCCTGCGCACCATGATCTTGAGAACCAGAGCCACCAGAAATCCCGCTGCCATGATGACCAGCATCGAGAGAAGGCGCGGAAGGAACAAGACGAGCGCGTTATAGAAACTTCCCAGTGTTCCCCTTAATGTGTCTAGAATAAGCTCTCCCATAATTCACCTCACGCTTTTCGGGTCCACTTTTCCACCAGCTGCGGCCGCTGATTTTCGTACTCCCGGCAAAGAGCATCCAGGTTCTGCTCGATCTGCTCGGCGTCGGCGCGGTGGTCCTCCATAACGACGGAGCAGATCCGCCCGCGATAGATGGGCGTCAGGGCCTGGAGCAAGTGTTCACGATTGATGACCGAGTGGTGGAAAGAAGCGGCGAATTCATAAATGGTTTTTACCCAGAGCCCTTCTGGGAAGCGGAATTGCTTTTCGTTCTGTTGAGAAACTCCATGGATCTGCCTGAGTGCTTCCGGTGAAAGGATAGATTCAAGTACAGGCGCAAGCTGGCTGACGCCGTTCTGGAACATGGCCAACATCTTTTTCTTGTTGAGCCGGCGCGGTTCAAGGCCGGAGCTGTATTCAAATCCGAAAACGGGCGTTGGCTGCGGCGGACCGTTGCGTGAAATCCAGAAGGCTTCCTGATTCTCCATGCAGCGGAACAGCGTGCCGACCGCTTTCTGAATGGTGGTGACAATGTTTTGCTGTGAAGGCGCACGCGCTTGGATCTTGGGGCCCAGAAACGACTGGCAAACCTTGAATCCGTCAGTGATTGCGCGCGTCGTCATCCAGATCTCTGTGAAGGCGCGCACAAACTCTTCGTGCCAGACGTTCTGTTCCAGGTAGTGGCACGCCAGCCGGCCAGAAAACCCCATTTCGCCGCCCGCAGGCTCGCGGACCTTCGTGCCGTAAACCGCCCGGATCACCGGCGCGATGATGTTCTTCACCAGCAGGCCGTCATATTTGTGGCGATGGTAGATGGGCGTAACCAGATCGAACTTTTCTCTGTAGACGGGCCGGACCAGTCCCTCGATCCACTCGGGAGTGATGCTTTCCAGATCAGGAGAAACCACGGCGCAGGCCTTGGCCCGCAGCAGGTCCGCAGCCGCCAAAATGACGCGCCATGCATTGCTCCTGCCATCGACTCCGCCGTAGGTGGTGGTAATCCGGTGGATGGTGCGCAGCGGGGTTGACGAAAGCATCGTGCGGAAATCCTGAATGGCGGAGTTCCGCACAGCTTCCGGAGTCCCGTCCCGGGAGCCGCCATCAGGATTGACCAGCACAATGCGCTCGCGCGGGAAATATTTCACCAGCCCCAACTGAACGGCGTTGACCACCTGCTCGATGGTGCCGCGATTGTTGAAGGTTGGCACAGCGACAAGAATATCCACCTCGCCCACAGCCGTGAGCCTGCGGACAAAGTCGTCCGAGAGAAATGTTTCCTCGGCCAAAGCTGCTCCTTCGGAGTTGTTACCGGCGGCCTCAAGGCTCCTGGACCTTCAACGTGTCAGAGCCGGCGCAACCGGAACCAGTAAAATTGGTACGGACCCAGGGTCAGCAGATAAGGAATCTCTCCAATTCGCGGAAACGGATTGCCTCCAAACATCTCAATGGGAATGAATCCCCGCAGTTGCTTGAGGTCAAGCTCCGCCGCCTGCGCGGAACTCGACAGGTTGTTGACCACAAAGATCCGGTTGTTTTCCCACTGCCGGATATAGGCGAGGACCCTGTGATTTTCCGGGTTCAGAAATTCAATGGTTCCCCGCCCAAACGCCGAACTTGCCTTGCGCAGCTTGACGATCCGTTGCATCCAG
>JAJYLL010000054.1 GCA_021787735.1 Acidobacteriota bacterium | reverse complement strand
AGGCGCTCGCCCCGCCCATGTTCAGCCTCTGCCCCGCCACCCGTGACCAGAAAATGTCCCACCCGAGCCAGTTCTGGCTGGGCCGGTCGTCCCAGATTCCCGTCCGGTCGCCAAAAATGTCCCGCGGATAGGTCAGCGTCATCTAGTAATTCGGCCCGCCGTCCTGATAATCCTCCGCCTGCTGTCCGAAGGCACCAGAAAATCTCTTGCCTGCCGTGACGGGTTTCGCGTCCATTTTGCGCTCTAGAGGTTGAGGGCGGCAAGGGAATTTAGGCCGCCAGGAAACGGAAATTGGAATTGGGAGCTAAAACACCCAGCCCGCCTGCGGCAGAAAGAATTTTGGAGGTGTGTATGAAACCGATTCGAAGCATGGCGATCCTGGTGGGTGTTGGCCTGGCGCTTCTGGCCTCCGGCGCATCCAGAGCGAGGGCGCAGGCACTGACAACCACCGCGTTCAGCGGGACGTTTACCCTGCCCTTTGAAGTCCAGTGGGCGAACATGACACTGCCGGCAGGGGAATACACGCTGAGCGATGGCCACCAGAACTCCGCCTCGGCGTACCTGGTGGAAGTTGCCGGGAAGGATAAGGGTAGCCCCCACGGCGTGATTCTTGTGCGCAGACGCTCACGCGCTTCGGCATCCGGGGATGCCCTGGTTTGCATTCGCGACGCAAACAAAGGATATGTGCGGTCCCTTGAACTCGCAGCAATCGGCGAAGCCGCAGAGTTTGCGCTGCCGCACGGCGTGGAGGTGGAAAGCAAGCTGATCCAAACGGCTCAGAACAGCGGCGGAAGTGTCCACTTTGCCGAAGTAAGCATCAGCGTTGAGCGAGTGCCAATCAAACTGAGTGCGAAGTAGAAGTGAGACGGCAGGATTGTTTCGCGGGGACGGGCCAGGCCCAAGGCTTCACCGCAGGCCACGGCTCGCCCCTTTTTTTTGGCGGTTGCATTGGGCACCCCGAGAGCGTTTCACGCTCTTGTCAGGGATAACCAGACCCCTGATGGAGGTTTGCCCGGCGGGCTGACACGACAGGCTTCAGTGCTAGGCTACATTAGGCGCATACCCTGTTCCGAATGGGACGTTTGGGATTTCCGAGACGAAAATTGTTAATTTTTGTAAATGAAACAAATACAATGACTTACAAGTTTTACAATCTATTGAAAAACATTCTTCCCTGAATTTGTGTTCCATTCTCGTACAGCGTGTAACTGTTACTTTTGCGTCAATCGAGCGTTCAATCGGCAGCTATCGATCTCGGATCAGGAGCGCCAGGCAACGCCGTTCGGGAACTCATACTGGTCGAGCGACTCCGCCTTCATGGTGATGCTGTAGCCCGGAGCAGACGGCGGCATGTAGCGCCCATTGCGGATCACCACAGGATCCAGGAAGTGCTCGTGCAGGTGGTCAACGTATTCCAGGATACGATTCTCGAGCGATGCACCGATGGCAATGTAGTCGAAGATCGCAAGGTGCTGCACGTACTCGCACAGGCCCACTCCGCCGGCGTGCGGGCACACCGGGACGCCGAACTTTGCCGCCATTAGCAGGATGGCCAGAATCTCATTGATGCCACCCACGCGGCAACTGTCAATCTGGCAGAAGCTGATGGCGTTGCTCTGGAAAAGCTGCTTGAAGATTACGCGGTTCTGGCACTGCTCGCCGGTGGCAACGCCGATGGGCGCAACGGCGCGTGCGATGCGGGCGTGGCCCAGCACGTCGTCGGGACTGGTGGGCTCTTCAATCCACCAGGGATTGAACTTTGCCAGCACCTTCATGTTGGCGATGGCCTCGTCCACGCCCCACACCTGATTGGCGTCCATCATCAGCTTTCGGTCCCAACCGATCTCTTCGCGGATCAGCGTTGCACGGTGCACGTCGTCATCGAGGTTGGCTCCTACTTTCATCTTGAAATGCGTCCATCCCTGCGCGATGGCTTCGCGACAGAGGTGACGCAATTTCTCCTCCGTATAACCGAGCCATGCCGCCGAAGTTGTGTACGCCGGGAAGCCTTGCTCCAGCATTTCCGCTTCGCGCGCGGCTCGCGTGGGCAGGTTCCTACGAAGGATTTCCAGCGCTTCCTCCGGTGTAAGCGCGTCGGTGATGTAGCGGAAGTCAATGGTGGAAACAAGCTGCTCCGGCGTCATGTCAAGCAGGAGCTTCCACACGGGCTTCCGTTCCGCCTTGGCATAAAGGTCCCACACGGCGTTGACCAGCGCACCTGTGGCAAGATGGATAGCACCCTTCTCCGGGCCGATCCAACGCAGTTGTCCGTCGCTCGTAAGCTGCCGCCAGAAGGTCTTCATGTCGGCAGTGATCGATTCCAGTGTGCGGCCTACAGCCAGCGGCTTCAAGGCGTTTATCGCCGCAACCACAACGTCCGTTCCTCTGCCGCAGGTGAAGGTCAGGCCGTGGCCTTCCGGTCCGTCGGGGCTGTCGGTTGTCAGCACCACATAAGCGGCGGAATAATCGGGCGCGGCGTGCATGGCGTCCGATCCATCAAGCGACCGCGAGGTCGGGAAGCGGATATCGCGGGCAACAACGTCGGTAATAGTCATTTAACAATCACCTCGTTCTGAGTATATGGATAGCGGAGGTCCAGTCCAAAAAATTTAAACCCTCGCGCCGGGAAGTGCAACGTCCGAATACGCCAGCCCGAAAATTTGCATCCAAATGGTTTTGCCTCTGGCTTGAATGAGCAGGCCGACATCAGCGATGATAATCTAAGTGTTGTTGGGAAGGGGTTGCCCGGGGACATCATAAACATACGTTCTGGTACCGAATAACCTTGAGTTCAGAGGGGCCTGCCGAACATTCGGGGAAGGGGCACAGCTTTCCGGCAACGGCCCAGGATGGAATGATGAATACAGGAAGTGATTTCCAGGGAGTTAATCTCGGTTACGTTCTGGAGTTATACGAAAGATATCTTTCGAATCCCAACTCCGTGGATTCGAGCACACGCGCCTACTTTGAACACTGGATCCCTCCTGAAGAAATTCGACCTTCTGCCAAGGGTCTATCCACCAGCCAGATTGACAAGATTGTCGGCACGGTGAACCTGGCAGAATCAATCCGCAAGTTCGGGCACATGGACGCCCGCGTTGATCCGCTGGGCAGCAAGTCCCGCGGGGATTATTCTCTGCGCGCGGAATCCCATGGAATCAGTGAAGATGACCTGCGCCGTCTTCCCGCCAGCCTGATTGTTGGTCCCATCGCCGCGGGCAAGAGCAGCGCCTATGAAGTGATCCAGGCCCTGCGCAACATCTACTGTTCCTCCACCGGATACGATTACGGTCACCTGCGCGACCCAGAGGAACGCCACTGGCTGCACGAGGCTGCTGAGTCGCGCCGATGTCGTGATCCGAAGGATCCCGTGGACGCCGAGGCGCTGCTGGAACGGCTGACGCAGGTGGAAGTTTTTGAACATTTCCTGCACCGCACCTTTCCGGGCAAAACTCGCTTTTCGGTTGAAGGCCTGGACATGCTGATTCCCGTTCTGGATGAACTGGTGGGTGGCGCGGCCGAGGCCAGTGTGCGCAACGTTCTGATCGGCATGGCCCATCGCGCCCGGCTGAACGTGCTGGCCCATGTTCTGCAAAAACCTTATGCGGAAATCCTCGCAATTTTCAGAGACCCTGTACAGGCGCGGAACTTCCGCGAGGACCTGGGCTGGACCGGCGACGTGAAGTACCACCTGGGCGCGCAGCGTGCAGTCAAGGGCGGCGAGGCTGTGGGTCTTGTCATCACTATGCCGCCGAACCCCAGCCACCTGGAGGCGGTGAATCCCGTCGCCGAAGGCATGGCGCGGGCGGCCGGCACAGTGGTGGATCAAAAAGGCGCCCCGCGCTTCGATTCCACCCGAACCTTGCCGATCCTGATTCATGGTGACGCGGCTTTTTCGGGCCAGGGAGTGGTGGCGGAAACGCTCAACTTCTACCGACTACCGGGCTACAGCACGGGCGGCACAATCCATATCATTGCGGACAACCAGTTGGGGTACACGACCACGACGGAAGAGTATCGCAGTTCGCTTTATGCCGCCGGCCTTGCACGCGGGTTCAGGATTCCGCTGGTGCAAGTGAATGCAGATGATCCGCTGGCCTGCATTGAGGTGGCGCGCCTGGCGCTTGCCTATCGCGCAAAGTTCGGCAAGGACTTTGTCATCGACCTAGTCGGATACCGCCGCTACGGACATAATGAGGGCGACGAGCCAGGCTTCACCCAGCCGCTTCTCTACGACAAGATCGCGGCTCTGCCAACCGTGCGCGAGCAGTGGGCAACGGCACTTGTCAAGCGTGGCGTCGTGGCGCCCGGCCGGCCGGAGGAACTGGTCCGTGAAAACATGGAACACCTCCAGCAGGTTCTGGAATCCCTGAAGCCCACGGAAGAGCTTGCCGAAGAGCCACCGGAACCGCCGCCACCGGGCGCAGCAGGTCAGGCAAAGACCGCCGTGCCGATTGAGACCTTGCGCGCGCTGAACGAGAGCCTGCTGCAATTACCCGAAGGATTCAACGTGCATCGCAAACTGGAACGAGCGCGCGGCCGCCGCGCAAAGGTCCTGGACGATCTGGATGCAAAAACAATCGACTGGGCCACGGCGGAGGAACTGGCGCTGGCTTCCATCCTCGAAGACGAGACGGCCGTCCGCATGACCGGCGAAGACGTTGAGCGGGGCACGTTCAGTCAGCGGCACGCCGTACTCCACGATGTCAAGACCGGACAGAAGCACACTCCGTTGCAGGCGCTGGCGCAGGCCGGGGCAGCCTTTGAAATTCACAACAGCCCGCTGACGGAAGGCGCTGTAGTAGGATTCGAATACGGTTACAGCTTGCAGGAACCCAGCCGGCTCGTCATCTGGGAAGCGCAATATGGCGACTTCATCAATGGCGCGCAGGTGATGATTGACGAGTTCGTGGTTTCAGCAAGGGCCAAGTGGGGGCTGACTCCGTCCCTAGTCATGCTGCTGCCGCACGGGTTTGAAGGCGCGGGACCCGACCACTCAAGCGCCCGCCCAGAGCGCTTCCTCCAACTGGCCTCGGGCACCAATCTTCGGGTGACGAACTGTACCACCGCAGCCCAGTATTTTCACCTGCTCCGGCGGCAGGCGTCGCTGCTGAAAGTCGATCCCCTTCCCCTCATCATCCTGACACCCAAGAGCCTGCTGCGACATCCCCTGGTGGCGTCGTCCCCGCGCGAATTAGCTGAAGGCCACTGGCAGGCTGTGATTGATGACGCCGAGCCCAATGAGCGGCTGGACGAAGTCCGGCGGCTGGTGCTGTGCAGCGGCAAAATTTACGTAGATCTTGCGACCAGCGAGCAGCGTGAAAAGAAGACCAGCGTCGCCATCTGCCGTATCGAACAACTCTATCCGTTTCGCATTGATGAAGTCCGGCAGGTCATTGAGCGATATCCGAAACTTCAGGAAGTGGTGTGGGTCCAGGAGGAGCCTGAAAACATGGGTGCCTGGGGGTTCGTGCGGCCCATGTTAAGTGAACTGGTCCGCAACAAATGGCGGCTCCGTTATATCGGCCGCTCGCGGAGCTCAAGCCCGGCGGAAGGTTCTGCGGCCCGGCATGCTCTCAACCAGGTGGCTATCGTTCAGAAGGCTTTCAGCATCCGCCTGGCTGAGCAGGAAGAAGACATGGTGCTGGTGGAAGATATCGCGGAAGGGGCAGGAAGGAGAGATCGTGCCGACCAAAATCGTCGTACCCGAACTGGGTGAGTCCGTTGTTGAAGCCACGGTTGGACATTGGAGAAAGAATCAGGGAGACCGCGTCGCCGTGGGCGACGTCCTGGTGGAACTCGAGACTGAAAAAGTCGACCTGGAAGTCGGCGCGGAGCGCAGCGGCGTGCTTGCCCGCATCGAGAGGAAAGAAGGCGAGGACGTAAAGATCGGCGACCTGCTTGGAGTCATCGAGGAAGCGCCTGAGGAAGCGGAGGCCGCCGCAAAAGGCGGCGAAACGAAACCAGCCGAAAAGGAAAAGCCCGTGGAGACTGTAACCCAGGAAAGACCCGGCACCGCAGCGGTTGCTGCTGCCGAAGAAGCAGCCGCCGAAGGGGCTCCCAAACGGATGGTGACGCCGCTGGCCCGGCGCGTTGCCGAAGAGCACGGTGTGGACCTTTCCCAGGTCCGACCGAGCGACGCCGCAGGCCGCATCCGGCAGCGCGACGTTGAAAGCTTTCTTCAGAGCAAGGGCGCGGAGGCAGCACAGCCCCTTGAAAAGCCCGCCATCGTCAGCCGTCCTGCGCTGCAGGTGGTTCCCGGCGCAACCACGCCCCGTGAAAGGCTGGAGGAACGTGTTCGAATGTCGCGCCGCAGGCAAACGATTGCCCGCCGGCTGGTGGAAGCTCAGCAGACCGCGGCGATGCTCACCACATTTAATGAAGTGGACATGACGCAGGTGATGCAACTTCGGGCACGGTGGAAAGAAAACTTCAAGAAGCAGCACGGCGTCAGTCTTGGAATCGCTTCATTCTTCGTCAAGGCCTGCGTCGGAGCTCTTCGCCAGTTCCCGCGCCTGAACGCCGAAATTCAGGGCAACGAGATGGTCCTGAAACATTATTACGACATTGGCGTTGCTGTCGGCGCTTCGGAAGGGCTTGTGGTCCCCGTGCTGCGCGACGCGGACCAGATGAGCTTTGCGGAAATCGAAGCCGGCATCAAGGAGTTCGCCCGCAAAGCGTCGGTCGGCGAACTGACGCTCGATGAACTTCGCGGCGGAACTTTCACCATTTCAAACGGTGGCGTCTACGGCTCACTGCTCAGCACGCCGATCCTGAACCCACCGCAGGTAGGCATCCTGGGGCTGCACAAAATTCAGGACCGCGCCGTGCCGGTGGAAGGCAAAGTGGAAATCCGCCCCATGATGTATATCGCTCTCAGCTATGACCACCGGATCGTCGATGGCATGGAGGCGGTGCAGTTCCTGGTTCGCGTGAAAGAACTGGTGGAAGATCCGGCCAGCCTGCTGTTCACGCTCTAGCAGGCATTACGTTCCTGGGATCAGGCCCTTGGAGCGCAGAAACTCCTGGACCACTTCCTTGACGTCGCGGTGCTCTTCAGCGACCTCATAGTTCATGTGCCGCATTTCGGCGTCGGAGATCTTCCCGGCCAACTGTTCCAGGGCAGCGTACACAGCAGGATGCTCGGAAAGTATTTGGGTGCGAACAATAGGGACGGCTTGGTAGGGCAGGAAATAATGTTTGTTGTCCGGCAGGACGACGAAATCCTGAGCTTCGAGCTCAGCATCCGTCGAATTCCCTGCCACCACATCCACCTGCCGGTCGAGAAGAGCGCCATAGAGTAATCCCAGATCCATGATTCTGGGCGGCGCCGCAAACTTCAGGCCGTAGGTCTTTACCAGACCTTTGTAACCATCATCTCTTTCCATAAATTCATAGCCGAATCCCGGCCGCCAATGGACCGCGTAGTGCCTGGCTTGGGAAATCGTCCGGATGTGGTCCTTCCGTGCCGTCTCGCCACGAACCACAAGGACGAAAGTGTTGTCGAACCCCAGCGGAGGCATGACAGTCAGATTAAACTGCTGGGCGTAAAGCTCTCTGACTTTATTGTAAACGTCCTCGGCGTTGTGCTCGACAGGTTGCTTCAGGATGGCGGTCAGCGCGGTCCCTGTGTATTCGACGTACACGTCAATGCTTCCCGCCTGCAGCGCGGCCTGGCAGATGTAGGTCCCACCTAGATCGAACCGGCGTTCCACCTGGAGCCCGGTTTGTTGGCGCAGGTACTGCGCCAGTATCTCGCCCAGGATCTCCTGTTCCGTGAAGTTCTTGGAACCCACCACGATCACGTTGCTGTGCTTCGGCCCGCAAGAGCAGAGCGTCAAGACCAGCAGAATTGCACACAGTGACTTTTTCATGAGTTCGCCGAAGGAACCAGATGACGTCCGGCCCAGCCCAGAAGGAAATCAGCCGCCAGCGCCATCAGCTCCGCCGGAATGGCTCCGGCCAGGATCACGCCCAAGCCGGGTGGCAGTTCAACGTGCCACAGCAGTTGCCAGTCCGTCAAGTCCATGCCGCGGCCTCGCGAACTGCAGGGGTGACGCGCATGATTCCGGTGTAAGTGTTGCGAATGATCGGTGACAGCGCATACCCGGTGAGCGCGGCAATGGCCAGCCGGGCAACGCACGCCCAACAAGAGCATCGGCAGTAGAAGTCCGAACAGCGGGAGAGGAATTCTGGGAAAAATCCGCGAAATTCTGACAACGGGCGGGAGCGCCGGATCGAAATGCACCTTCGCTCCAAGAATCGACAGACGGCCACCATTCAAAAAATCGGCCTGACCGTAACATTTGAAAGAGACGAAACCATCTGGACGGAGGGTTCACACAAGTACACCCCCCAGGAAGTCATCGAGATGGACCGCCGCGCCGGATTCCAATGTGCTGGCCAGTGGTTTGACTACGAATGGCCGTTTGCCGAAAGTCTGCTCGTTACAGATTGAGGTCACCAGGACTCTATCTTTTCCGCCTTAGCTTGCTCCCTTCCCACGGCCCTGCAATAATGGTTTGCCCTGACGCTGCGGCCGATTTAGTCCAATTGGTTTGACCCTCTGTGGAGCGAAGACTGGGGCCTGCTTCATGGTGGGGGCTATTTATCCGAAATATGACTGGCCTCTGGTTACGGGCTGACAAAACCAGCAAACAAATAACCGTATGAAGTCTGTTCTCCAACATTTTGTGGCCTCACTGGTTGGACTGATCGCGTTCACCGGCCTGATGGCAGCGAGACCGTCCCCTCGCCCTCAATCTGCGAGCCGCCGATATCGGGTCGAAGGTGTTGTTAAGGACGGGAGTGGCGCGGCCGTCAGCGGAGCACAGGTCACCCTGGCGACGGCGGGTTATCAGGCAGATCAGCCAACAGATCCCGACGGGCGGTTTGATTTCAGCATCGTTCCCGCGCCTCAGGGCAGTTTGAAGATCAGCGCAAAAGGATTCGCTCAGGCCGAAAAACGCTGGAGCTTGCGTGCTACGCAAAAGAGCTTGTTCCTGGAAATTTTCCTCCGCCCGGCAGCGACCGTGGAACAAGTGACAGTGACAGCGACGAGGATGCAGACTCCTTTAAGCGAAACCACGGCCGACGTTAGCGTCCTGACCAAACGGGAACTCGCGGCGACGCCGGCGCTTACGCTCGACGGCACGCTCCAGCAGGTTCCCGGCTTCACCCTTTTCCGCCGCACCGGCAGCCGCGTGGCCAATCCAACCGCCCAAGGCGTTTCACTGCGCGGCGTGGGAGCCAGCGGGGCCAGCCGGGCGCTGGTCCTCGCGGACGGCATTCCGTTGAACGACCCCTTCGGCGGCTGGGTTTACTGGGACCGTGTGCCGCGCGAGGCCGTAGGCCGCATGGAAGTTGTGCGGGGAGGCGTTTCCGACCTTTACGGCTCAAGCGCGATGGGTGGCGTCATCAACATCCTGACCCGCAAGGCAACCACTTCCGAGCTTTCGCTTGATACATCTTACGGCAACGAGAACACGCCCTACGGCTCATTCTGGTCGGGCATCCGGCACGGCCCTTGGACGCTCGACCTGGACGGCGAGGCGTTCAGCACCGACGGCTACATCCTGGTCAACCCGCAGGACCGAGGGGCCGTTGATACGAAGGCCGGGTCCGAGCACGAAGTGGGCGACGCAACAGTCGAAAGAAACCTCGGCCAGAATGGAAAAGTCTTTGCTACGGCCACTTACTTCCGTGAGGTCCGCGCCAACGGAACGCCGCTCACTTACAACCGCACGCACACGCGGCAACTGGCCTTCGGAGCCGATTGGGTCTCGCAACTAGCGGGGTCGTTCAGCTTTCGCGGTTACGGCGGACCGAAGATATATGACCAGACCTTCTCCTCCGTCGCCGCCGACCGCAACAGCGAATCGCTGGTTCGTTCCCAGCGCGTCCCGGCACAACAGACAGGAGTTGAGTTGCAATGGAGCCGGCCCGTGGGCATGAAGCAAACCCTGGTGGCAGGCTTTGACGGGCGCGAAGTTCGAGGGTCAAGCAACGAACTGGGATTCTTCAGCGGCCGCATGACATCGGCGCTTGGCGCGGGCGGGCGCCAGCGCACCGCAGGCGTCTATGGGGAAGATGTTCTCCGCCTGACGCGCCGTTGGCAGATCACCACGGCGGTCCGCTGGGACCACTGGCGCAATTATGATGCGCTTTCCACGATCAAATCGCTTACATCGGCAAGCCCTGCCGCCGTCACCGTCTTTCCGGAACGCACCGCGTCCGCCTTCAGCCCGCGACTTGGAATGCTTTTCCGCCTTACGGACCATGTTTCGCTGGTAGGCTCCGCCTATCGAGCTTTCCGGGCGCCGACACTGAACGAACTTTATCGCGGTTTCCGCGTAGGCAACGTCGTAACCAACGCCAATTCGGAACTCCAGGCCGAACACCTGACCGGTGCGGAAGCGGGCGCGCAGTTCGCCGCCTTCGGCAGCAGGTTGACTGGACGCGGCACCTTCTTCTGGAGCGACGTAACGGACCCGATCGCGAATGTCACCTTGAGTGTTACGCCCAGCCTGATCACTCGCCAGCGTCAGAATCTGGGCCGTACGCGCTCGCGCGGTGTGGACATGGACGCGACCTTGCACGTGACCCCGACCTTCGATCTCACAAGCGGCTACGAGTTCGTCAATGCCACCGTACTTAGTTTTGCGGCCAATCCGTCTCTGGTGGGTCTGGAGATACCGCAGGTCCCGCGCAACACCTTCACCTTCCAGGCCCTCTATTCGAACGCAACCGCGGCGAGCCGCTGGCGGCGTGTGACACTGAGCCTGCAGGGGCGCTACGTGGGGAACCAGTTTGACGACGACCAGAACCTGCTTCCGCTGGGCAGCTTCTTCACCCTGGATGGCTCGCTCTCCCGCCGCATCTGGCGCGATACTGAGGCCTACGTGGCCGTTGAAAACATGTTTGACGAGAGCTACGCCGTCCAGCGTACCCCGGTTCCCGAACTCGGGTACCCTCTGCTCTTCCGTGTCGGCTTCCGAATGAACTTCGGTGGGCGGTGAACCTGACCTTAACAAGATAGAAGACATCTTTCAGTGACTCCTCCTTTCAGCCAATAATCAGGTTGTCTACACATAATTGATAAATAAAGACTTATAAAATTTAAGTCGGCTGACGTATTCGGCCATTCCCGGCAGAACCAATCTTGACAAAAAAGTATCGCAATAATCTTGACTCCGCTGTACAGATTCGGTAGCATTGAATGGAACATATACGCCGAGGGTGCTGAAACTGACTTGGCGCGAGTTGCCCAGCGTTTTGAGTTCTGAGTTAAGGAGCAAAGTTTATGGCCACGCCCGCCAACAATGTTGAAACTCTTGCCACACAGGAGTACAAGTACGGCTTTGTAACGGAGATCGAGCAGGAAACCATTCCTCGCGGCTTGAACGAGAACGTGGTCCGGTTGATTTCGGCCAAGAAGAATGAGCCGGAATGGTTGCTGGAGTGGCGACTGAAGTCGTATCGGCACTGGCTGACGATGGAAGAACCAAAGTGGGCCAATGTGAAGTTTGATCCCATCGACTACCAGGCGGCCTATTACTACGCCGCTCCCAAGTCGAAGGCCAACAGGCCCAAGAGTCTGGACGAAGTTGATCCCGAACTGCTAAAAACCTACGAAAAGCTTGGCATCCCGCTGCAGGAACAGGAGTTGCTCTCCGGTGTGGCCGTGGACGCGGTATTTGACAGCGTGTCCGTGGCGACAACCTTTAAAGAGAAGCTGGCAAAACTGGGCATCATTTTCTGTTCATTTTCTGAGGCCGTGCAGGAACATCCCGAACTGGTTCGTAAGTGGCTTGGCTCGGTCGTGCCCTACACCGACAACTTTTTTGCCACGTTAAACTCGGCGGTGTTCAGCGACGGCTCATTCGCATACATCCCCAAGGGCGTACGCTGCCCGATGGAGCTCTCCACCTATTTCCGCATCAACGCCAAAGAGACCGGCCAGTTTGAACGCACGCTGATTGTGGCCGAAGAGGGCGCTTACGTCAGCTATCTGGAAGGTTGCACTGCGCCGATGCGTGATGAAAACCAGTTGCACGCCGCGGTGGTGGAGCTGGTGGCGCTCGACAACGCCACGATCAAGTATTCCACCGTCCAGAACTGGTATCCGGGCGACAAGGAAGGCAAGGGTGGGATCTACAACTTTGTGACCAAGCGTGGCAAGTGCCAGGGCGTGAATTCCAAGATTTCCTGGACGCAGGTGGAGACCGGATCGGCCATCACGTGGAAGTATCCCGGCTGCATCCTGCAGGGTGACAACTCAGTGGGCGAGTTTTACTCCGTTGCCGTCACCAACAACTACCAGCAGGCCGACACCGGCACCAAGATGATCCACGTGGGCAAGAACACCCGCAGCACCATCGTTTCCAAGGGCATCAGCGCCGGGCATGGCCAGAACAGCTATCGAGGTATGGTCAAGATTTTGAAGAATGCAACGGGAGCGCGCAACTATTCGCAATGCGACTCGTTGCTGATGGGAGACAAGTGCGGGGCGCATACGTTTCCCTACCTTGAAGT
Organism: Acidobacteriota bacterium; assembly: GCA_021787735.1. GTDB lineage: Bacteria > Acidobacteriota > Terriglobia > UBA7540 > UBA7540 > SCRD01. The sequence goes on along the minus strand of JAJYLL010000054.1, from coordinate 19,843 downwards.
GAAGAACCCGACGGCGCAGGTGGAGCACGAAGCCTCCACCTCGAAAATCGGCGAGGACCAGATTTTCTACTGCCGACAACGCGGTCTTTCGACAGAAGACGCCATCGGCATGATCGTGAACGGCTTCTGCAAAGAAGTCTTTCGCGAATTGCCCATGGAGTTCGCTGTCGAGGCCCAGAAACTGCTCGGCATCAGCCTTGAAGGCAGCGTTGGATAACTGCTGAATCCGCACGCCGGTTCCGGATGTGGCAGCTCCGGAGCAGCGCCTGTAAGGGCTTGCCTCGGGTTCTTCGCTTCATGTGCAAGATTACAAATGAAGGGGGCGCAGGCTTGTCTTGCAGGTCTGCGGCTTTTCTTTGATGGCCTGAATTTCGCAGAGTTTCACAACCACGTAACTCTGCCCAAAGGCTTGAGCGGTTTCAAACACGGAGAACGGAATGTTACTTGAGATCAAGAATCTGCATGCCAATGTTGGCAATACGGAAATTCTGAAAGGGATTGACCTGAAGGTTGGCCTGGGCGAAGTACACGCCATCATGGGACCGAACGGGTCGGGCAAATCCACGCTGGCACAGGTACTGGCAGGCCGCGACGTTTACAAGGTCACCGAGGGCGAAGTCCTTTACGGCGGCAAGGACCTGCTGGAATTGGACCCCGAGTTCCGGGCGCGCGAAGGCATTTTTCTGGCTTTTCAATATCCGGTGGAAATTCCCGGCGTGAACAACACTTATTTCCTGAGGGCGGCGCTGAATGCCGCGCGGAAGCATCGCGGCGAAGAAGAACTGGATGCCATGGATTTTCTCACCCACATCCGCGAGAAAATCAAGCTGCTGGAAATGGATGAAACGCTGATGAACCGTCCTGTGAACGAAGGTTTTTCAGGCGGCGAAAAGAAGCGTAATGAGATTCTCCAGATGGCGGTGCTGGAACCGAAGCTGGCCATTATGGACGAAACAGACTCGGGACTGGATATTGACGCGCTGAGGATTGTGGCCAGCGGCGTGAACTCGCTGCGCGGCAAAGAGCGGTCCATCATCGTGGTGACGCACTACCAGCGCCTGTTGAACTACATCGTGCCGGATTTCGTCCACGTGCTTTCCAACGGGCGGATTGTCAAGTCCGGCAGCAAAGAACTGGCCCTGGAACTGGAAGAGAAGGGCTATAGCTGGCTGGATGAAACGGTACCGGTGAGCGAAAGAGCGTAGCGGTAGGCGAAAAAGGGAATTGGAGATTGATGGCGATTGCACTGAAAGAGAGCGAAGACTTTTACCTGAAGGATTTCCGGGAGTTTGAGGACCGGCAGGCCGCAACGGCCCCGGCGTGGCTAAGCAAGTTACGCAGCGAGGGCATGCAGGCTTTTGCCGAGCTGGGTTTCCCCACAACGAAGCTTGAGGATTGGAAATACTGCAACGTTTCCCCTGTGGCGGGCGTTCGATTTGTGCCGGCGCCATACGAACTGACCGACAAGATTCGGAAGCAGGTCAAGGAACTCCCGTTTGCCGGTCTGGATTGCACGCGCATGGTGTTTGTGAACGGACATTACGCGGAAGAGCTTTCGTCAGTCAGAGATCTTCCAGAAGGCGCAAGAATCACAAACATGGCAAGGGCATTGACACAGGAAGGCGCGGTCACCGCGCATCTGGGCCGCTACGCCAAGCACAGGCGACATCCTTTTGTGGCGCTGAACACCGCTTTTGTTGAAGACGGCGCGTTCATTGAACTCCCCAAGGGCGTGGCCATCGAAAAGCCCATCGGGATTATTTATGTCTCGGCCGGCGGCACGGAACCTTGGGTAGCGCATCCGCGAAACCTGGTGATTGCGGCGCAGGGCAGCCAGGCGACGGTGGTGGAAACTTATCTGGGGATCGACGGCGGTGTTTATTTCAACAATGCCGTCACTGAAATTGTGGCGGAAGAAAACGCCCACATTGATTACGTCAAGTTTCAGGACGAGAGCGAGTCGGCGTTCCACGTGGCCACGATGCTGGCATACGCGGCGCGCAACGCGGCAGCAGTGACGAATTCCATCCAGCTCGGCGCCCGCCTGGGCCGCGAGGAAGTAACCACGGTGCTCGACGGCGAAGGCGCTGAAGCCTATCTCTACGGCCTTTACGTGACCAACGGCCGGCAGTTGCTCGACAACCATACGGCCATTGACCACGCCCAGCCTCACTGCTCGAGCCGCGAATTTTACAAAGGCATTCTGGACGGGAAATCAACCGCAGTGTTCAACGGCAAAATTCTGGTGCGCAAAGACGCGCAGAAGACCGACTCGAAGCAGAGCGATAAGAACCTGTTGCTGTCTGAAGACGCCACGATCAACACCAAGCCGCAGCTCGAAATTTTTGCGGACGATGTGAAGTGCACGCACGGCGCCACCATCGGCCAGATTGACCCTGAGTCGATCTTCTATTTGCGCGCGCGCGGCATCGGACTTGAAGAGGCTCGCAAATTGCTGATCGAGGCGTTTGCCAGCGAGATTGTCGATCACGTGAAATTCGAGCCGCTCCGTAAGCAGCTCAAGTCCGCGCTGCTGGCGAAAATGAGAAGCTGACTGGAAGCCCGGTACGGCCTTCTTTAGGATAGGCCTCCGGAGGCTGGAAAAGACCATGGCTTTCACCCCACATCACGTCACCGAAACATCGCCTCGCGGGTCTTCTGCGGAGTTTGACGTCGAGCGCATTCGCAGGGATTTCCCCGCCCTTGCACAGAAGGTCCACGGAAAACCGCTGGTTTATCTGGATAACGCGGCCACCAGCCAGAAGCCGCAGGCCGTGATCGAGGCGGAAGAGCATTTCTACCGCCGGGACTGTTCCAACATCCATCGCGGCGTCCACGAGCTGAGCGAACGGGCCACCAAGTCCTATGAAGACGCCCGCGTGAAAGCACAGCGGTTCGTGAACGCGCCTGACAGCAAGGAAATCATCTTTGTGCGCGGCGCAACGGAAGCCATCAACCTGGTCGCTGGAACCTTTGGCCGCAAGTACGTGCAGGCGGGCGACGAAATCCTGATCACCGCCATGGAACACCACTCGAACATAGTTCCCTGGCAGATCCTGTGCGAAGAAAAGGGCGCAAAGCTGCGTGTGGCGCCCATCAATGATCGCGGCGAACTTCTGCTGGCCGAATATGAAAAGCTGCTGGGCCCAAAGACGCGCCTGGCGGCCCTGGTGCACGTTTCAAACGTGCTCGGCACCATCAACCCCGTCCGCGAAATGGTCGAGTCCGCCCACCGCAAGGGCATTCCAGTTCTGCTGGACGGGGCGCAGGCAGCGCCGCACCTCAAGGTGGACGTTCAGGACCTCGACTGCGAGTTCTACGCGTTTTCAGGGCACAAGCTCTACGGGCCCACCGGCATCGGTGTGCTTTACGGCAAAGCGGAAGTTCTGGACGCTATGCCTCCTTACCAGGGTGGCGGCGACATGATCAGCTCCGTGACCTTCGAGAAGACAATTTACAATTCGCTGCCCTATAAATTTGAAGCCGGGACATCAAATATTGCCGGCGGCATCGGTCTGGGGGCAGCCGTCGATTATCTGAACGGGATCGGCATGGAGAGTATTGCCGCGTACGAAGACGAACTGCTGGCTTACGCAACGGAAGAAATCAGCCGCATCCCGGGGCTCAGGATCATCGGCACAGCGGAAAAGAAAGCCGGCGTGATTTCGTTTGTGATGGAAGGGATTCATCCCCACGATGTCGGGACCATTCTGGACCAGGAAGGGATTGCGGTACGCACGGGCCACCATTGCGCGCAACCGCTGATGGAACGCTTTGGGATTCCCGCCACCACCCGCGCCTCGCTGGCACTCTATAATACAAAGAGAGAGATTGATACGCTCGTCATGGGGATCCAAAAGGTAAAGGAGTTGCTGGGCTGATGGCGGACCTGCGCGGACTGTACCAGGAAGTGATTCTTGACCACAGCAAGAAACCCCGGAACTATCGGGTGATGGAAGGGGCCGACCATCAGGCGGAGGGTTACAATCCGCTGTGCGGCGACCGGGTGACCCTCTACGTCAAGCTTGAAAACGGCAGGATCACCGACCTGAGCTTTCAGGGTTCCGGTTGCGCGATTTCGACTTCTTCGGCTTCATTGCTGACTGAAACGTTGAAGGGCAAGACACTCGATGAAGCCGACGAGATGTTTGAGAAGTTTCATGCCCTGGTGACGGGCGAAGCAGAAGGCGGCCAGGCCGGCGACAGATCGCTCGGCAAGCTGGCGGTGTTTTCGGGCGTGGCGGAGTTCCCCCTGCGAGTCAAGTGCGCAACGCTCGCCTGGCACACGCTGCGGTCAGCGCTGAAGGGCGAAAAGGTAACTGTATCCACCGAATAAATACGGGGTAACCATGGACGAAGACAACAGACTCGGTCTGCAACAGCACCCAGCGACAGCCGCTGCCACGGCGGAGCCCGGAACACAGCAGCCGGCCGCGCCGGAAGCTTCGGCTGCCGGGAGCGCTGAGTCTGATGCTCTGAAGGTCAGGGTGGTCGAAGCCGTCAAGACCTGTTACGACCCCGAGATCCCAGTGAATATTTACGAACTGGGGCTGATCTATGACATCGCCGTCACGCCCTCGTCGGAAGTTACGGTGAAGATGACGCTGACCAGCCCGGCGTGCCCCGCGGCCATGGTGCTGCCGGGTGAAGTGGAAGACAAGATTCGGGTGATGGCCAAACCCAAAGACGTGATAGTGGAAGTGGTGTGGGATCCCCCATGGAATCCGAGCATGATGTCGGAAGCAGCAAGGTTCCAGCTGGGCATGATGTAAGGACCGCTGTAGGAGTTTTCGAGTGCGCGCAGGTGCACGGCAGGAAAAATCATAATGAAACTGACATCCCAGGAAGAATACGGACTGCGATGCCTGTTGAGGCTGGCGCGGGAAGGCGAAAGCCTGACAATTCCCAAGATCAGCCAAAAAGAGGGCATCTCCAATTTTTACGTCGCGAAGCTGATGCGCATCCTGCGGCGCGGCGGGCTGGTGAAGAGTGCCCGCGGGCAGGCCGGCGGCTATGAACTGTCCCGCCCGCCAGACGAGATTGTGGTGGGAGAAGCGCTGGCAATTCTTGGCGGCAGGCTCTACGATCCGGCCTTTTGCATGGAGCATGCAGGCAGCGAAAGCTCCTGTACGAATTCCGTAGATTGCTCGGTCCGCTCGCTGTGGCGCGCCGTGCAGCAGGTGATTGACCAGGTGCTGAGCAAGACGACGCTCAAGGACCTTCTTTTCAACGAGCAGGAGATGACCTCATTGACCGGCGGCCTGGTGAAACTGACTCCCGCGCCGGTCAGGCCGCTGATCATACCTGTCCACATCGACAAGCAATAATTTCCTGAGAGTCGTCCCGCAGGCGCAACCAAGCGCCTCCCGCATTTTCGCATTCCACGTGATTTGAGGCAGACAACCCATGACAGAAGACCTGATGAGAAGCCCTTTGGCGGACTACCATGTCTCACAAGGCGCCACGCTTGCCGAGTATCACGGTGCAATCGTACCCGCGCGGTTCACGAATCCCGTTGAGGAACACCAGGCTGTCCGCACGGCCGCCGGCCTTTTCGATCTTTCTTTTCGGGCAAAGTTCGCGCTGACAGGACGCGACGCCCAGAAGTTTCTGCACCGCATCGTTTCAAACAACATCAACGTGCTGGCCCCCGGCCAGGGCACTTATGCCACTCTGCTGAATCCCCAGGGGCAGATCCTCGCCGACCTTCGCATTTACCGCACCGCAGACCGGATGCTGGTGGATACCGACGCCGACCTGCGCACCAAAGCAATCGGAATCCTGCGCCGATACATCATCGGAGACCAGGTCCAGGTGGAACCGCTTGAGACCTGCGGCCTGGCTTTTGAAGGACCCCAGGCGACGGGGTTGCTGGAAAAGACATTGCACGTGGACCTGCCCGTGATGAAGACGTTCGACCACTTCGCTACGAATTACGCAGGATTTCCGATTCGCGTAGTCCGCATAAGCGGCACGGGCGAAGAAGGTTATGAGGTGTGGACACCGCCCAAAGGCATGATGGGCCTGTGGGGAGCGGCCTGCGGCCAGGCGCCGAGCTGCGGCATGCTGCCGTGTGGAAGCGAGGCCCTGGAATCGCTGCGCATTGAAGCCGGCATTCCCCGCTACGGCGCGGAACTGGGAGAGGATACGCTGCCGCTCGAAGCCAATCTGCTGGACGCCCTCAGCTTCAACAAAGGCTGCTACATCGGCCAGGAAATCATAGAGCGCGCTCGAAGCCGCGGTCACGTCAACTGGAAACTCGCGGGTGTCATCGTTGAGAGCGCGCAGCCGCCCGCGCCCGGCGAAAAGCTGACATTCGACGGGAAAGAAGTCGCTGAAATTACCAGCGCGTGCGTATCGCCCACGCTGGAGAAATCGATCGCTCTTGCTTATATTCGCAAGGAGCACGTGGAACCCGGCACCCGGCTCGAGACAGGCTCGGGCGTCGCTGCGGAAGTCACTTCTCTGCCTTTCTATCGACGCGCGCCCGCAGGTTCCGAAAATTGAACATTGATGCCCCCACCGCGCAATGGCCTCCCGCCTCTGCAGGCGGCTGAAGCGGACGGATGTCCATCGCGAAATTGTGTTGACAGTTCGCTTTTTATTCGCCTATGATTGGCGAACGCAGTGGGCAATAGTTCAAACAGGAGGATTCGATGACCATCAGTGAAGCGCTCTTATCCGAGTTCGAGATGGAGATGGCGAATACACGCAGGACGCTGGAGCGGGTCCCGGCCGATAAGGCTGACTATCGCCCGCACGAGAAATCCATGCCTCTCGGCAAGCTGGCAACACACGTAACCGAACTGGCCGGCTTTGGCCTGACCGTGCTGACCACGCCGGAACTTGATTTCGCTACGGGCACCTACAAGCCGATGGGCTTTGAGTCTGCCGCACAATTGCTCAAGGCGCTGGACGAACTGGCCGCCAAGGTTCGCGCAGTGCTGGCCAACACAACCGACGACGCATGGCAGCAGAACTGGAAGCTTTCATTCCAGGGCAAGACGATTTTTGAAGGCAACCGGTTTCTTGCTTACCGCGCCATGTTCCTGAACCATCTGGTCCACCATCGGGCACAGCTTGGCGTTTACCTGCGGCTGAACGGGATTCCCGTACCGGGAACCTACGGCCCCTCGGCCGACGAGCCGTTTGCGGGATAAGAAGCCCAAGAGCCGCGGGCATCATGTGGTCACGCATGTCCTTGCGGCCAGCGGTTGTTGGGCGTCTCCCAAGGCCAGGAGCCGCCGGCATTAAGGGCCCGCGCTACTTTTCCGCGGCGCGCTTGAGCGTGACGTCAGACTCGCCCCAGGGGCCCTCGACCTTCAGGTGGATCGTGTCGCCGGAAATCGTGCCTTCGTGGTTGATGTCGTTGTCGTTGAAATGCGTTTTGAATGAAAGGTGGTCTCCGTCCACCTTACCGTCTGTGATGGGGTTTTCGCCGTTGGGCGTTTCCACCGTTCCGGTCAGCTTGCTGCCGTCAACGTGGAAGTTGAATACCAATTGAAAATCGCCGTTGGGCCCGCTGATGTTCCCTTCCCAGCGCCCGTTCAGATCGGCAGCCAGGCAGACTGTCGCAGAGAGGAGCATCAGGATTCCCGCCGTCATGACGTGCCGAATCATGGTTGTTCTCCTTATAGAGTTTTCCCTGGAATTTCTGGCTGGCCCGGAGCATACCTCAAGCCAGTAGCGGAGTCAACACGCCTGAATCTTCGGTAGTAAAGATACTGCGTAACGAGTCAACCCTCAGTGCAGGCCCACGGCTCCGTTAACGGATTCGATGAGTTTGGCGGAATCGTAGCCGACGCCGTCCTTAAAAACGGTCTCGACCTTTTCGATGTCGTTGATGTTCTTTGCGGGGTTCCCGTTGATCACAACCAGGTCGGCATCTTTGCCGGCGGCGATGGTGCCAATCTCGGAATCGGTGCCCAGAAACTTCGCTCCATTTTCAGTGGCAATGTGAATGGCTTCCTCGGGTGTGAATCCCGCCTGCACCAGCAATTCCACCTCGCGCTGATCGCCGAAACCCGCCAGATCACCGCCGTAACCCGTCGGGTCTTCACCGGCCAGCAGCAGGCCGCCCGCCTTCACAAAGTCGCGTTCAAACTGCATCTCTTTCTTGAGCAATACGGCTGCATTGGAATCGGCGCGTTCGCCGACCAGTGCGCGGATGGTGAGATAGTCAATGCGCGCAGCCGGAGAGAGCGCGGCCAGCACGCGGGGCTCAAGCGGCGGTCGGCCAGGTATGCTGAGCTCAAACACGGGCAAGGTGGAGGTGACAGCGACTTGATGCGCGACGAGGTCGCGGATCATCTTCTGGACAGGCGCGCTTTCAATATCGAGCGACGCCATGGTCTTGCCAGTATCCACCTGCGATGGACAGACGTCGGGCTTTTTCCCGGGGACGAACTCTGTATCCACAAACAAGCCGTGCTCGAGATCGTCAATGCCGACCGCAGCGGCCTCAGTGAACCCGATGCTACACAGATGACCGGTGACCTTGAGGCCGTGCGCGTGCGCCGCGTCGATGGCAGCCTTCAATTCGGCACGAGTGATGTGCATGTAGGCCTTGAATGAGGTTACGCCTTCACTGGCCCAGTAGTTAACGAGCCGCATGGCGTCATCAGGGCCCGTCAGTTCATGCATGTTGGGCGTAAAAGATCCCACCCCTTCAAGGTATGGCCCGGTGATGTACATTGTGGGGCCTGGGGTCTTACCCGTGTCGATCAGCTTCTTCAGGCTCAGGTCGGTATAAGGTTCAATGCTGCCGGTGGTGCGCAGGGTCGTGACTCCACAGGCCAGGTAGAGCCTCGGAAAACTGAATCCCATTTCGTTGTAGATGATGACCGGCCCTGTTCGGCGGTCGGCAAGCTGGTTGGGGTAGAAAAGGTGATCGTGCATGCCGACCAGGCCGGGAATAATCGTGCGGCCATTGATGTCGATCACCTTCGCCGATGCAGGAACGGCCACGGCATCGCCGACGGCAGCAATCCTGCCATGGTCAATCAGGATCGTCTGGTCCTCGCGAGGCGCGGCGCCGGTGCCGTCAATCACCCGAACGTGAACAAGAGCAACAACCGACGCATCAACCGAAACAAATTGCTGGGTGAGCGGCGAGAGCTTTTGAAGCGCTTGAGCCAGACCGGCACAGCAAATAGATATCATCAGCAATATCGCGGAAAGAATAGAACGCATGGTTGCATCCTTCCTGATCTCAAAATGTCTGAATTAGCACGATGGCTGAAGAAATCGATAGTAACACGAACACGCAGACCGGCGGGCACAAACCATTGCATCGCCATCCGAAGCGCCGGTGCAGACACTCGCGTCGTCAGGCCAGCGTCCTCACAATGAAGGAGGGCCTATCCGCGCCAGCAGATCAGCTTAAGCTCGGTCATTTCTTCGACGGCATAACGCGGCCCTTCGCGGCCCATGCCGCTCAATTTGGTGCCGCCATAAGGCATCAGGTCAACGCGGAACGCAGGAACATCGTTCACAATCACGCCTCCCACGTGCAGCTTGCGCGCAGACTCAAAGGCTCTGCCGATGTCAGGTGTGCAGATGCCCGCCTGCAAGCCATACTGGCTGGCATTGACGGCCTCGATGGCGTCTTCAAGCCGCGAGTAGCGATGGAGAACAACGAGCGGCCCAAACGCTTCCTTGCAACAGACGTCTTCGTCTGCGGGGACGTCCGTCAATGCCGCCGGCTCAACGATCGCGCCACGGCGCGTTCCGCCGGTCAGCAGTCGCGCACCGCGCGAAACGGCGTGCTTGATCCAGCTTTCGACCCGCTCGGCTGCCGCCTCGTTGATCAATGAAGCCATGTCCGTGGTTTCTTCAAGCGGGTGGCCGACCTTGAGAGCCCGAGCACCGGCCACAAATCGCCCTGTAAAATCTTCGGCAATCGATTCGTGCACGTAGATGTTCTGGAGGGAAATGCAAACCTGCCCTGCCAGCGCATAGCCCGCCAGGACGCAGCGCGGGAGCAGAAAGTCCAGGTCGCAATCGGGCTCAAGAATAACGGACGAGTTTGAACCCATTTCCAGCGTCACCCGCCGCAGCCCGGTCGCGGCGCGGATTTCGCGGCCCACTTCGGGACTGCCCGTAAAAGTGATCATAGCGATGCGTGGATCGTTCACAATTTGCCGGCCGGTTTCCTCTCCTGTCCCCGTCACGACGTTGTAGGCTCCAGCTGGGGCACCCGCCTCGATGGCCAGACGCGCCAGGCGCAGGGCGCTGAGTGGCGTATTCTCAGAAGGCTTGTGGACCACGCTGTTGCCGGCTGCAAGCGCGGGTCCGATCTTGTGGAGCGCCAGGTTCAAGGGAAAATTGAACGGCGTGATGGCCGCGATCACTCCCAGCGGCTCTCGCACGGTTATTGCCCAGCGGCCTCTGCCGGTGGGGGCCGCTTCCATGGGCACCACTTCCCCTTGCAGGTGCCGCGCTGCGTCGGCTGAGGCAGCGATCGTCTGTTGTGAACGCGCCACTTCGCCTCGAGCTTCGCGAATGGTCTTGCCGGCCTCAAGCGTCACCAGACGCGCAAAGTCCTCCGCATCACGCTCTAGCAAGTCCTTCATACGTTGAAGTAACTCAGAGCGTTCGTACTGCGTTAGTGCGGCCATAGCCTTGGCGCCCTTCTGAGCCGCCACCACGGCCCGATCCACTGTCGCGGCGTCAGCATCGTAAACTTCCGCCACTGGTGTGCCGTCGTAAGGAAGGCTGATGGGTCGAATCCGTGGTGTCTGAACCCAATCATTGCCGATCAGCATCGGAAAGTTTTGTTTCTTAATGGCTGGGATTCCCATAAGTACCTTTCCTTTCTGCCACTTGTCTTTAGGCGCTTTCCTCTATCGTATCAGGAAGCGGATCGACAGCAGCAAATCTTTCGATCCGGCGGCACAAATTGACAGCAGAAGAAGCCGGCCTGGGACCTGCGGGGCCAACGCAAAATCGGTTGAAAATGTCATGAAATTCCATTCTTCGCCGGGCTCACGGTTGCAGAACAGCGGTATTTCCGCTAAGATACGCTTCACAAGGAAAGCTCGTGGTGATGTGCTGCTGAGGTAGGGTGCAGCCGTGAGATTGCGGCGGGAATGTGATCTGCTTGAAGGCTCCTGGTCTGAAAATTCCCGACCGGATAAATTCCTGATTTGACGCAATGATAACCCGGAAAATTGGCGACGTTTGCTGGTATGGGTATGACGCGATCATACGATCCTTCGTGAAGATCGGGATCAATCCCAACTTCCTCAGCTTTATCGGCTTCACCATCAATCTGGTCGCTGCCTATCTGTTTGCATACGGGTATTTCCGCTGGGCTGGCGCGACAATCATCGTAGGTGGAGTATTCGACTTGACGGACGGCCCGGTGGCCCGCAGGACGCGCCGGGTGACGCCTTTCGGCGGCTTTTTCGACTCGGTGCTCGACCGCTACTCTGACCTCTTTCTGCTGACCGGGCTGCTGGTCTATTACGGCCGGGTCAGTCGCTTTATGTATGTCGTGGTGGTGGCGCTGGCCATGATCGGATCTGTGATGACCAGCTATTCCAGGGCGCGGGCGGAGAACCTGATTCCGTCCTGCAAGGTAGGTTTTCTGGAGCGGCCTGAGCGCGTGGTGTTGATCATTATCGGGGCGCTTTTTGACCGCATGGCGCCGGTACTGTGGGTGATCGTGTTCTTCTCGAACCTGACGGTGCTTCACCGTGTCCTGCACACTTACAGCGAGGCACGGAGGATGGAAGCCGAAGCCCAGGCCGCTGCCGCGGAAGAACTCTGCAAGCAACCGCCCACGCCGGTAGCCCAATCTTGACAGCAGTTTCGAGCGGCCGATAGCATGAAACAACTCAGGTTTCTGAAGGCTTGAAACGGGGCTGGTTCCCTGCCTGCCGATGGCACAACATTCACAATTGACGGATGCTGGACGGTTGTTTCGGGAAAACGAAATCCTCCTGACCGGAGGCAACGGGTTCCTGGGCAAAGTCATACTGGCGATGCTGCTGGACCGCTATCCGCAGGTGAAGCACGTCCACGTGTTGCTGCGGCCCGGCCGGGGCCTTTCCGCGGTAGAACGATTCAACACCGAAATCATGGACTCGCCTGTGATGGCCGCGCTGATCACCACGCGCGATGAGAAGCTTATCCGGGAGAAAATCAGTATCTGGTCCGGTGAGTTGAGCCAGCCCCATTGCGGTCTGGACGAGCAGGCGCTGAAGGTGATTGCGGCCCGCGTGAAACTGATCATCAACTGCGCCGGAAAGGTCGAGTTTTTCCCTCCGGTCGATGAGTCGCTCCAGGCCAACGTTGATGGTGTAGAGAACGCCATCGCGCTGGCCAAACGCGCTGGCGCGCGACTGCTTCACATCTCTACCTGCTTTGTTTCTGGCGAGGCCAATGGCCTGATTGAAGAAACCGAGCCCATTATTGGCTTCTATCCGCACCGCAAAGGTTCGGACGACAACGCCTTTGATGCACGGCACGAACTTGCCTATTGCCGCGACCAGATCCGGCTGATCGTCGACGCCGAAGCGGCAGGTGAGAGTACCCGCACGCGCTCGAAAGAAACGGTGCAGAAACTTGTGGCGTTGGGCAAGCGCCGCGCGGAACATTGGGGCTGGGTCAACACATACACCTATTCCAAAAGCCTGGGCGAACAGTTGATCGCGCAGGAAAAGGACATTGCATGGTCAATCGTGCGCCCGGCCATTGTTGAAAGCGCCCTGCGTTTTCCCTTCCCCGGATGGATCGAAGGCGGCAGAACGGCGGCCCCGCTGGTCCTGATGGCTATGGGTGGGCTGAAGCACTGGCCGGTGCGGCGCAACACTCCGCTGGAAGTTGTACCCGTGGACATGGTGGCGGCGGCGATTCTGGCCGTGGGGGCCCTGCTGCTCGACGGCCGCGCGGAAAGTGTCTATCAGCTTGGTACGGCGGACGTGAACCCCATCAAACTGGGGCCGCTGGTGAACCTGCTGCGGCAGGAAGCGCGAAGACGGGCGGGACGGGACGGCAAAAGCAAGTTGCCCATACGTGTCGGCGCAGCGCGCGGTCGGGCACGATTCATTTCCATTGAGCAAGCGCGGGCCCGGAGGCAAAGGCTGGAAAAACGCATCCAACGCGCGCAGGCAATACTCGACCGCATGCACAGCGCCGTGAACCGCGCCGGGTTGCCGGGGGAAAAATCTCTGGCGGGCTGGAAAAGCGCGTTGCGCACGCTGGGATTGCAGGCGAGGTTCCACGAGCAGACCCTTGACCAATATCTGCCCTTCATCCTGCACAACCGCTACATTTTTGAATCGGAGAACATCCGGGACGCCTACCAGAAGCTTACGGAGAAAGACCAACTGCTGCTGCCGTGGGACCCGGAGCGGATTCAATGGAAGGGCTACTGGATTCACCACCAGATCGCGGGCATTGAAAAGTGGATCCAGCCCGAAGCCGTAAAGGAGTGGTCGTTTAAGATATAACAACATGCTGAACGCAGCAGAAAAGGGCAGAGAAAGTCATGGAAAAACAAGTGATGGATAAGTTGGTTCACGAAGAGCTTGAGCGAATTCCCACCGGCCCCTCGGGAAGTAGCCAGAACAAATTGCGGAGTTATTACAAGATGCGGCGACAGAACTGCCTCAAGAAGGACCCCCAGCGGCCACGCTCTGAACCGTTTCGCGAAGCAGTGGAGGATGTCCGAAAGGAAGATCCAGTTTTTTCTCCGAACCTGCCCGACCCTGAGTATTTTGGATGGAGGGACAAATGAGAGCCAGTGAGAATAGCCTGCCTCAATTGCTGCAGGCGGTATTCGCTTGTATCGTCCTGATGCTGGCAGGTCCTACGAAGGCGCAACGCATACCGGAAATCCATCATCCGAAAACCAAGCTTGAGCACGGCGTTGTCAGCGGTGTGCGCTGGACAGCTCCAAACGCAGCAGAACTGGGTGCAACGACAGACATGATGAACCGAATATCTTGCTTCGAAGCGAGCATCAAGCAAACTTCGATCTTTCGGGTCGAAACCGCCTCACACTATTTCGATCTCTCAAAGTTGTGTGGTGGCGCGGGCGGGGAGGCTGACTTCTGGCGCAACTATGAGAACTTGCAGATGGGCGAGCGGCTCACGTTCCGCATCACAAAGGAAACCGAGCCAAGAACTACCGACCAAGCGAGCAGATGCCATTTCTTGACTGAAAAGGACTTTCAGCGATGCGAAGAGCTCCGCCTGCGGGGACCGGCCAAGCTATGGCAAGCGCGTTGCACCTGCCAGGAAACCTACGCCTATGTGGAACACGGCAAGATGGGCACATGGCAATTCCTTGTCGTGGGAAGCGGACCAAGATCCAAGGCTGAAGCAGCGCAGAGCCGTGAGCCGTGGATTCACTTCCAGGATGGTGTTGTTACAGCAGTGGGCTGGACAAAAAACCTTCGTTCCCTGGTAGGATCGGAACTGTCTAGCGAGCGTCAGGGTCGCGTGTCGTGCGATGGAAGCCCGGTTGAGCGAGTGCCCATTTACCGAATCATAGCGGGTTCACAATACTTCGATTTGGAGGATGCGTGCGACGGGGCAGACCTTATGGACATGGGCACAGATGAGACGTGGGGCATGGATGCGCGCCTGAAAATCGGGCGGCGGATAACATTCCACGTCGAGAACAATCCGGACTGGAATGCTGCAAGGCGCGATACCGCCCAGCAGATAGCTTGGGTCGATCATGGCGACCGTGTGTGGGAGTTCAGTATTGCCAAAAGCGGCCTGACGTCTGCCCTTCCAGTCGGCCCAAGCTTCGGAGAGGTCGGCAGCGGAGCCGGCCCCTCCAATAAGTGCGGTGGCGTGATGAACTACCCAGTTGCGATCTATAAGCCTAATCCTGTAACCCCTAAGCAAGCTAAAAATCTCGGCACCGTCGTCGTGTTCGCCTCGTTGCTTGTCGACCCGGAGGGCAATGTCAGCCAGGAAAGCATTGTCAAAGTGCTAGGGGGTTTTGGAACTAGCCTGGACCGAAATGCACCGGGAATAAGGGGACTCGTGCAAAATGCGCTTAGCACGGTCAGGACATGGAAATTCAGACCGGGCACGTGCGGCGGCGTTCCTACGCCTATGCGCGTGGTGACTAAAATCAGCTTCACCGTGATTGGCTCCCCCAGCTTATAGGAGCCTGGAAAACACAGCCACGACTATTCCAGCCGCAACCATGAGAGCCAGTATACCCCACCAGGTCTGATGCCAGCGCGGTTTCGACGCTTTTGCAGATGGATTCCAGAGATACATGGAATTTCTACCTCTTTTTACTCACCCGCTCTCCGAGCGGGCCTTTGATAAGTTCTATGGTCTGTCTCACAAACGTTTCCCAGTCCTGCTTGCCCAAAAACCAAAGCACAGCACCATCCGTGCGGTAGCGCAACAGCTTGAGGAAGGTCTGCCACGTGAAGCCACGTTGTTTGAGTTCGTCCTTCCACTGCCCCCAGAGGTATTTCGGGATTTTGTTCCCGTACCAAACAGCCAGTGGGTCCCACTTAACGCCAGGGCCCGCCATGAGATCGCGCAAACGCTTGACTTCTGCCCGAAGTTCCTGGGATTCAGGTGGAATTTTAAGCCCGATTTCCATAGGTCAAGTATATGGGATATACCAAACTTGTCAAGGCATATTTTTCTGTTTTTCAAATACGCACTGTCTTATTCCCCCAAAGGGAGGGCAGGATCGTGTATGGGCGCGAATAGATGCCGTCCGCTCAGGCGCTATCCAGTTGAGCGGCTTTTCTGTGGAAGGCGAAACAGAGAAGCAGGTAAAATACTCAGAGCATGAAGAGTTGGTCGGGTCGCAGGGCTTAGCGTTCGTGGGGCTTCGTATCACTACCAAGCCAAGTATTTGTGACGCCACGCAAAGAAATGCCAACAACACCACGACAAGTCGACTCGGCGCAGCTTGAAGAGCAGATGCTCCAGATTGTCCGCGAGCTGCTCACCGAGCTGGGATCGCTGCGCGCAGCGGAATCGGCCACACTGAATTCTTCGCTCGAGCGTGACCTGGGCCTGGGAAGTCTGGAAATGGTGGAACTGCTGGTGCGCGCGGAAGCGCACTTCAATGTCCGCTTGCCCGACCGCATTGCAGAAGAAGGCGACACGCCGGGCGACTGGGTGCGTGCCGTGGCAGGCGGTGAGGATGAAGCTCCCGAAGCTTCTCAACGGTACAGGATCACACAGCCCGGGCGTGACGCGCCAGCGCCGCCGGATTCAGCCACCACGCTGATCGAAGTCCTGCGCAAGCATGCCGAGGTGGACCCGGAGCGCGTCCAGGCGCACGTGCTGGAGGGCAATTCCGGCAAGGACATCACCTATGGCAAGCTGCTGGCCACCGCGTCTGACGTTGCGGCTGGGCTTGTTTCCGCCGGCCTGCGCCGCAACGAGAGCGTGGCGATCATGCTGCCCACATCGTCGCAATTTTTCTACGCTTTTTTCGGTGTCATGCTGGCGGGCGGAATCGCCGTGCCCATTTATCCCCCCGCGCGGCCCGACAAGATCGAAGAATACGTGCGGCGGCAGGTAGGAATTCTTCGCAACGCGGAAGTTCGTTTCCTGATCAGCTTTGAAGCCGCCCGGCGCGTGTCTGAACTACTGCGGCTGAACCTCCCCAGCATGCTGGGCGTGACCACCGTTGAAGACCTCGCGGCAAGTGGCGCGCGGCTGCAGCCGGGAGCCATCGAAGCAGCCGACGTGGCATTTATCCAGTACACCTCCGGCAGCACTGGCGAGCCCAAGGGCGTGGTGCTGACGCAATCGAACCTGCTGGCCAACATTCGAGGAATCGGCTGGGCGGTGAACGTGCAGCCCTCAGACATCGTGGTAAGCTGGCTGCCGCTTTATCATGACATGGGCCTGATCGGCTCATGGCTCTACAGCGTTTACTATGCCCTGCCCATCACGATCCTTTCACCGCTGGCTTTTCTGAGCCGGCCGGAAAAATGGCTGTGGGCATTGCACGATTCCGGCGGCACGCTCTGCCCTGCTCCGAATTTTTCGTTCGAATTATGCGCGCGCAAGATTCCCGACAATGCCATCGAAGGGCTCGACCTGAGCGCGTGGCGTGTGGCTATCAACGCCGGCGAGGCGGTGCTGCCCGATACGCTGGAACGTTTTGAAAAGCGCTTCAAGCCCTATGGCTTCCGCGCAGAGAGTTTTGTGCCGTGTTACGGTCTGGCTGAGTCTTCGGTAGCCCTGGCGTTCCCGCCCATCAACCGCCGACCTGTGATTGACCGCATCCGGCGCGACGTCTTTGAGTCTGAGGGCAAGGCGGTTCCCGCCGAGCCGGAGGATTCCAGCGCTCTGCGCTTTGTGGCCAACGGCAGAGCCTTGCCGAAACACGAAATAAAAGTGATTGATGCCGACGGCAACTCGCTCGGTGAGCGCGTCCAGGGCAAAGTCCTCTTTCGCGGGCCGTCCAGGACTTCCGGATATTTCCGTAACCCCAAGGCAACGGCGGCCGTCACCACAGAAGACGGCTGGATGGATTCTGGCGATCTGGGTTACTGGGCGGGGGGCGAAATCCACATTACGGGCCGCGCCAAGGACCTGATCATCAAGTCCGGACGCAACATCGTTCCGCAGGAAGTGGAACTGGCCGCCGCTGAGGTGCCTGAAGTACGCCGCGGCTGCGTAGCCGCCTTCGGCCGGCGCGACCCCGATCTCGGCACCGAGCAACTGGTTGTGGTGGCGGAAACCCGCGTTGCCAACAAGGAAGACCTGGACCGCATTGAGGCAGAGGTAGTCGAACGTGTGGGTCTGGCCATAGGCATTCCTCCCGATAAAGTTGAACTGGTGGCGCCGCAAAGCATTCCCAAAACTTCCAGTGGAAAGATCCGGCGTAATGAAACACGCCTGCTTTACGAGCGCGGCGAACTCCAACTCAACCGCCGTCCTCCCTGGGTCCAGATCGTGCGGCTGTGGTCGGAGAGCCTGGGAGCGTGGCTCCGGTTGGTGCTGAAGCAAGCGGGAGCCTGGCTCTTACGCAAAGGGTTGCAGACGCTGGTCTCGGCTGTTGCGGTGTCGGGAGGGTTGCTGGCTCGGATTAATCCTGATCCGTCCGCCAAAGGCAACATTGTTCGCCTCACCGCCAGAGTCTTGCTGTATCTGATGGGCCACAAGGCGAGCCTTGAAAATAGCGAACAGATCGTGTCGGAACGGCCATCGGTCCTGATGGCCAACCGCGCAGGCGCCGCCGATGCGCTGGTGATGGCCGCAACGCTTCCCATGCCTGCGCGCTTTCCGGATTCCAGCGCGTTCGAATCCCTTCCGGAGGCGGTGGGATATTTGCTGCAACCTCTTGTTCTGGCGCCGCTGCGCGAACCCGCGCTGCCTCCCGGAGGCACGCTGCGGCAGCGCATTCGCCAGGGGCTGGAGGACTGCCATTCGGTTATCGTGCTATCGGAGGGACCTCCGACGGTGCCGGCGCACCTCAGCCGGTTTCGGCTGGACGCCCTGGATGCCGCGGTTCAAACGGGAAGTCCGATTTATCCTCTCGGAGTTCGCGGAACATCTTCTATACTTTCAAGGAGCGGTCGCGCGCGCGGCCACGGGGAAGCAAAGATGACAGTGGGCAAGCCCATCCACATTAAGTTTGACGATGCGCGCGAGTTGGTGACGCTGAGGGAACAGGTACGGGAAGCAATTGCAAAGCTCTGCTCCTGACCTGGATAAGAAGACATTTGGGAAACACTGAAGCATGTCTGCAAACACATTGGGAATCATCATTCGGTTCGCTGTCTGCTTCCTGCTGGGATCCATACCCTTCGCAGTGCTGGCCATGAAGGGCAGCGGCATCGACATCCGCAACGTCGGCTCGGGGAATCCCGGCTTCAACAATGTCCTGCGGGTGAATAAGTGGCGCGCGGTGCTCACTCTGATTGGCGACCTGGGAAAAGGCTATTTTGCCGTGTGGCTGGCCAGCCACGGCGCGCATGGAGTGGCGTTGGGTTGGCTGTTCGGTTTCGGAGCCATCATGGGGCACTGTTTCTCGCCTTTCTTGAAATTTAACGGAGGCAAGGGCATTGCCACTTCCGCAGGCGTGATGCTGCAGCTTTATCCTTTGTGGGCTGCTGTGGGCCTGGCGTTTTTTGTGGTGCTGCGATTAACAGGCAGCCGCCTGAAATGGCCTGAGGCGGGCGCGATGGCTTCCATGGGCACGTGGGTCGTGTTTACCATCCTGATGCTCGCTTTCGTAAGCCCGCATGCAGCCATGTACGCCGCTTTGATGACACTGTTTCTCGGCTGGCGGCACAAGAAGAATTTCCAGACCCTTTTGTCGCACCGCGCCGCATGAATGCGGCCGTTCATACGGGTCACGGGAATAAAATGCCAATCTTGATTTCAAGGGCGGGAGCGCCGGCGCAGCGGCCCGGGCCCGCCGGTCCGCACAGTCGCCCCGATGCGCGGACTGCGCCGCAGAACAGTCCCGAACCATGAGTCCAAACCAACGGCTGGCTTTTTACGATTTCGACGGAACTCTGACTTCAGGGAATATCGTCAGGCGGTATGCTTACTTTACCCTGCACCAGCCGTCGAAGGCACGGGCAATGCTGAAGTTTTCAAAGATGCTGTTGAGCATCCCGTGGTGGCTGGCGCTGGAATCCCGCTCGCGCCGCAAGTTTAACGTGGTTTTCTTCCGCGAGTATCGCGGCATGCGCGAGCAGGAATTGCGGGCACAATCGCAGAGGTTGTTTGACGAGGAAATTCTGCCATCCATTTACCCGGACACGACCGCGCTGCTTGAGGAAGACCGCAGGCAGGGATTTCTACCGGTGCTGGTCTCCGGCGAACTGGATGTTGCTCTTGACCGTGTAATCCAGTACTTTGGATTTCATTCCGCGAT
>JAJYLL010000053.1 GCA_021787735.1 Acidobacteriota bacterium | reverse complement strand
CTGCCCGCGACTGTGCACGATGAGGCGAATGGCCGGGTGTGGCAGCGGCGGTTTTACGACATGAACATCTGGAGTTCGAAGAAGATCAACCAGAAGCTGGATTACATGCACAATAATCCGGTGGAGCGAAGGCTGGTGAGCTCGGCGAGTGAATGGCCGTGGTCAAGCTGGAGATATTATTTTTTGGAAGACGAATCGATCATTGCAATGGATCGGATGCAATGATGACAGGAAGAAACGTCCCGCTGCGCGGGATCGCAGACTCGACAAAGCGCGAATCTGCGCCACCCGAGGGGCTTTGGGGATTTTAACGCGAGTCGATTCCCACAGCTCACGGCGTGGGCTAAATTCTTTCGGCCCTCCGGGCCTGAGCAAGTAGCGCAAAGAGGGCGTAAGAACTGCAGGCCACGAGGGTCTGCGCTGCCAGACAGGGTTCTTGCAATCACTCAATCGCCCAATCACCAAATCACTCCAGCACCAGTTTTCAAAAGACCCCTCACCCGGTCGCTAGCGCGCCCACCCTCTCCCCATGAGCGAGGGCAAGAAACTATCTGGAAGGCGTACGGTGACGAAGAAACGCTGGAGTCGCGGCATGGCGCTAGAATACTGTACCGTTAGCAATCGCCACCAGAAGAACGTCGGATCTAAAGGTCGGAGGTCCTCGCTGAGGCCCGGCGCTGCCGATAGCCACCCCCATCAGGGCAAGCTTGCGACCATGCCCGACGACCATCCCGCGGACATCGCTTTTCTGTGCCCCCAGCGCCATTCTGATTAGCGTGAGGCTTTGAGGGACATCTGTGCCTACAGGGAGAAAGAAGAAGCCAAGCAACTGGCACAAGCAACGCGGCAACTGTCAGCCGAGTATTTTCATCTGATAAAGAGCCGGCCTCTGCGTAGTTTCGGCCTGAAAGTTCCTGGAATCTGGAAACTTGATTACGAATTGGCAAGGAATACAGCTTGGGGAATATTTCGGATGTCCTTCGATACTAAGCGGAAGTGTGCGGCCATTTATAGAGTAGGAGCGGCCATTTTTTCGGTGTTTTGATACCAAGGGACCTGCTGCATGGGTCCTCTGTGGTGTCTCTTGGATCCGCTGCCGAGGATTAATAGATGACATTCAAAACTTTTGCTCACGCGCTCGGTGCAGCGCTCTTGTTTATTCTGCTTTCGCACAACGTGCCCGCCCAAGGGGCGCCCGGCCCGGTACAGGCGTTGATCCGCTATCCCAGCATCCACGGTGACACCTTGGTGTTCGAAGCCGGGAGCGCGGTGTGGAAGGTGGGGGTGCACGGAGGCGAGGCCGTGCGCCTGACCGGGGATTCGGGTTACGACTCGCATCCGGTGGTATCACCTAATGGCAAGTGGGTCGCCTTTACCGGCTGGTACCGCGGTAATTCCGACGTTTATGTGGTGTCGATTGAAGGCGGCCCCGTTAAGGAACTGACCTGGCGTTCGATAAATAAGCCCATGAACGGCAAAATCGGGACTGTACCGGACAACATCGTCGTCGGCTGGACGCCTGACAGCCGCGACGTTGTCTTCCTGTCGCGACGCGATAGCTTCAATCCACAGATTGAGCGCGCCTTCGAGGTGCCGATCACCGGGGGATTACCCACGGCGCTACCGATGCCGTGGACTGGACCACTGTCGTTCAATAGCGGTGGCACGGCGGTCGCTTACAACAAATTATCCCGCATCCTGCGCACATTTCACCGCAAGCACTATTACGGCGGGCAAGCAGACAATATCTACAGCTATGATCTAGCCACCGGCGCAAGCAAACAGTTGACCCACTGGAAGGGTGAAGACGCCTTCCCGATGTGGGTGGGCGGCAAGCTATTTTTTGCATCGGACCGCGGCGCCAACGGCGTACTCAATCTGTGGGAGAAGAACCTTAAGACTGATTCCGCCCGGCAGGTTACGCATTTTACGACCTACGATGTCGATTGGCCGAGCGCGGGCAATTCCGGTATCGCGATGTCCGACGGTGGCAAGCTTTACGTGTATTCGTTCGCGACCGGCAAGGTGACACAGGCACCGGTCACGGTGCCGCTGAGTGGCTCGCATACGCTGCCGTATGAATATGCCGCGGCAAAGATGATCCGCGGTGCGGGTGTGGCGCCGGACGGCAAGCTGGCGGTTTTCAGCGCGCGCGGCGCCCTGTTCACCGTGCCGGTCGATTACGGACACACCACGGATCTGAGCAAGACCGTGGCTAGTAACGACAAGGATCCCTCCTGGTCACCGAATGGCAAATGGATCGCTTATATACGAGACGACGGATTGGACAGCCAAGTGATGTTGCGCGCCGCTGACGACCAGGGCGCGCCCCGCGCATTGACGCAGGAGGGCGATCGGACCTACTCGGGACCCTTGGTATGGAGTCCCGATGGTCACTGGTTGACCTACACCAACTCGCGGCAGCAGTTGTGGCTGGTGAACACAAAGACCGGCGTGCGGAAAGAAGTGGCCTCGGACCGGCAGATGGTCATTGGCGCATTCCAGGACGCCGCGTTCTCACCGGACAGTCGCTGGCTGGCGTTCTCCAGGCACCTGCCCAACCATCTGCGCGCCCTGTTCATATCCGGGGTCGATAGCGGCGTCTTGCACCAGATCAGTCGTGGTGATTTCAGTGACAGCCACCCGGTCTTTTCACACAACGGCAAGTACCTGTTTTTCGTGTCCGCCCGCCTCGTAAACCCGGTGCTATCGAGCTATAACTTCGGCGCCTCCGGCGCGGTCCCGGACGGCCTGTACGTGACCACGCTCCAGGCCGACACGCCCTCACCGTTCGCGCCGCGCACGCAGCGCCCCACTGCTGCCTCGCATAAGCCGAAGCATGGCAAAAAGACGAGCAAGGACAAGACTAAGGGTAAGCCGGCGATACCCCCGGTGAAGATCGATTTCCCTGGCCTCATTGAGCGAGCGGTTCAGGTGCCGGTGCCGGCGGCGAACATCATGCAGGTTGCGCAATTCAAAGGCGTCGTTTACTACGCGACCGCGCCGGTGCCCGTGCTGGGCGGGGCCATTCCGGGCGAGGTGTCGCAATTGCGTGCTTACAGCTTGACCAAGCGCAAGGGGTTGACGCTGGCCCAAGGCAAAGCTATTGCCAAGGGCTTCGCGCTGTCGGTCGACGGCTCGACGCTGCTCTACGAACTGCACGGCAAATGGGTGTTGCGCCCGGCGGTGTTTAAGAAGGACGCCAAGGTCAAGGCACTCGATACCTCGCACATGCAACTGCGGGTTGATCCGCGGGCGGAATGGGGGGAGATTTTCAACGAAGCCTGCCGCAATGTGCGCGATTACTTCGTAAATCCCGAGCTGATCAAGAGCAAGTGGTCGGATATCGGCAAGCACTACGGGGCGCTGCTGCCGCTGGTGCAAGATCGGGAAGATCTCAACTACATCATTGGCAATATGATCGCCTCGCTGGCCGAGAGCCACATGTATATCTCCGGCGGCGCCATGGGCTGGAAGACCGCTCCGCAGCCGACTGCCGGCCTGGGCGTTGAATTTGCACTGGACGCCAAAGCCGGGCGCTACTACCTCAAGCGCATCTTCCACGGCGACAATACTGTGCCGGGCTATTACGCGCCGCTGGCCCAGCCGGGGCTTAAGGTAAAGGAGGGGGATTACGTGCTGGCGATCAACGGCCAGCCGCTGGCCGCCCCGACCAATCCGTATGAGCTCTTGCAGGGCACCCTGGGGCAGACCGTATCGCTTACGATGGCAGCCACGCCTACCGGCAAACCGTGGACCATCCTGGTGAAGCCGATCGTCAACAGTGGAAAGCTGCATCTGCTGCACTGGATCAACAACAACCGGCGCGAGGTGACCAAACTCTCTGACGGCAAGATCGGCTACGTGTATCTGGACGACATGGAAGCCACCGGTTTGCACGAGTTCGTGCGGCAATTCTATAGTCAAATCAACAAGCCCGGGCTTATTATCGATGACCGTTGGAACCTCGGCGGTTTCATCGACACCATCCTGTTCAACCAGCTCACGCAAAAGATGGTGGCAGCCTGGACCGACCGTCATGGCGCGTACAATCAGAGTCCGGAGGACGCGTATATTGGTCACATGGCGGCGTTGATCGACGCCGGCTCGGCCTCCGACGGCGACATCTTCGCGTATCGCTTTCAGCAGTACCACCTTGGACCAACCATCGGTTCGCGCACCTGGGCAGGCGTGCGCGGATATGACAACCAGTTCACTCTCCTTGATGGCGGGCGGCAGGTAGTATCCGAAGTCGCCATGTACGGCACCAACTCGAAGTGGGCGGTCGAGAATATCGGCGTGGTTCCTTCAATTCCGGTGCATGTCAATCCCGGACTGTTGGCACAACAGAATCGTGACACCCAGATCGAAACCGCCGTCCACGTACTGCTCAAGCAGATTGCGAGCGAACCAGTGGCCGTGCCCCCACCGCCGCCGTGGATGCCGGCGTTCCCGAAGCAACCGGCATATCCACGGTGTCCGGTGAGCGCCGGTACCTGCCAGTAAGTGGATGCGGCAGGCTGTCCGGGCCGGAGGCGCCGTTGAGGCTTGCCTAGCTACTCGACCCGTTGGGCGGTTCGACTGGCTGCCGAACGCATCGGCCAGACCCGAGCGCGTCGGGATCAAGGGCCTGCGATGGATCTCGATTTCGTCGGAGCCCTTGATCCCGCCTACGGCTCGCAGATATTGAACTGTGCCTTGACAACGGCAATGACGTTATAGACGCGCTATTCAATCCCAACCAAGTCTGGCGAACCCAACGCGGGTGGCGACGTAAAGTCGCCGCTACGACGGGGCGCAAACCTCAACCTCGGGGGGACCTCGCTACCAGCTTTACCGCGGCACCGATCCCGGCGGGCGACCCTTTGTTTGATTCAGGTGCTGGGAAGCCAGCCCAAGGTAATAACTCGCCTTTGCGTTTGAAGGATCGAGCGCGAGGGCCTTCTTCAGCTCGGCGATGGCTTCGGGGTACTTTTGCTGAAGCCAGAATGCGGTTCCCAGGTGGAAATGGGCGCTGGACGACGAGGGATCATCCTTAATGGCAGCTTCAAACTGTGACTCTGCGCCCGGCAGGTCGCCATGATGGATCAGGAGGAAACCCCTTGCATCATGGGCTTCCACCTTCGGGAGTCCTGAATGAACCGCCCACTGATAGAACTGGACTGCGCCGTTCGCATCATCGCGGCGCTCGATCGCCCGGGCCATGTTGTAATAGGCTTCCGCGAAGTCCGGCTTGAGGGCGATGGCTCTGCGGAATTCGACGGCAGCATGGTCAGCGTCTCCGCTATGCAGGTAGGCCAATCCGAGAGAATTGTGGACGTCGGGAGACTTGGGCAGATATTCGAGCGCCCAGCGCAGTTGACGAATTGCCGCAGGCCAGTCGCGCTTGTTGAATGCCTCAAGACCTTGCTGATAATGGGCCTGGCCCGCTCCAGCGCCGTGCCGAGCTTCGGCGCTTCGGCCCGTAAGCCCGGCCACGAGAAGAGACAGGAACACTACCACAAGCAGAACGGTCGCTCGCAGTGAAGTTCCATGAGTCTTCCGCAGATTCAATCAGGTCCTCCGCGCCGCTCGGAATAAACAACGCCCGTCACCATGGTACGGCGTCAGCGCGAGCTGCGCAATTTGCGCTTTGGACACCCCATTCGCACTCTGTCTGCGAGCATTGGAATTCCCCGCCGACCGCATGGCGACGTAAAGTTACCGCTACGCCGGGCCGCAGACCTCAACCCTGGAGGCCCTCGCTACCCTCTTCTTTCTTTTGAGGCATGCGATTGCGATTATTGTATACAAGCGTTTTCCCGGTTCCATGGATTTCGTCCTCTGACCGCACTCTTTCCCGCATTGAGGCATGTGCCGGCCGATGGGGACAAGAACTGAGCCCATTAGCGATATTCTGCTGGAAGTCAAGAATCTCAGAGTGGTCCTGGACGGCTCTCTTATCCTGCCTGGTCTGGACTTTACTGTTGAAGAGGGTGAATTCCTGACCATCCTGGGTCTGAACGGATCGGGGAAATCAGTGTTAGTCAAGGCCCTTTTGGGCCTGCTGCCGCACGAAGGCCACGTCAACTGGCACCACAAGAAGGCAAGAGTCGGCTACCTTCCTCAGGGTCTCAATCAGACGTCTGTAAGAGACATGCCCCTGACGGTAAAGGATTAAGAAACTGAAGCGCGAGGAAGTTTTGACTTCTATTTCCCAAGTTGGGCTGCAAAAAAGAGGTCCTGAATGAGCGCGCAGGTTACCTGTCGGGCGGGCAATTTCAAAGGATGCTTGTCGCGTGGGTCCTTGCCTCTCGCCCAAACGTGCTGTTTCTGGATGAGCCGACAGCCGCAGTGGATATCGCCGGCGGCGAGACGATTTATTCGCTCTTGCGAGACGTTTGGCGTTCGCAGAAGCTGACCATTTTTAATGTCACCTACGATTTGAACATCGTGTTGGCATACTCCATGCACTTTCTGTGTCGGTCGAGATTCGGTCACCGTTGCTATGGGATTCCCAAGGAAGTGCTGACCCCGGAGGTATTGAGTGACGTTTACGGGGTTGAGGTCAAGTTTCATGTTCACTGAGGTGCTTTGAACGATGACACACCAACTGGTTCTGAACCTGATCAGCGGAGTATTCATCGCGGGCGCAGCCGCCTACCTGGGAACCCTTATGCTCTCAAAGAAAATGGCCGTGGTTGCCGGGCTGCTGGGGCACTTGGCACTGCCCGGGGCCGCGCTCGCCCTGCTTACAAGCTCGGTCATGTTCGCAATCACCCTCCCCGTAGTGAAAGTTTGATTGAACCGGAAGGGCAACGCAAGCGTGTCCTCAATATCGCGTGTGCGCACGACCACCTGCCACCCGTGAAACGCACCAACAAGGGAGATCGCTGCGGGTAAGACCCGCCCCTTCATGCAGGGATCCCCTGCTTGACACCCGTATTCCAGCCCGGTATATTTGGCTTTAGCTCCGTACATCTGACAACACGGGGGCCGTAACCAGACCGGCCGTAAGGTTTGCCTGGCCATGGAGACGGGAATGTCGTCAAGGGCGGCTAAGGCCGCAACTATTTCATTCTCAATTCTGTTAGCGATGGCGACGCTACAGGCTCGCCGCGTTGTGGCCTCCGGCCAGGCGTCTGATCAGCCGCTGGTTCAGGGGATTTCCATCCACGATGCGCCGGGTGGAGCGGTGACGATCGACATCTCTCTCACGCAGCCCGTGCCCTACCAGACGCTCAAGTTGGCCCATCCTCACCGGCTGGTGCTGGACTTGCAGGGAGCTCATGAAACCGACCTGAAGGGTGAGTATGCGGCCCAGTCCGAGGTCCTTGCCCGCGTCCGCGCCAGCCAGTGGAAGCTCGATCCTGCCGTCGTTCGCATCGTCGCCGACCTGAAAGGCGCCCCGGAATATACCATCAAACGTCAACCATCGGGAATCCGGATTGAACTCAAGCCAACGGCTGCGGAGAGCGCCTACGACGCCTCGAACACGGCGAAACCCGATCCGCCAGATAGCGGCAAGAAGCCTGCCAGGCAAAGCGCCCAGGAGGCTCCCGAGCCCAATACGGTTTTCCCAGTTCACAGGTTTAAGGACCTGTCGGCCAGCCTGACGGGTCCCGAGTTGCCGCCCCACGACAGGCTTGTCCCCGTGGCCAGCCCGGACCTGAAAATGGCCGGCCGCAACAAGCCTGACACGCTGGCGCTGGTGTCCGGCATATCCATCAAGCCGGATGACAAGGGCCAAACCACTTTCGACATCTCAAGCTCACGCTCGGTTCCCTATCGCGTTTTCCAGCTTACGAACCCCTTCCGCCTGGTGATTGACTTAAAAGATGCGCGCGATGCAAGTGCTAAGAGTGTTTACCAAGTGGGGTCGCCCGTGCTGAAAAGCGTCCGCGTGGCACAGTGGCGCCAGGGAAATCCTCCCGTGGTCCGGGTGGTCGCGGAGCTGGAAGGCTACCCGATTTTTGACGTTCACGCGCAACAGCCCGGCATTCGGGTCGAACTGAGGCCCCGCGAGGCACTGGCGATCCCGGCGCGGAACCCGTTTGAGTTCACACCGAAGCCCGGGGTTTTGCGGCCAGCCCGGCCGGTTGCGCCGGCAAACCAGGCAATTACCGCAGCGGCAAATTCCCCTGCACAGACAACCTTCTCCGACCTGATGCTCATCGGGTTTATTGAAAAGAAGGGGGCCGGAATGCACGCCGTCATTTCCGACCACGGGAACGTGTTTATCGTCCCCAAAGGCGAAACGTTTGAGAACAGTTTCACTGTGCTGCAGATCTCGGCAAACGCTGTGGAGCTTCTGGATATCAAGACCGCAAAGACAGTTTGGATTCCGTACTCCCATTAACAAAACACCCGTCGGGGCACGCGTCTTTCCTTGCGCCCAAGCACCCCGCGAGACAACCGCCGACGCCGGCCTCCACCAGCGAGCCTGCTGATAAAAGGTTCCCTGTAACGCGAGCCTGTCGGGACTTTCCTGCTAATGCCGGAAGTATTCCGGCTCATTCCCCGACTTCCATTTGATGTTGCATCCAATGCTTGGCCTTTGATCTTCAGAAACCGGCCGGCCTTCAAGCACGGCATCCATGGCGGCGCGCAAGTCGGCGCCGGTAAGAGGCTTGCCGTTACCCGGCCGGCTGTCATCCATCTGGCCGCGATAGACCAGGCGGCCCTTCGCGTCAAAAAGGTAGAAATCCGGTGTACAGGCCGCGCCGTAGGCCTTGGCTACCTGCTGGGTTTCGTCGTACAGATAGGGAAACGAAAAGCCCATAGTCCTGCTCAGTTCGGCCATTTTTTCTGGAGCATCATCAGGATAGTGGCTCACGTCATTGGAACTTATCCCCACAATACCGACGCCGCGGGCCTGATACTCCCGGGCGAGAGGGACAAAGTGCGGCAGGATGTGTTTGACAAACGGGCAATGATTGCACAGAAAGACGACGAGCAATGCAGGCGTATCCTTGTAATCCCCAAGGGAAACGATTTTGCCGTTCGTGTCAGGAAGGCTGAGCGGCGGCGATTGCGTTCCCAGTGGGACCATCATTGAAGGCGTGTTGACCATCCATTCCTCCTCAAATGCGGGACATCGGCCCGCTCACCCCGGCATGAAACAGCAGGGTAAGTTTAATGGAACCAGAAATAGTTTATCAAAATGGCACGACCTGCCAGCTTGCCATTTTCAGGGCCCACCAGCCAAACACTTTGGGGTCAAGTTTCTATAAATACTGCCGATAACAAATAATTGGAAGTCCTTTGCGGTGTTGGCATTGGAAGCCTCGTCCACGTTTACTTGCGAGGTGAGGGCCAAAAAGAGGAAAGGACTCGTGATTTAAGGGTCTGGAAGGACGAACCGCCATGTCGGAAGGGACTCGACCTTCAAGAAAACACAAAAACGAAATCCGCGTTGGAGCCGGTCTGGAAGCGTCAGGCGTAGCCCCCGCAAAAGTGGCTGGGAATGACACGCCGGAGCCGCATTTTGCTTTGTCAGCAGATACGAAAGACGGCGGCTCATGCACAAATCCGGAAACTCCGTTAAACCTGGACAGTGGCCAGCACGCGCAGATTACGCGGGCCATCTTTGAACAGTCGCATATCGGAGTGGCGCTGGTGGACCTGGAAGGCAGGATTGAGCACGCCAATCGCGCGCTTGCGGGACTGTTGCAATACAGTCCGGACGAGCTGGCAGGAAAGAAGCTGGGCTGGCTTATCCGTCCCCGTGGCGGCATCCTGAACTCGTCTCCCTTGGCCGAGCCCGCGTCATCAAACGGTCAGGCTCCGCCCATGGCGGGTCAGGTGGCGGGCAGGTCCGGCAACTTGATTGAGTGTCTGATCGATTCGCGGGCTATTCGCGGCAATAACGGCAAGCCCGCGCACTTTCTGATTTTCATCCAGGACACGCATTCAACGGTCGAATCAGCCAACTCCGGGCAGCCCACGCATGGGTTTTACCGGGCGCAGGCGCTTCGGACGCTGGGGATGCTTGCGGCCGGCGTAGCGCACGACTTCAACAACGTATTGGAAGTCATCATCGGGTTCGCCTCGCTGGCGCGATTTCGCCTGTCAACGTCCGACCCGCTGCACGAACCTCTCAAAATTATTGAGGAATCCGCCCAGAGCGCCGCCAGCCTGGCCCGGCAACTCATGGACATTTCAAAGGACAATCCTGACGAGAAGGGGCCGGTTGACACCCAGATGCTGATCGGAGCGACCCTCAGCATTATTACCCGCACCTTCGACCGCAAGATCAGAATTGAACAGCGCGTCGGACCCCAATTGCCGTGCGTCAAAGGAAACCGAAGCCGTCTGCAACAGGCGATCCTGAATCTCTGTATCAATGCGCGCGACGCCATGCAGCGGCCCGGAACGCTGACCATTGAAGCGGATTTGCAAATGCTCAAGCCGGACGATGCGAGGCTTCCCGCAAGGTGCGGTCCGGGCAGTTATGTTCGTATCGCCATTCGCGACACCGGAGAAGGAATGCAGGCGGAGATACTGGAAAAGATATTTGTCCCCTTCTTTTCCACCAAGTGCACAGGGCAGGGCTTTGGCCTGGGGCTGGCCATGGTCGATTGGATCGTCAGGGAGGCTGAAGGCTTCATCTCAGTCAGCAGCAAGCCGGGCGAAGGGAGCGAGTTCTCCATTTATCTGCCGGTTGTTGTGACCAATATCCCGCCAACGGCTCATGCAAGCTCAAAGCAGGTGATATCGGGCCGGGGAGGTGTCCTTGTGGTGGACGATGAACCGCACGTATTGGAGTTCCTGGACAAAGGGTTGACCCGGCTCGGCTACGATGTGATCACTGCCAATAGCGGCAGCAAAGCCTGCGAGATTTATGCCCGAAGACGTGGAGAGATCAGCTGCGTTCTGATGGACCTGATCATGCCGGGAATGAGCGGGCTGGATACCTATTCCCGGCTGAAGAATATCAACCCCAGGGTAAGAGTCATTCTCTCGTCCGGGTACAGTTCCGAGAGGATCAGAAGCGAAGCGGCTGAGGTCGGCAGCCCGGAGTTTCTGGAGAAGCCCTTCACACTTCAAGAGCTGTCACAGGCGCTGCAAAAAGTACATCGAAACTGAGAAATAAGAAAGCCGGGCTCTGGAAGCCATGACCTACAAAAACAATACAGATCCAGCAGAGGGGGAAACGACGCGCATCCTCGTGGCCGAAGACGATTGCGTATCTCTGTGCGTTCTGCAGAAGATGCTCGAGAAGTGGGGGCATGATGTCGTTGTGGCCAAGAATGGGACCGAAGCCTGGCAGGTCCTGACTGGCCCGGAAGCTCCCCGGTTGGCGGTGCTGGACTGGATGATGCCGGGGATGGCCGGCACCACCATTTGCAAAAGGGTTCGCGAAATCCCGCTCGCCCCGCCGCCCTACCTGATTTTGCTTACGGCGCGCAGTGATTCTGCAGACATTGTTACCGGCCTCGAGTCAGGCGCTAACGATTATGTCACCAAGCCATTTCGTTATGCTGAATTAAGGGCCCGGGTTCACGTCGGGTTGCGCGTTCTGGACCTGCAAGACCGCCTTGCCCAGCGGGTCGAGGAGTTGGAAATGGCCTTGAAGCTGGTCAAACATCTGCACGGATTGTTGCCGATTTGCATGTACTGCAAGAAGATTCGCAATGACAAAGATTACTGGCAACAGGTTGAAGCTTATATCTCGGACCACACGGACGCCGAGTTCAGCCACGGAATCTGTCCCGAATGTTACGAAAAGCTTCTCAAGTCTCAGACTGAGTGAGAAATCCATGAGGGGGCTACGTATGGGGCGCATCGGGGGCACTGTGCGGGCGCCTGGCCGCGTTACACGCTACTGGTTGCTGGCAGTCGCAACGCTTTTATTGCTTCTGCCGGCCGCACGGGTGTGCCGGGCGCGGGCCGCGGGCACGTTGTCGCCTCCCGGCATTGAGAAACACATCCAGCAAGACACCGTCTTGCTAACAGGTCCTTTGAGCGGAACACAGGCGCGAGCTTCCATCCGCGTCACCTCAAGCGTCCTTCAATGGCCTCAAATCATCGGCGTCTGGGAGGCACGGAAATGGAACTGGGTGCTTGGTGGTGCGGCAATTCTGACGTTCCTTTCATTCCTCTGGGCTGAGATTCTCCGGCGCCGCGTCCAGAACCAGAACCGCCTGGTGCAAGAGTGGGCACGGCGCGAAACTGCCCTGAAAAACCGGTATGAGGAATTGTTCGAGAATGCCAATGACATCGTCTACACAACTGATCTCAATGGGAATGTAACTTCCTGTAACGGAGCTGCCGAAAGGGTCGTGGGCTACAGGCGGGTGGAGATACTTGGCACAAATATTCTGGGGTATGTTGCAGAAGAACACCGGGCTCTGGCTGGGCAGATGCTCAATCAGAGGCAGCGGGACGAAATGGTCCCGACGTACCCGATTGACATCGTTACCAGGGCCGGACGCAAGGTTCCCCTCGAAGTCAGCAGCCGGCTGGTATATGAGGACGGGAAGCCGGCGGGCACTCAGGGAATTGCCCGTGACATTACGGAGCGAAAGCTCTTTGAGCAGATGCTTGCCCGGCGCGAAAAACGGCTGGACTCCTTTTTTTCTACCGCGCCGGCAGGGCTTGCCATCTTGGACAATCAACTGCGATTCATAAGGGTTAACGAAACTCTGGCGCAACTTATGAAACTGAGCCCCCGGGAGTGTGTCGGAGAGTCACTTCGCGAAACAACCCCCAAACTCGCACCCGTCATCGAGCCGGCCATGCGCCGGGTCCTGGCCACCGCACAACCTCTGGTGAATTTTCTGCATAAGGGAGAGGTCCCCGCTCAGCCCGGAGTCACACGCCACTTTATTTCGTCGTACTATCCAATCCCGGCCCTGGAGGGAGAATCATGCGACTTAGCGGTAATCGTCGTAGAAGTCACGGACCGCAAACGCGCCGAGGAGGCGCTTCGCCAGAGCGAGGAACGATTGAACAGCATTCTCGCCTCCCTGCGTGAGGTTGTTTGGTCCATTGCGCCGGATGGGCGCCGGTTCCTCTACTTGAACCCCGCAACGGAAGTCGTGTGTGGCCTCAAAATCAGCGAATTCTTTCAGGACCCCGATCTGTGGCTGAAAATCATTCACCCCGACGACCGTAAGCGGGTCGTAGAATCTACCGATTTGCTTGAGGCTGACGTTGACCAGGAGTTCAGAATAGTACGCCCGGACGGCGAGGTCCGGTGGCTGAACAACCGCTTCCGGGCCGTCCGGGATTCTAAGAGCAAGGTCATCCGGCTGGATGGCATCAGCATCGACATCACCGACCGCAAACAAGCAGAACAAAACCTCAAGCTATATAAGGAAATCTTTGCCCGGTCCAACGAAGCCGTGGCCATAATTGACCCGGATTTTCGGTTCTTGGAACAGAACGACGCGCACCGCGTGCTAATCGGGTATTCAGACGAAGAAATCCGCAGGTTATCACCGGCTGCATTGATGGGTGAGGAGGACTTCCAGAACTTCCGCAAACAGCTTTGGAATACATCCTCGTTTCGCTTCGAAACCATACTTCGAACGCGGCCCGGAAGGCCCCTCGACGCCGAGATTTCGGCATACAGTATCTTAAACAACGCCGGTGATATGCTCTGTCTGGTCGGTATGGTACGCGACATTACCGAACGAAAGCGCACCGAAATCGAACGCCAGATGGCCCGGGAAGCGGCTGAAGCGGCCAATCGCGCGAAGAGTGAATTCCTGGCCAATATGAGCCATGAAATCAGGACTCCGCTCAACGGGGTCCTGGGTATGACGGAACTCGCGCTGAATACCAATCTATCCGAGGAACAGCGCGAATATCTTTCCCTTGTAAAGAGCTCAGGTGAGACATTGCTGACCGTTATCAATGACATCCTCGACTTTTCGAAGATCGAGGCCCGGCGACTGGACATTAATCTTCTTGATTTCGACCTGCGGGATTCGCTCGGAGATACGCTCAAAACCCTCTCGTTGCGGGCCCATGAAAAAGGACTGGAACTGGTCCTGCACGTGGCGCGCGACGTCCCCCGCCAGGTGGAAGGCGACACGACGCGATTGCGGCAGGTCGTCGTCAACCTGGTTGGCAATGCCATCAAATTTACGGATAATGGCGAAGTCGTCTTGCGCGTCGAATTGGAGTCCCGGACAGAAAAGGAAATCGTGATCCATTTCACGGTAACCGACACAGGGGTAGGCATTCCCGCAGACAAGCAGCAGACGATTTTTGCGCCCTTCACCCAGGCGGACAGTTCTGCCACGCGGCGACACGGGGGCACAGGACTCGGCCTTACCATTTCTCTGCAACTTGTGGAGATGATGGGAGGCCGTCTCTGGATGGAGAGTAAGGAGGGAGAAGGCAGCATCTTTCATTTTACGGTCCGCTTCCACTCTGTCAGGTCGGAGGGTAAGTCGGCAGTTCCATCGGAGGAGATCAGCCTTAAAGACCTGCCAACACTTGTGGTCGACGACAATGCAACAAACCGGCGTCTGCTGGAAGAAATACTATCCAGTTGGGGGATGAAACCCGCAATGGCTGACGGAGGGTGGACGGGCCTGGCAGCCATGCAACATGCCAAGGAGGCAGGAAAACCATTTCCGCTGGTCCTGCTCGACGCCTTAATGCCGGGCATGGATGGGTTCGCGCTTGCTGAGCACATCCAGGAAGACCCTGGCCTTTCCGGGGCCACAATCATGATGCTGACCTCCAGCGGCCAGCGTGGCGACGCCGCCCGGTGCCGAGAACTGGGAATCGCAGCGTATCTTCACAAGCCGGTTAAAGAACGCGACTTGCTCGAGGCCGTCATGATCGCGCTATCGCTGGAGCGGAGCCGCACCCGGGACGCCGAACTCGTCACGCGACACACGCTCCGCGAGGGGCGGCGCAATCTCCGTGTCCTGCTGGCGGAAGACGATCTGGTCAACCGCCAACTGGCCGAACGCCTCTTAAAAAAGGCCGGCCACCAGGTCACGGCTGTTTCAGACGGAAGTAAAGCCGTGCAGGCCATACAGGAATCAGGGTTAGACGGTTTCGACGTCGTGCTGATGGATGTCAAGATGCCGGAGACGGACGGGCTGCAAGCAACGGCTGCCGTCCGGGCGATGGAAACTGGGACTGCCCACAAGCTTCCCATTATTGCCATGACAGCGCATGCCATGAAAGGCGACGAGGAAAGATTTTTAAAGGCAGGTATGGACGGATACATCGCCAAGCCGATTGCCGTCCATGCACTGGTCGGACTGGTCGAACAAATCGTTCAGCCCAATCAGCGACCCGCTTCTGATCTGCATCTGAAATCCACGCCCCGCGAAATTATCGACATGAAACGAGGGCTTGCAGCCGTTGATGGAGATTCAGATATCTTCCACGACCTGCTCCGGCTGTTTGTCCGGGAGACACCCGCGATGCTCAATAAGCTGGGCGAAGCCGTCAGGCGGAAGGATGCGGCAGCCATCGAGATGGTCGCTCGCACCCTGAGAGGATCCGTCAGCAACTTTGGTGCCGAAGACGCGGTCACGGCCACATTGAATCTGGAAATGCTGGCCCGCCAGGCAAAATTGGAACAAGCCGATGAAGCCTTCCACGCCGTTGAAAAGGAAATACGCCGTGTGTTGGAGGCCATTGAAAAACAGGAGAGTGAAGTCGCCGGATGAACCTCCTGATTGCCGATGACGAACCCGTCAACCGCCGACTGCTGGAAATCCTCCTGAAGAAATGGGGGTACAGCGTTACCGTAGTGTCAGACGGCAACGAGGCATGGCAGGTATTGCAGGGCGATTCCAGGCACAGAATCGCCATCCTCGACTGGATGATGCCCGGGATGGACGGTATTCAGCTCTGCCGCAAGATCCGAAAGGATGAAAGCCGGCCGCCCCTGTACGTGATTCTCCTCACTGCAAGGCAGGCCACGGAAGATGCAAACGGTCGTTTCGAGTCCGTCGCCGACGACTACCTTCCCAAGCCTTATGCCGCCCACGAGTTGAAAGCCCGGCTGCGCGCCGCAAGCCGCATCATTGAACTGGAAGACCAGCTCCGGTCGGCTCACGACGCCATCAAGGTTGAAACCACACATGATACGCTGACAGGACTCTGGAACCGGTCTGCCATCATGGAAATCCTCCACCGCGAACTTCACCGCGCCAGCCGGCAGAACCTCACACTTGCCGTGACGATTGTAGATATCAGGGGGCTCAATGAAATCAACCGTGAGCACGGTCACATGGCCGGCGACACGGCCCTGCGCGAGACGGCTCGAAGAATCCGCACCACGGTTCGCATCTATGATTCGGTTGGTCGGTACGGCGCGGGGCAGTTTGTCATCATCTCACCGGCCTGCGACGGCGACGGCGCTTCATGTCTGGCCCAAAGAGTCCGATCAAGGATTTGCGAGGACCTCATCCGATCTTTCGCAGGTGACTTCGCCATCAGCGTCAGTTGTGGAATTGCCGTTGGCGGAAAAAACATCCAAGCCACGGATATCATTTCGGCGGCAGAATCGGCACTATCCGAGGCCAAGAAGACCGGGCACGCCAGCATTGAACCCGCTTTGACATAACCCTCACGCACTGCTTGTTCCCATGTCTTCCGGTTCAGCCGCCGGAATGCCTGGGCGGGAAACCGAGGTCATTTATGCCATGCATAAACTGAATTGATTTGTCGCCAACGGCGGCTCTCCTATAATCTCAGTTCATGCCGTCCGCGCCTCACAAATCGTTGCTGCAGAATTTCTGCTCCAGTGAATTTGATCGCATCCGATCTGAATGTGAAGGGTCCGGTGACGGTCGGTCCGTCATCCTCTCTCGCGCGCAAGTCGTGGACCGCGTAATCCGCGAACTCTATGAGGCCCATATCGCCAGTCGGGCCGAATCTGCCGACCTCTGCATCGTCGCCCTGGGCGGGTATGGGCGGCAGGAACTTTTTCCCCATTCCGACGTCGATCTCCTGTTTGTTTCCAGCAAGGGTACAGCACTGGCCGACTATCGTGAATCCATCGGGCAGATTGTCCGCTCACTGTGGGACCTGCGCCTGCGGGCCTCCCAGACCTGCAGGACCCTCGACGACTGCAGCATTCTCCACAGGGACAACCTGGAATTTAACGTTGCGCTGATCGACAGCCGTTACGTTGCAGGCTCGGAGGCGCTCTTTACCGAACTTCATGACACCCGTTTGCCTCGCCTGCTGGGCAAGGACGGGAAGACCTTGCTGATTAACCTGATTGATATGACGCGCGAGCGCCATCACAAACACTGGGACACCATTTATCACCTGGAACCCAATATCAAAGAAGTCCCCGGAGGGTTTCGCGACTTTCATGTCGCACGCTGGCTCAACATCATTTCAGAGCTGGAATCCACCGGGAGTTGGAAATCTCCCGGCAGCCTTTTTCATCCCCGGTCAAAGGACGCGGCCGAACAGGCCTTCCAGTTCCTGGCCGCGACGCGCTGCTTTCTCCACTATCAGCAGGAACGGGATGACAACCGCCTCAGCTACGAACTGCAGGAGAGCGCCGCCGACAGGGGCATTGGGATCAGCTACGGCCATGAATTCCCACCGGCCGACTGGATGCGCGCCTATTTCCGGCATACTCGCGCGATCAAGCGGCTTACTCTTGACACCATGGAAGAGGCCCAGCCCGGACGCCTGGCGCTTTACAACCTTTACCGCGACTGGAAATCGCGCGTATCGAACCTTGATTTTTCAGCCGTGCGCGGAAAGATCATCCTCAAAGTCCCGGCCGAAGGGCGCGACTTCGCTTACCTGATGCGGCTGTTTGAATTCGTTGCCCGACACGGACTGGAAATGAGCCGTGAAGCGGAGCAATGGGTGAAGCAGGCATTGCAGGCAGGGCTGGGCAGCGTTCAGGACTATCCCGATTTCTGGCAGCATTTCTGCCGCATTCTTTCACTGCCTCACTCCATCGAGGCGATCCGGGCCATGCACCGAATGGGATGGCTTGAGGAATTCTTCCCGGAATTTCGCGCCATTGATGCGCTGGTGATCCGGGACTTCTACCATCGCTACACGGCCGACGAGCACTCTCTGCTGACCATCCAGAATCTATGCGCCTTGAGAAATGCCGAAGGCGAATGGGAGCGGAAATTTGGTGAGATTCTGTCCGAACTTGAAGAGCCTCACCTTCTGTTTTTCGCGCTTCTGTTCCACGACGTCGGCAAAGGAATGCCCGCCGAAAATCACATCGAAGGGAGCCTGCAAGCCGTCGAGCAGGTTTTCAATCGCTTTCCAGTGAAAAAGGAAGAAAGGCAGACAATCCGCTTCCTCATCCGCAGGCACCTTGAAATGTCCGTCTCGTTTCAGCACCGGGACATCTTCGATCCCGCCACCGTCCGCCGCCTGATGGAGATCGTGGGGTCGCAAAACCGGCTCAAGATGCTAACGCTTCTGACTTACGCCGACATTAAATCGGTCAACCCGGAAGCGTTGACGCCGTGGAAAGCCGAGATGCTTTGGACGCTCTATGCGGCGACATCGAATGCGCTCGCCCGCAGCCTTGACAGTGACCGGATTCTCTCTGCCGATGAGGGTCTTCCCGAAACGGACAGCGCCTCTTCCCTTGACGGCAAAGAGCAACTTCCCAGGGGCGCGGCCAAATTCCTGAAGGGTTTTCCCAAACGCTACCTGCGGATTCATTCAACCGAAGAGATTGAAACCCATCTCCGCATGGCGAAGGCGCTTTCCACTGACCCTGTTCAAACGCTCCTGAGAAGTCGCGACCATCATTGGGAACTCATGGTTATGACCCAGGACCGTCCACGAATCTTTGCAGCTCTGACCGGGATTCTGACGGCATGGGGAATGAACATTGTTGCGGCCGAAGCTTTTGCGAACAGTGCGGGTACGATTCTGGATTCCTTCCGGTTTGTGGACCTGTTTCACACGCTGGACCTGAACCCCGCCGAACAGGGCCGCTTGCAGCAGACCATCGCGGATGTTCTGGCCGGAGGGAAAAACCTCGCGGACCTGATGCGCGGCCGTATCCGGCCGGAGAGCCGATCCGGCGCCGGCGCCAGGATTCCCACGCGAATACGATTTGACGACGCATCATCCACTCACAGCACGCTGCTCGAGTTGACCGCTCAGGATCGCCCCGGCCTGCTTTACCAGATCAGCTCCCTGCTCGCCGAGCATCAATGCAACATCGAAGTAGCCACCATTGACACGCAGGGCCGCAAAGCCATCGACGTGTTTTACCTCACCATCAATGGAAACAAGCTCAGCCTTGCGGATAAGGAAACCATTCAGGACGGCTTGCTCGCCGCCCTGCACTGAACGCGCAGTTGCATGCGCAGGTTTAAGAACGGACCACGGGCACACCGGGCAGACAGTTGAACGGCTGCCGGTCAACCTGCCAATAAGGCATGTAGCTGATACCCGGATTATTTTTCACCGTGTAGTGAAGCCGCCGCCCCGGCTGCGGTTCCAGCAACCCGACGAGCCGATCGGCGTGCTTGGCGTCCACTCCCCGCAGCCTGATTTCCGGCGAACCCACCGCCGCCAGCAAAATCGGCCCGTACAAAATGGCATAACGTTCGTGGTCAGGAATCTGGTCAACACCCGTGTAGCGCACCGTGCGCAACTCAGCCGGTAACTCAAAACCGACCGTATCACCATTGGACCATGTACGATCGATGACCACGTAACTGCGGGGCCGGCCGGTTGCAACATGCCTGCCGTTAACTTCAACCGCCATTTCGCGGGCCCCCCACGACGGCACCCGCACGCGGATTTTTGCCCGCGCCGCATGGCCAGCTGAAAATTCCAGCCGAACCTCGGGTTGGAAGGGAAACGTGGTCGTCATCTTCAAGGCCAACGCCTGCCCATTCTGCTTCCAGCGAACGGTGGAAGGTTCAAACAGATTCACGTAAACCCCATCGGGCGCAATGGAATAAATGTGTTCAGGCAATGACCCGATCAGCCGCGTGCCCTGCCCTTCGCAGCAGGTGTTAATCTGGGTCGGCTCCTCTTTCTGGTGGGTCAGCAGAGCGTGGTAGCGGAAGCCCTCCGTTCCCGCCTGGTTAGCCAGTGCCACGTTGTAAATCGATTTCTCAATTTCCGTAACGTAGGCTTCTTGCTGGGGATCGAGCTCATGCAGCCGCTGGTTCAAGAAGGCCCAGAAGGCATTCCCGCAGAGTTCCTCAAGCTCGGCATGTAGCCGGTAGGATTTGGGCGGGCACACCTGATATTCGATGATGGACGTGCTGCCCCCGATGTTTTCCCAGTTGTCGCGGAAGAGGTCCCATCCACCTTTGACAGCCCGCAGATAACGAGGGTCGCCCGTTGCCCGATAAACATCAAGGTACGCCAGGATGTCGGTGAGCAGGTAGCAGTGCGGCCGGTCGTATGGATACTGCCAAATGGCGCTTTCATCGTGGGCGGCCAGACGGTCCAGCCAATAGTCCTGCTGGAAGTAACGCTGGATCACCTGGATATCAGCGGGCTTCCCCACCGGGGTCGAGTAGAGACGCGTGTTCGCAATCATTCCCTGTCCGCCCTGGATGGCAAATCTCATCAGGTAAGGCAGGTATGAGCACTGATTGAACCAGTCGTAGTATCCCCGCAGCAACTCGAAGGCTTTCCTGTTCCCCGCGTGCCCTGCCTCGATGAGTCCGTGCGTCAGCCATGCGCGTGTATACGCGCCGCGCTCCGAAAAGAAAATCGTGTTTTCCGGGTAGGCCATGATGTACCCGTTCGGCTGGCGGCACTTCGCGATGCCGTCCACAACCGCGTCGAGCCGCCTGCGAAGCTCAGGGTGATGAATCCAACGCAGCGTGTTCCCGGCGCCCATCAGGAACCGTCCGGCGTTTGAGCCCGCAAGGTCATGCTCCCAGAACTTCGTTTTCGGCTTGGGCAAC
Source organism: Acidobacteriota bacterium (assembly GCA_021787735.1). GTDB lineage: Bacteria > Acidobacteriota > Terriglobia > UBA7540 > UBA7540 > SCRD01. The sequence goes on along the minus strand of JAJYLL010000053.1, from coordinate 11,595 downwards.
CCTGGCGGATTGGGAATCCCTGCACGCTCGCGGAACTGGCGCAGCAATTCGTCAACACTGTAGGAATTCAAAAGGTATCCGATGTTGTTTTCCACGGCAGTCTGGAAAAGACCACCATTCAGGGTGACGCCGCTGAGTGGTTTCCTGGCATGATAAACGGGAGGCTTCCAGGTATTTGCAGGAGTAACGTTGCCCGGGTTGTCTACAAGAACGCCTTCACCGCCCTCACGCTCGGCCCTCGTTATCTGCGCCACATCATCGTAATTTCCATAAGCTGCATCCACGGTCACCGGGCATCCCGCGGCAATCTCTTTCCCGCCGGAGTAAATGGATATCTTTGCCAGGGCCAGGTGATAGCCCGCTTGGGGGTCAATCCCTTCTCTACCCGCGATCTTCGTCAGCCGCGTTGCTGTGAAGCGCAAGTAGCGGCCCGCTACTCCATTCCCACCGAATTTCTGAATCGCGCCTTTCGGGTTTGGAAAGTCTGCCCCCGTGTGATCCACAATCGCCTTGGCGTTTTTGAAATCCGGCTGGTCAGACACTTCAATCCTGAAACGCAATGGGAATCCTTCACCCGCGTAATGCTCATCACGTCCTGGGTAGAGCCTCTCATTCGCCGGATAGACCTTGATCCTGTCAATAGGATGGGTCTGGCCCAGGTCAATCTGAACCCATGTTGTGGCGTCCGCAGATTTGGCAGGTTTCGAGCGGTAGGCACGGTAATAACTTGCGGGAGTGGCCGCCATCCATTCGCCGGTCGGGGCCGGAATGATTTCCTCTTGAGCATTGGGGAAAAACGCAGATTCCTTTTTCGCGCTGCTGGACGCCGCAAGTCCCGCACCGGTTGATACTGCCATTTCCAAAAAGGCACGCCTCGACAAATCCATCGGTCACACCTCCCAGCTTTTTCTCCAGTTAATTCGTCTGCACTTTACGCCCAACCTTCGGCCAGCGCAAGGGCCTTTAAAATAGGAGGATCATACGCCAATGTCCCAACACCCCCGCCCACCGGCACCGTTCCAGTTGGTGGCTGAAAGATCTGTAGCGGTGACCGAAATCTGGTGGACCAGTTGGGCGACTGGCCGTGGTCAAGCTGGAGGTTTTATTTTCTGAATGATACTTCACTGTTGCCCATGGACCCCATTCTGTGATCTTCCCGATCCGTCGGGACGCCATCCGCGCATACATTCCAAACTGCGGAACGTATCTGCCACCCGCGCTGCGCGCTGCCTGTCATCGCCCGGACCCGGCTGTACGGCTCGGCGCTTGGCTGGGGCTATTGGGCGTCTGGCTGGGAGTAATTGGGGTATTTGGTTTGCCGATTATGGGTTGCCTGGTCGGTTTCGGGCTCATTTTCGTTATAGGGGTTGTCGGTCTCTGGGGCACGAGGGGGGCTGCCTCGCCCGAGGGCTGTATGAGATGACCATCCTCGGGCTGGTGCATCATTGAAGGGCGCGGCAGGATGCGCGCTGGCCGATTTCAAATTGCAGATTCAACATTCCAAAACGGGAGAGCTATTCGCGAGATCGCAGCGACTGCAAGGCAAACATCTGCGCCGGCCTTGGCCATGATGCTGAACGCGGGCAGTTGCTTGACAAGCGCCCTAGCGTCACCTATTATGCAAAAGAGAGGTTCGTCTTGTTCAGCGGCGGTTTCACTGAAGTAGGGTTCATATTATTCATTGCTTTTCTTCTATTCGGGCCGAAGAAGTTGCCGGAGATCGCGCGCATACTCGGCAAGGGGATGGGGGAGTTGCGTCGAGCTTCCAACGAGCTGAAAAGCTCGCTGGAAGAGGAGATTCGGAATCTCGATCGCAAAGACGAAGACACCAGTTATACGAGTTACTCCCAGCACGATACACAGCCTTACGAGTCGCAATCTTACGAGACGCACTCCTACACCGAAACAGAAGAGGAAGGCTTCGAGCACCCGGCAGAGACGCACGAACTGGCCGCACATTCTGAAGAGGCGACGTCAGACAGTCGCCCTGAAGAGACAGCGAACATGCTGAGCGAACAGTCCGAAGGCAGTCTGGAGCCGGCTCCTGAGTATGGCTACGACTATTCAGAACCCTCCCAGCAAGAACCCGAACCACGGCCCCGAGGATGACGATTTCAGCGGCAAGCAGATGTCGTTCCTCGAGCACCTTGAGGAACTTCGGCAGAGGCTGGTTCGCAGCGCTATCTCCATTTTCGTCGGCTTCATAGTCTGTTTCTATTTTTCCGACAAAATCTACGGCCTTCTTGCCAAGCCATTGACAGACACGCTTGCGAGTCTGCACATGGCGAACAAACTGGTCTATACCAACCCTGTCGATCCTTTCAATCTCTATATCAAGCTGTCGATTGTGGGCGGTATTTTCCTGGCCTCACCGTACATCCTGCTTCAGTTATGGCTGTTCATTTCACCGGGCCTTTACCGGCACGAAAAGAAGTACATCTGGCCGTTTGTGGGTTTGACCAGCGGGCTGTTTTTTACCGGCGGGTTCTTTGCCTACCGGTTTGCATTCCCTGCGGCTCTCAGGTTCCTTCTGGAATTCGGGCATCGCTTCACGCCCATGATTACAATTCATGAATACTGGGGCTTGGCGCTGACCATCATTCTGGGTGTCGGCGTTGTTTTCGAGTTGCCGGTTGTCATCCTGCTTCTTTCGATTTTCGGAATTGTCACGCCGAAGTTCCTGGTCAAGAATATCCGCTATGCAGTCATCGTCACAGCGGTTGTGGCGGCGGCACTGGCTCCCACGCCGGACTTTACCACGCTGTTTATGTTCTGGATGCCGCTGGTGGGTCTGTACGTTCTAAGCATTGGTCTCTCATGGCTTGTCTACTACCGGAAAGACTGGAAGAAGCGGCATGAGAAAGCCTAGCGCTGGCAAACTTCCAGCCCTGATTCTTGTATTCAGTCTTATGCCAATATTCCTGGCAAGTGCTCAGCACGCCCAGCCGGCGGACCCCTACGCCTTTAATGGGGGCCACGCCTTTGCCGACCTCCAGCACCTGGTGGCATTCGGACCGCGGCCGGTCGGTTCCAGCGCCCTCGAATCCTCCCTGGCATGGATTATCGGGCAACTGCAGAAGGCAGGCTGCAAGGTGGTGCAGGACCACTTTGTGGGCACAACGCCTGTTGGCAACATTCCGATGGTGAATCTGATTGCCGAACTTCCCGGCACAGAACCGAACCACATCGTCATGATTGCAGGCCACTACGACACCAAGCTTGAGAAATCTTTCCGCTTTGTCGGCGCCAACGATGGTGGGTCAAGCGCGGCGTTCCTGCTGGAATTGGCCCGTGAGCTGCGACCGACGCGTCACAAGCTGACTTACTGGATCGTCTTCTTTGACGGCGAGGAAGCGCTGCAGAATTGGACTGACACCGACAGCACTTACGGCAGCCGGCATCTGGTCCAGAAACTCACTGCAAACGGAACATTAAGCCGGATCGACGCCATGATTCTTGTGGATATGATCGGAGACGCGCAACTGGACATTCATTGGGACCAGAATTCCACCGCCTGGCTGAACAAAATTATCTTTCGGGAAGCAGACAGACTGGGCTACTCAAGTTATTTTCTGAGGTCGCCCGTTGCCATCGATGACGATCACATTCCCTTTGTGCAGGCAGGCGTATCGGCTGCAGACGTGATTGATTTGGACTACGGCCCCGACAACAGCTACTGGCACACTGCGCAGGATATTGTCCAGCATTGCAGTCCTTCCAGCCTGACGATCGTCGGGCGCGTGGTGAAAGCCACCCTTGATAAGCTGGAGAACTCACCGCACGTGCAGTAGTGCCTTCAAAGAGGAGAAACTCCCGTGTTGTGGACATTCATCGAGTGCCTGAAGCTCAATTTTCATTTGACCTGGTGATGGAGCGGGCGTTACTTGTGCGTGACCGCTGATTTTCCGCCGAAGCCGGCCGGCAGGTCCTGCGAAAAAGAAACTGCTGACCCTTTACTGACGTAGGAGTGGCGCGGAGGCGTGGACTCATCCTTGAACGGAATGTCGGTGCGGTAGTGGGCTCCGCGGCTTTCTCTGCGAGCCAGCGCCGAGGAGGCAATCAGTCGCGCGACGGTCAGCATGTTGCGGGCTTCGTGCCACTGCCGCTCAAGAGGAATAGGATCTTCCATAGAGATTTCTTCAAGTTTGTGCACGGCTCTCGCAAGTCCTGCCTGGTCGCGAATGATTCCGACCTTGTCCCAAAGAATTTCCCGGAGGTCCGTCACAACCTGCGCGATATCGGTGCCGGAAGCTGACGAATGGCCTTTCACGCCTGGACGGGCTTTAGCCGCGCTGGCCGCGGGCTCTGAGCTTCCGGCTTTGGAGTGCTGATGGTGGGAATGCCGGCGGGCGCTAGCGCCTGCTCTTGCGCCGTAAACCAGTCCTTCAAGCAGGGAATTGCTGGCAAGGCGATTGGCGCCATGGACCCCTGTTGCGGCAACTTCTCCCGCCGCGTAAAGACCTTCCATGGAAGTGTTGCCGTTGAGGTCGGTTGCAACTCCGCCCATGGCGTAGTGGGCGGCAGGACGAACCGGCAGAAGATCGGTCGTGATGTCCAGCCCGTATTGCAGGCAAGTCGAGTAGATCGTGGGGAAACGGTTCTTGACGTGTTTTTCTTCAAGGCCGGTCAGATCAAGATATACGAAGTCACTGCCGGTCTTCCGCATCTCCATGACAATGGACCGAGAGACAACGTCGCGAGGCGCAAGCTCCCCGGCCTCGTTGTAGTGGGGCATAAACCGGTGCAGGTCAATGTTCCTGAGGATGCCGCCCTCGCCCCGCAGCGCCTCCGACAACAGGAAGTGGGGCGCGCCCTTCGCGTAGAGCGCAGTCGGATGAAACTGGACGAACTCCAGATCGCTCAATATCGCGCCAGCCCGGTAGGCAATGGCGACACCGTCTCCGCAGGCGACATCGGGGTTTGTGGTTTCCTTGTAAACCTGCCCCATCCCGCCGGTTGCCAGCACCACGCCATCGGCCTCGATCGACCGCAGGCGCGATGTTTTTGTGTCGATGTAATTGACCCCTGCCACCCGATCACCGTCAAGGAGGAGATCGGTTGCAAAAGTGTGCGGCCGGATTTCAACGGAAGGAAGCGTCTTGACCTTGACTATCAGCGCCCGCAGGATCTGGGCGCCTGTTGAATCTCCATGAGCATGAAGAACGCGAGAACGGCTGTGCGCGGCTTCACGCGTGAAGGCCAGCTTCGTCCCTTCGCGGTCGAATTCCATGCCCCAGTCGATCAGTTTCCTGATTTCATGGGGGCCCTGTTCCACAAGGACCTTCACGGCCTCTTCGCGGCAGAGTCCGTCGCCTGCTTGCAAGGTGTCCTGGAGATGGAGACGTACTTCGTCATCCTCCGCCAATGCGGCGGCAATGCCTCCCTGGGCATGTTCGGTGCTCGATTCATAGATTTCGCCTTTGGTCAGGACCAGAACGTGGGCAGCACCAGCCAGTTCAATAGCGGCGCGCAAACCGGCAATGCCGGCGCCAAGGATCAGATAATCAACGTGCTCAATTTTCTCGGTCATAGGGATCATCACCATCATACGCGGGACGGCGTGCGCCCGCAACCTGTAGCCGGGAGCTTTAATGCCATTCGCAGTTCATGCACATTTCCGATTCAAGCCGAATATTCGCAGAATCTTCTCAATGAGCCCGTCTGAACAGGTCAGCTTGACGCACCATGGCGAGTGCTTCTAACAGGTTGCTGAAAAATGCCTCTGAGAGCATGTAGCTGCGGGTTCATCCCGCCACAAGCCCAATGATTTCAGCGCGCGTTGGCGGCGTAAAGCCGCCGCTACAGCTTTTCCAGCAACTTGCTAAATGCAACGTCGCGGTTCTATTGTTCGCCAGGCAGGAAGTTGCCCCCTTCCAGGTGTTATGCTAAGTGTTTTGACTCACCGACAGGAAAGGATTGATTGGGGCCCTATGCGACGATTGAAAGTGAAATCTCGCGACTTTGATTACCAGGTTGTGGCCGGGCGCGCCGCGTGGAGCGCGTTTCAGCGCTTCCCTTACCGCAGCTACTCTTCGATATTTATTTTGACGGAACGTTCTTTGTGGAGGCGCTGGGGAGCGAATTTTTTGAAAGCCAGCCGGTTGATCGCGCCGCAAGAGATCTTTGTCCCTTCGGGGGAGAACTCCAAGAGCATCCGAATGGCAGAACAGGTTGCCGCAACGCTGCTGAAGAAAGGAGCGGACCGGCGCTCACTGCTGATAGCGTTCGGCGGCGGCGTGGTGGGCGATCTTGGTGGATTTGTCGCTTCCACTTACATGCGCGGGATTGATTACATCCAGGTACCGACCACAGTGGTGGCACAGGTCGACAGCGCCATAGGTGGCAAAACCGCCGTCAACGTAGGTGAAATGAAGAATCTTATCGGGACGTTTGCGCCGCCGCGCCTGGTGCTGGCCGATCCCGTGGTGCTGAAATCTCTTCCTCCGCGGGCGTTCCTTTCCGGTTTTTATGAGGTTGCAAAACACGCTGTCATCTCCGGCCCCAATTTGTTTTCATTGATGGAAGAGAGCGCAGGCAGGCTGCGTCCTGGATTGAATGGCGCCCTGGATGATTTGCTGGCACGTGCAGCACAGGTGAAAGTGGACATCGTCAATCACGACGAACATGAGGCTGACCTCCGGCGACTGCTGAACCTTGGCCACACCTTTGGCCACGCCCTGGAAGAAGCCACAGGTTACAACCGGTTTCTCCATGGGGAGGCTGTTGGATGGGGTTTGCTGTGCGCGGCGCAGTTGGGCGTGATCTTGAAGATGCTGAATGCGAAGGAAGAAGAGCGGATTTCGGCGCTCGTCCGACGTATCGGGCCGCTGCCTTCCATCCGTGACCTGTCGCCGGCGAAAATCCGAAAACTCTTTCCGCGCGACAAGAAAGCCGTGGCAGGCCAGATCCATTGGGTGGTGCCGGAGAAGATCGGTAAGGTCCGGATCGTGCGCGACGTTCCCATGGATGCCGCCGTGGAAGCCCTGCGTATCGTGCAGGAATCGGAGGCGCATGACTAAGGCAAAGCCCGAGAGGGTAGAGGGTACAACCATTGGGAAGGGCGTGGACGAGCACTCCACAGCTTCGGCTGTGCGGGGCATGTTTGCAGCCGTCGCACCACGCTACGATCTGTTGAACCATCTGCTCTCCGTTGGATTTGATATCCGGTGGCGGCAAGCAACGGTCAAGGCGTTGAAGCCCGTGTTGGCCAATCCTTCTTCTGTTGTGGCTGATCTATGCTGTGGTACGGGCGACCTTGCGCTGGCTCTGAGGAAGGCATCCGAGGGTGCAGTGCTGGGGACGGATTTCTGCCACCCGATGCTGCAACGGGCCTGCGAAAAATCAGCGGGCCTCTCCACGAACACAGTTTTCCTGGAGGCCGATACCCTTCGCCTCCCGTTCCGTGACTCTTCGTTCCATGCGCTCACCATCGCCTTCGGCTTCCGCAATCTGGCGAATTACCGGCGCGGCGTACAGGAAATGAGGCGCGTGCTGAGGCCTGGCGGGACGGTGGCGATCCTGGAGTTTTCACATGTCACGTGGCCGGTTTTTGGCCCGCTGTTCCGTGCCTATTTTCGTCGCGTTCTTCCACGGTTGGGCGCGTGGATTTCAGGAGTTCAGGGACCATACCAGTACCTTCCAGACTCGGTGTTGCGTTTTCCGGATCAGGAGGCACTTGCAAACCTGCTTCGGGAAGAGGGATTCAACAGTGTCCATTACAGGAATTTCACCGGCGGCGTGGTAGCCTTGCACCTGGGCGAGAAAACTTGAGGCCGCCTAGGCGCGCTTAGTCGTGGTTCGCATCGTCCTGAATCCATCTCTCGGGCGCTCCGCTCTTTTTGAATTCCTTCTCAATTTCATCCAGCGCGGCCTGCGCTTTATGCGTTGCTGCGCGTTTGGCTTCAAGCTCGATAGTCGATGCGTCAATCTTGCTGTTCAATTTTCTTGAGCGGTCAGGGTTCAGTTCTCTTGCCTGCTGAATCTGGAGAAGTTGAATTTCATCTTCCACCAGTGTCTGTTCTTCTTTGGCCTGCTCCAGCGCAGCGCGGGCAGCCTTGAATTTCGCTTGCCAATATTCTTTGGACTTTGCGCTTTCTTCTGATTTTCCGCGATGTCCCTCAGTGGGCGCAGTGGTCGCCTTACGGAGGGTTGACCCGGGTGGTGGCGTTGTCGCGGTTTGTTTCGAAGCCGGTCCAGCGGCCCGGCCCACTGAAGGCCCCACAATTGAGACTGGAGGCATCCTGGCAATGTCGTCGTTTGTAAACACTATGACCGGGACTTCACCCTTGTTCTTTCGTTCCTCCAGTTCCTTGCGGTATCGGCGCGCAATTTCGCCCAGGGACTGAGCGGAACTTGTTACGGATGGCGGTAGCAGAAATGCGGCAAACACGAGAAGAGAGAGTGCGGTGCGGAAGGCAAGGTTCATCATTGCGTCTGTGGATTTGGGTGGGGCCGCTCGTAGACTTGGGAAGAATATTCCATTAGCGGATCCAGCCGGGGTCACCGCCATCGCGCCGAAGCTCACTTTGCAAATCTTCCATTGCCTTCTGATCGTCAGCGACCGCCTTCTCGGCACTTGAGATTTTGCTCCGGAGCTTGTTTATATCGGTCTGGAATGCGGGGGTACTTTCCTGTTCCAGGGTCTTTTGGGGGTCTGGATAATATTGCATCCTTGTAAGCCCCAGTTGCTGTTGCAGGACGGCAAGTTGCCGCTTGTGGAATTCCATCTGAGAGCGGATCTTTTCAGCTTTTGCGCGAAAATACTTTTCTCCATGCCCTTCAGAGGCGGCAGCCCCCGGAGCATTCTTTCCCGTAGCCTGCCCTTTTGTCTGCGAATTCTCTTCCATATTCGCGGAGAGGGCTCCTAGTGATTCCTGACGAGGCAGATTGTCGTTGGTGTAAACGGCCACAGGCTTCTGTTTTTGTTTTTCGCGTTGTGCCTTCAAGTGCCGGGCGATTTCGCCCAGTGACTGCGGCACGCCCGAATCCTGGCCGAGGGCCATGGATCCGGCCAGCGCCATCAGGACAATCAGAAGGGAGGCCGTTAGCGTTTTCGCGATCTTGTTCACTTCGTTCTACCGGCCCGGTGTTGGCGGCTCCTCACGGGTTGAACCGCCAACTTTTGTCTCTCCAGTTGTTTTTCGGCATAACGTAGACCAAAGGCTATTAGAATTTGCTAACAATCGTATCTGCGTGGACAAGTTCGCTGACGGCGGAGTCAGCAAGGGGGGTTCTATGAAACCCAGTTTAGGATTCAGAGTTGAAGACACGCTGCCAACGACCTGATCTCACCGCGTCGGTGAGTCATTTTTTTGATATTATAAACTTTTCACTTTTGGCGGAGCCGCATGGGCGACGGAAGCTAAAGGCAGGTATTTTGCACAGGAGGAATTGTAATGAAACTCCTGAACCTTGAATTCACCCGAATCGCGCACGACACCTTCAGAGTCGCAGGATCGAAGGTAATTTATACAGACCCGTTCAAGGTGTTACAGGAGGACAAGGCGGACATCGTGCTCCTGAGCCACGACCACTTTGATCATTTGAGCGTTGATGACCTCAACAAAGTTTGCTCACCTGAAACCATCATTGTTGCGAGCCCGCTGTGCAAAGCCGGCCTGCAAAAGGTCAAGGCAAGGGGAAAGCATTTTGCCGAGCCTGGCACGAAGCTGAATGTCGGTGGTATAGCGATTGAAGCCGTTCCGGCGTACAACGTCAATAAATTTCGGGAGCCCGGAAAACCCTTCCATCCAAAGGATGCAAAGGGCGTGGGCTTTGTGTTCGAAATGGATGGAACGCGCGTGTATCACGCTGGCGACACGGATTTTATTCCGGAAATGAAATCCATCCGATGTGACATCGCGTTGCTGCCCGTGTCAGGCACTTATGTGATGACGGTAGAAGAGGCGGCCAAGGCGGCGAAGACCCTCAATCCCAAGATTGCAGTTCCCATGCACTATGCTACCATCGTCGGAACCGGCGACGACGCAAAGAAGTTCAAGTCGCTTGTGACCAACTGCGAAGTTCAGATCGTCTGACCCTGACGCACGCTATTCCTGCGGACGATCTCACCAGCCAGTAAGAACGTCTTCCGCGTGCGACTCCTGTGGGTGGGGTGTAGGCTTTCGTGGCAGCCGACCGGATGAAGTAAACGTCCAAAATGCCATTCAGGTCATAAACAATCCGTCCCAAGCGTGTGCCCACCGTTCCGGGTAGTACTTCTGACCGCTCTCGGTGGAATCTTGCTTGAAGGTAATCCCGGCAGCTACTTACTATTAACCAGGCGGTCACTTGATTTTAGATTCCACGGCAGGCTAGAATCCTTGCGGTGTAATGTTCCATGTTTTCCTCGGCGCGGCAATGAACGAGTTCCGGAAGCCCTGACGACGAGTTTTTAGGGGGCTATAAAAGAGTTATTGGCTGCGGGTGTAACCGCCTGGGAAAACGGGTGCTTGCCTGCACCCATAGGGATGCATATTTTTAAATTGCCGGAAGGCCAAAGCGTTAATTCTGGCCTTCGCAAACACCATGGCGTCAAGCTGCTTGGAGGGGGATATGAGTTTCTTTCGCCGTAGTGTTGGCATCGTTCTTTCTTCACTACTATGGTTAGGATTCAGTGCTGCTGGTGCCAAAGCTCAGTCCGTGTCGTTTACATCTGCCGCCGGTTACGCGGCCGGAACCGCCCCAAGTTCCGTCGCGATGGGGGACTTCAATGGCGATGGGAAGCTCGATCTGGCCGTGTCGAACTACTCGGGCAACAACGTCAGCATCCTGTTGGGTAACGGCGACGGCACCTTCCAGCCGGCAGTGAACTACGCTGCGGGGTCCCTGCCGGAATTTCTTACGGCGGCCGACCTCAACAGCGACGGCAACCTCGACCTGGTTGTAGCTGACCAGGGCGGCGGGGTCAGCGTCTTGCTGGGTAACGGCGACGGCACCTTCCATGCGGCCGTGAACTACACGACTATCACAGCAATGGTCAACGTTGCCGTGGGCGACTTCAACGGCGATGGCAAGCCGGACTTGGCCGTGGCGGAATACAACGGCGATGTCGGCATTCTGCTGGGCAATGGCGACGGCACCTTCAAGACGGTCGTGAACTACCCGGCCGGAACCAGCCCCCAATCCATTGCCGTGGGTGACTTCAACCACGATGGCAAGCTGGACCTGGCGGTGGCCAATTACCTTGGAAACAACGTCAGCATTCTGCTGGGCAATGGCAACGGGACGTTCCAGGCGGCGGTGAATTACGCAGTTGGAATCAATCCCTTCTCGATAGCCGCGGGTGATTTCAACGGGGATGGCAAAACCGACCTGGCAGTCGCCAATCAGGGTAACGGCTCCGCCAGTATACTGCTGGGCAATGGCGACGGAACTTTCCAGGCCGCAACGAGCTATACGGCCGGATCCTCTCCCTACTCGGTGGCTTTGGGCGACTTTAACCACGATGGCAAGTTGGATCTGGCGGTGGCGAACTCCGGCAGCAACAACGTCAGCATCCTGCTGGGCAAAGGTGACGGCACCTTCCAGCCGACAGTGAACTATGCGGCCGGGTCGGCGCCGGTATTTGTTGCAGCCGGTGACGTCAATAACGAC